>MGTJ01000132.1 GCA_001799395.1 Desulfobacterales bacterium RIFOXYA12_FULL_46_15 | reverse complement strand
TGAAGACGGGCTGATTGCCTGGGAACTTTTAAAAGAACGGGTGAATGAAATTGATATTGTGATAACCGATCTTGAAATGCCTAATATGGATGGCTTTGAGCTGACCAAACGGATTAAGAATGACCCGAAATACTCCCATCTTACTGTTATTGCACTTACCTCTCTGGCCAGTGAAGCACATATTGAAAAAGGCAGAAAGGTCGGTATTGACGAATATGAAATCAAGCTCGACAGGGAAAAGCTGATGAAAGTCATACGGCAGAAATTAAATTTGAACAAATAATCCTATTCTTTTTTAGGCAAGGAGAAAAAGATGGCAAAACAAAACATCGAGACTTTTTCCCAAGAATTAGAATTTTCCACCTTCTATGTTGGTGGGGCCCTTTGCGGGATCAATATCCTCAATATACAGGAAATCAACAAACATTTTGAAATCACAAAAGTGCCCCAGGCGCCAGCATATATTGAAGGTATTTTAAATCTGAGAGGCAGGATTGTCACGATAATCGACCTTGGAAAAAAACTTGGTCTTGCCCCAGTCACTAAAGGCAAAGATAACAGAAATATCATTGTCAACTCAGAGGATGAGCATATCGGCCTTTTAATTGATTCCATCAGTGATGTTGTCTCTGCCAGAAAAGACAGCATAGAACCCTCCCCTTCCAATATCGGCGGAGTTAAAGGCAAATATTTCAAAGGTGTATTGAAAACCGAAAAACAATTGATCGGGATACTGGATATTGATGAGGTACTGAAGGAATAATGGAGAAGATCAGAGCACTTGTTATTGATGACACAATTGTTTACCGGAAAATCGTTGGCGATGTCTTAAAAGAGATTCCTTTTGTAGAAGTTGTGGGAACAGCCAATAATGGTAAAATAGCTTTATCAAAAATCGATTCGCTGAGACCCGATTTTATCACCCTTGATATTGAAATGCCTGAAGTAAACGGCATTGAAGTTCTCCAGGCTTTAAAAGATAAACCCCATGCCCCTGTTGTCATCATGCTGTCCACACTGACCCAGTATGGCAGTGAAATGACAATAAAAGCTCTGGAACTGGGTGCCTTTGATTTTGTTCCCAAACCGGATCAGGGTAAAATGGCGGAAAACATGGATAAGGTGCGGGAGGCCCTTTTACCCATTGTCAATATCCTGAAAAGACAGAAGGAAACAAAACTCAAAATCCATGAAAAGATTCAAGCCAAACCTTTACATATCCCTGTGGATAAATCAAGGCAGACTCCCCACTTGGTTCAAAAACCTGTGATCCGGTCCAAATCTGAAATCGTGGGGATCGGGATTTCAACGGGCGGCCCCAATGCCCTGACCCGGATGATCCCTATGCTCCCGGGCAACCTGAAGGCGCCTGTATTGATTGTACAGCATATGCCCCCTTTATTTACGGCTTCTCTTGCCAACAGCCTGAACAATAAATCTCCTCTGTATATCAAGGAAGCTGAAAATGGCGATACCATTGAGGCTGGAAAAATCTATATTGCACCAGGAGGAAAACAGATGAAAATCGTTGCCGGTGCCGATGGTATTTCCCGGAAGATCAAAATTACCGATGATCCTCCGGAAAACAGCTGCAAACCATCGGTTGACTATCTGTTCCGATCTATTGCACAGTATTATGTTGGACGTTCAACCGGTGTCATCATGACTGGAATGGGTTCTGACGGATCAAAAGGACTTGTACAGATGAAAAACAACGGGGGCTTTGTGATTGCCCAGAATGAAGAGACTTGCACAGTATATGGGATGCCCAAGGAGCCTATCGAGTCAGGCATCGCAGATATTGTGGTCCCATTGGACAGGATTGCTGAAGAAATTGTAAAAACAGTAATCTAAAAAAATGTCAAATATATTATCAACTGCATCTATGATGAAAATTAAAGTAAGCCGGGATGAATTTAAAAATTTTTCAAAGTATATTCTTGATATTTCAGGAATAGCACTTGACACCGGCAAAGAATATCTCCTTGAAACCAGACTGAATCCCCTGCTCACCAAATACAATGCATCCACCTATGCTGAACTTTTGAACAAAGCAAAAATGGATTTAAAAAAAGAAATTGAAAACGACATCATTGATGCCATTTCTACAAATGAGACCTATTTTTTCCGGGATAAATCTCCATTTGAATTGTTACAGCATAAAATTTTCCCGGATCTGATTGATAACCGGACACAACGGCAGTCTTCCCTCAGACCCACCATCAGGTTATGGAGCGCTGCCAATTCCACAGGCCAGGAAATTTACAGCATTGCCATGACCCTTCTTGAAATGGGGGTTACAATGGACAAATATAATATCAAACTCTTTGGAACGGATATATCGGATGCTGCCATTGCTTATGCAAGCTATGGATTATACAATAAATTTGAAATAGCCCGGGGACTTGACCAGCGGCGCCTGAACCGCTATTTTGACAAAAAAGAAGACCGGTTTAAAATAAGGGATGAAGTCAGGGCCATGGCCCAATTTAAAAAAATGAACCTGATGAAGCCGTTTATCGGCATTGGAAAATTTGATATTATTCTGTGCAGAAACGTAATGATATATTTTACGACTGAAGACCGCAGGAAAATATACCAGGGTATTGCAAAGGTTCTTGAACCTGACGGATACCTGTTAATAGGCTCTACAGAATCCCTTGCAAATGATACCGATCTTTTTACCTCCAAAAAATATCTGAACTCAGTATTTTATCAATTTAAAAATTAAAAAAAAGGTGAGCCATGGCTGGGATTAATGCAAAAGAATTTCTTGATGAACTTGTTTTCTGTTTAAAGGAAGAAGATATTATTAAAGCCAAGGCCCTGCTTCAATTTGCTTCAGATGCTGATATTGACCCGGATATTCAGCGAAAAGCCCTGGTAGAACTCGCCAAAGGTCCTGAAAAAATCGTTTTCCCTTTGCTTGAATATTTAACTAAAATTGAAATATCCAATCCTAAAATCCAGGAAGCCCTATACGATCTCATCCTGGATAAAGCTTATGGAAATACGGATCTGGTCATTAAATATATTACAGAGACTGAAAAAAAAGGCAGGCTTTTATTTTTAAAAGCTGCCGGAGAATTGCTGTTAACAGAAACCGCCCCTGTACTTAAAAAAATAATCATTGAAAACAAGGACATTGATATCCTTACTGCGGCCGTAATTGCTTTAGGTAAATTAAGGCTTCCCGATTCTTTACCCGTTTTTTCAAAAATGGTTGGACAGCCGGATAAAAAGATCCGGCAGGCAGCCATTTTTGCCATTTCAGAACAAGGCAGCAATGATTCTGTAGATCTATTGACCGGATTCATCGGAAAGGATGAAGAGACCAATAAACTAGCAGTTGAAGCTATTTCGGAAATGCAGGACCTGTATGCCCTTGATAAATTAACCGGTCTTTTAGGTTCCCCCATCACCAATGTCAGGGATACTGCCATTGATCAATTGATGAAACTCGGCAACAAGGCAACCCCCATTCTGACCCAGGCGTTTCAGAACGCTGATGCGGATTATCTTGTCCATCTTGTCACAACCCTTGGATATATTGGTGATCCTGCCGCCATTACCCCCATCCTGGATATTATCAATACCCAGCCGGCAGATGCCAATATCCGGCAAGCTGCCTATGAAGCCATGGAACGTATCCCGTCTCCTAAAACCGCCATCAGTCTTGTCCAGGGATTGCAGGATCCTGTTGAATCAGTCCGGATGAGTGCGGCCCGGGCCATTGACCGGAACCTTTCCAAGGCTTTGGTCGCAGGCTTGAGAAATGTTGTAAGAGAAGGGTCAAAGGATTCTAAAAATGCTGTTGCCGCTTTAATCGATTCAGAAGCCGGGAATATTTTCAATTTTCTTGTGGAAGAAGAATCCTTTCTTGAAATTGCCAAGACCCATGTTGCCACCAAAGCGGATTCCTCGACACGAAAATCCTTTTTAAAGCAGATGGGAACCATCGGGCAAAAGGCATTTGCCGAAAGTATTGCAAAAGAAGTTATTGAAAAAAAAGAACCGGAAAACAAAACGATTCAAATCTTTGTTATCGATGATTCAAAAATGATGCTGAAACTCTATCAGAACAAACTCACAACCATCGGTTTTACACCAGTCACCTTTGACCGTCCGGAAGATGCCATTCCCCAAATCCTGCAGAAAAAACCCAGCCTGGTCATTACCGACCTGAACATGCCGAATATCAGCGGTCTTGAATTGACAAGGGAAATCAGGAAAAAATTTTCAAAACAGGAAATCCCTATTCTCATGATCACCACCCAGAGTGATTTTGTTGAAGAAAAAGATGGTGATATCAAGGTTAATGACACTGTCCTGACAAAATCAGGGATTAATAAAATCCTTCATAAACCCTTTACGGACGATGAATTTCATAAAGTCATCAAAAGCTTTATCAATTTCTGACCGGATCTTCAACCATCATGGATAAGGATGAACTTCCCACATCATGGTCCGGTCTTTATCGGATGTATAAGTACCCGAAATGATATGGCCACGCTGAAAAACCTAGGAATACACCATCTTAAATGGAATGGGAGGATGGTTGATGACAGAGGGCCTGGGCAGAATCTGCTCTTCTGATACCGTCAACCAGTTGGTATCCGGTTTTAATTCCCTCAGCCTGCCCCCTTCTGAAGGCAGGGCATGAAGGGTATGATCATATTTGACGTTAAAAATACAGATATAATTCTTTCTTTGGCGGGCAATGACATAATTTTTTGAAAAATTGTTTAAATTCATCCCGGCAATATCCACCAGTTTTTTAATATCATTTTCCTCAAGTCTGACAAGGACGGATTTTGATATTCCTCTTTCGTCGATCCTTAAAAGAGCTCTTGATTCGCTGGATGACACATATATGGTTGCGATTCCGGGAAAGCTGCTGAAATACCGGGCGGCGACAATGGCTGCCGTTCTTCTTCCACCGGCCAGGACTGGAATCCCGTAATATTCAAAAAATTTCTTTTGAAAATCCTCAGCATACTCATCCCCTTTTTCATACAGATCCTTTGAAATATATCTTAAATCACGGGCAAGATCTTCTGCCGCTTCTGTAATCGGCCAGTCAATTCTTACATGAAAATGGGTCAAGGCATATCTTGCCATGGTATTATGCCTTTTCTGGATCAGCAAGGCATAATCAATGGGTAATAGGGATCTTAACAATGAAAAAAAATCACGGGTCTCAAAAAATTTCATATCCCGGTTAAAATTTTCCACATCAGGGAAAGATTTATGTCTTAATAAATTATTCTTTGTTGTCTTATTGGCATCAAAATAACGGATATATTTTTTATGTTTTTTTTCAATAAGATCTTCAGTAAAAATAATCAAAAATGAATTCTGAGCATCAGACTCAACAGTCGGAATCCTTGCCCTGGGTTTGAGTTCCCGCAATTCCACAAAGGGATAGGGATTCCGTACCTTTAAAAAATTGTTATAGGATTCCACCAGGGAATATTCCAGGGCAAACTGGTCCAACTCATCACGGAGCACCTCATAATAGGACCTTCGAAGCTTTTCCTCACGGCTTAAATAATCCCTGTGTTTGCAGGATATCACTTTTTCCCCTTTTTAAGCATTTAATTTAAGGCAGCAACCCCTGGCAGTATCTTTCCTTCCATCATATGCAGGAATGCCCCGCCTCCGGTTGAAATATAGCTGACCTTATCCTCGATATGGCATTTCTTTGCTGCAAGACCGGTATCGCCTCCGCCGACCACTGAAAAAGCCTTTGAGGAAGCAATGGCATCAGCAATGGCCTTTGTCCCGGACATGAACCGATCCATTTCAAAAACTCCCATGGGTCCGTTCCAGACAATGGTTCCGGCATCTTCAACAGCTTTTGCATATCGCAGAGCGGTTTTTGAACCAATATCCAGTGCCATCCAGTTGTCCGGGATCTCATGGGTCAGAACTTCCTTTGATTTTGAATCCTTATCAAATTTTTCCGCGCAAATCAGATCGTTTGGCAAAAGAAGGCTCACTCCTTTTTCCGATGCCTTTTGAATAATGTCCCGGGCCGTTTCCAAAAGGTCTTCTTCTATCATTGATCCTTTGGTATCAATACCCTGGCTTTTTAAAAATGTGTTGGCCATAGCCCCGCCGATGATAAGTTTATCTACAAATCTGATCATATTTTCCAGCGCAGCCAGCTTGGAAGAGACCTTTGAGCCGCCAATCACCGCAACAAGGGGTCTTTTGGGATTTTCAACAGAATCATAATAGGATTTTACTTCTTTTTCAAGCAGAAAGCCTGCACAGGATTCTGCTGCAAATTTAGGAATCCCTGTCACAGATGCCTGATCCCGGTGTGAAACGGCAAAGGCTTCATTAATATAGACATCGCAGAGACAGGCCAGATCCTTTGCAAATGCGTCATTATTTTTTTCTTCTTCCATATGGAATCTTAAATTCTCAAGCAGCAGAATCTCACCTTCTTTCATCCTGTTGACAAGTCCTGTGACAGTATCCCCGATACAATCCTCTGCCAAGACAATTTCCTTTTTCAGCAATTCAGACAACCGTTTTGAAACCGGGGCAAGGCTGTATTTCATATCCCGTTTGCCTTTGGGTCTTCCCAGGTGAGAGGCCAGAATGATTTTCGACCTGTTGTTTATCAGGTATCCGATCAGATGGAGAGTTTGCATTATCCTGTTGTCATCAGTGATATTGAGCTGATCATCGAGGGGTACATTATAGTCCACCCTTACAAAAACTCTTTTTGACGTCACATTGATATCTTTAACTGATTTCATCGGTTCCTCCAAAATTTTGTTTTGATTTCCTGTGAACCTGTTTTTTACGGGACCACCGCTCAAAAAAGCGAATGATACCGGCACTTGCGCCTCTATCAATCAGCTCTTCTTCCACCTTGACGCCGTCTTTACCGGCCAAGGCTTTCTGAAGACATTTTGTCTTGACGGAACAATAATAAAAGCATTCATCCGGGGTCTGCCGCAATCCCTGATCCGTCATGGGGAATACTTTCTCAAGATTCCCAAAGCACTCTTTTATTTCATCTTTGCTGTTCATCTGCCATCTTCAAATTCTTTGTTAAATTGTGATATCAGGCCCTGGGCTGCAAAACTGAAAAAGCCTTCGCTGCTGATGATCATATGCTCGTGTAAAATGATTCCAACATATTTTAATGTGAAAAACAATTTCTTTGTGATTTCCAAATCACTTTTTGAGGGTGTTGCGTCTCCGGAAGGATGGTTGTGAGAAACAATCATTGCAGCCGCGTTATGTTGCAGCGCATGAATGATCACTTCCCTCGGATATACGGAGCTAGTTGTCAAGGTCCCGGTAAAAAGAATTTTAGATGCCAGCACCCGGTTTTTGGCATCTAAAAAAATCCCGACAAACACTTCCTTTGTTTTGTGCCCGATGGTCTGGTTCAAATATTCCAGGAGATCTCTCTGGTTTTGAACCACATCCCGCGAAATGATTCTTGTCTCCAGATACCGGTCAGCTACTTCCTTGATGAGCTTTATACCAAGGCTGTTGGCCGGTCCGATGCCTTCAATCTCACAGAGCGATTCATGACTTGCCTCCAGAACTGCCGGAAAAGTTTTAAACCGTTCCAGCAGCAGTTTTGCGCTCTCTTTGCAGTCTTTTCGAGGAGTATTCAGGGAAAGCAGCAGCTCTATCACTTCATAATCCTGAAACCCAGTAAGACCGCTTTTCAGGAATCTGTCCCGAAGCCTTTTCCTGTGTCCTTCACCTTTATGATTCGGTATCGTCGGTCGTGTCAATACTCTCCTCATCTTCCGGGAAATTTTCCGGATCCAGGATGTCCTCGTCTGCTTTCTCATCTTCAGGAAGCCTTGCAATGCCGATCAGAGCCTCCTCCGGTGACAGATTTATAAGTTTTACACCATGGGTATTTCTGCTGATGACATTGATTCCCTTGATGGAGGTTCGAATCAATTTTCCTTTATCCGTCACCATCATGAGTTCATCATTGTCATCCACTAACAAAAGGGAAACCATTTTACCATTTCGCTTGGATGTCTTAATGGAAAATACGCCTTTGCCGCCGCGGGTCTGGGCTTTGTATTCCTCTATATGAGAACGCTTTCCAAATCCGTTTTCCGTTACCGTCAGAAGAGTATCTTCAGACCCGAGAACCTCCATTCCGACAACCTTTGCACCCGGGTCAATTCTCATTCCCCTGACACCCAGGGATCCCCGGGCCGTATCACGGACATCATTCTCATGGAACCGGATCACCTTGCCGCCGTCAGAGCCTAG
Organism: Desulfobacterales bacterium RIFOXYA12_FULL_46_15; assembly: GCA_001799395.1. Classification (GTDB taxonomy): domain Bacteria; phylum Desulfobacterota; class Desulfobacteria; order Desulfobacterales; family Desulfobacteraceae; genus Desulfobacula. Next base: position 1,065 of record MGTJ01000132.1, on the reverse strand, counting down.
GAAAACATCCATATTCCCATCCGTTATCCTTGCAGCAATCAATTCATCCCCTTCAGCCAGTTTGACTCCGATTAAACCACCGGCTCTGGGTCTGGAATAGTCCATCAAATCGGTTTTTTTAACCCTCCCCAGTTTTGTGGCCATGACTACATATTTATTTTCAATAAATTTGTCAACGGTCAGGACGGTTGCGAGCTTCTCACCTTCATCAAAATTTAAGAGATTCACAATAGCTTTCCCAAGACTTGAACGACCTGCCATTGGCAGCTCATATACCTTTGACTGGTAAACCTTACCGAAATTGGTAATGAAAAGGAAGGTGGCATGGGTGGAGGCAACAAAAAGATGTTCCACAAAATCATCGGTTTTCGTTCCCATGGCGGTTTTCCCTTTTCCGCCCCGGTGCTGGCTGGCATAGAGGGTAACAGGATTTCTCTTGATATACCCGCTTCTGCTGACTGTCACAACCATGTCTTCTTCTGTAATAAGATCTTCGATGCTGATCTCGGCAGAGCTTTCAACAATCTGGGTCCGTCTTTCATCACCAAATTCCTCATCCAGTTCTTTCAGCTCATCTTTGATTAATCCCCGAACCACTTCATCGCTGGAAAGTATCTTTTTAAACCATTCAATATCCTTTAGAAGAGCTTCATATTCACTGACAATTCTTTCCCTTTCAAGCCCGGTCAGCCTCTGCAATCTCATGTCCAGTATGGCCTGGGCCTGGATCGCCGTCAGTGTAAAGGCTGATATCAGACCGTTTTTAGCCTCTTCAGGAGAATGCGCTGCCCGGATCAGGGCGACCACCTCATCCAGGTGGTCCAGAGCTATTTTTAATCCTTCCAGGATATGGGCCTTTTCTTCAGCCTTTTTCAAATCAAACCGGGTCCGGCGGACAATGACGGTTCTGCGATGGCTGATAAAATGATTCAGGATCTCTTTTAATGTCAGAAGCTGGGGTCTGTTATTGACCACGGCAAGAAAAATGATTCCAAAACTAGTCTGAAGATTCGTGTGTTTATAAAGCTGGTTTATCACCACCTCGGGCATCTGGTCTTTTTTAAG
>MGTJ01000131.1 GCA_001799395.1 Desulfobacterales bacterium RIFOXYA12_FULL_46_15 | reverse complement strand
CTTTTTTTCAGATGATCAATGCCGATATCCGGAATCCCGTATTTTTTATCCTGGCTCTGTCCTTCCGGCAACATCAGAAGATATAGTTCAGGAATGTTTTCAATATGGATATTTCCCTTTGTCATCCAGAAAGGACCAATCCGGCCCTTGAGATCAAAGGAATTACCCGTATCCTTTCCAATTACCTCAATGATAACGTCTTCAGTTAATTCGATTGTTCCGGACACCTTAAGCATGCTGCCTGAGAAAAACCCGTCAATAGCCAGGATCTCAGGGGAAACGGTGAGCCCGTCAGGTGTTGCCGCATAACTCTTTTTGTCTGCTGTTGCAGCGAACAGGCAGAGGATTGCTGTACAGCACAGCAGCCATTGGTTCAATAGTCTTTGTTGCATGGTATCAATGACCTCCGTGATAAGATAAAAGGGAATGGGGGGGAATGATAAGTCCGAAAAGCATCTTTACCATTACCAGCAGAACAATTACGGCAAGATATATCTTGATCTGATCATCTTTGAGCCTTGTGCTCAGACGAGCGCCGATCTGGGCCCCCAGGGTGGATCCGACCAGGAGCAGCAGGGCCAGGATGAAATCTACGGTACGATTGGTATAGGCCTGCATGACGGTAACATTAATACAGGTGAAAAGAACCTGGAACAGACTGGTTCCAACCACTACATGCATGGGCATTCTGAGCAGGTAGACCATAACCGGGACCATGATGAAACCGCCCCCGACACCCATGATAGCGGAAAGGACACCGACCAGGGTACCCAGGAACAGGGGGACCAGCGGCGACAGTACAATCCCTGATTTCTCGAACCGGGTCTGATAGGGCAGTTTCTTAACCAGCCTGCTATAAACGCTGTCCCCGGCAGATGCGGTTACCGTCTGGGAAAGTTTGGATTTTCGCATGGTCTGAATGCTTTCATACAGCATATACCCTCCTACAAAACCCAACATCAGGACATAGGTGATCTTGATCAGAAAATCCGCATTCCCCATCTGCCTTAAAATCTTAATGATCTGAACCCCGCCGGTGCCGCCGATAATACCGCCCACCAGCAGATAGAGTCCCATTTTAAAATCTACATTTCCCATGCGGTAGTGGGCATAGGACCCGGATGCCGATGCTGCCACAATCTGGTTGGAATCCGATGCTGCCGCAACCGTCGGCGGAATGCCGAACATGATAAGCAAAGGGGTTAAGAGAAAGCCTCCGCCCACACCGAACAGACCGGAAAGTAATCCCACGATAAATCCAAGTCCGATGACCAGCGGAAGTGACAGGCTCTGATGTGCAATTGGTAAATAAACGTACCAGGACATAATGACTCCGTTGTTATTAGGGTTACAAGGTTTTTTTAAAACTCATGCCGGTTTTAGCAAAAGGGGTGCCAGGAAAGAAAAGGCTGTAATATCAAATTGTTATTTTAATTTGGAGTCATTAATAGGGTGAATATGATTGATTATTAAACAAGCGTTTTGATTGAATGGGGCTGGATAGGTTGAAAAGGTTAATAGTTACAGACAAATAGAGGATGTTTAAAATTGCGACGAGCTTTTTAAATCATTCCCTTGATTTCAGGGAAGAATTTTACCAGGCCGCCTTCCTTGATCAGGGCTTCATGATGATTGAACATGGCTGTATCCCACATGGTCACAAAAGATCTCATGGGTTCCCGGATCTTTTGCGTATGTGGATAAAAGATTCCCTGCGCGATGATATCTTGTTTCGTCATCCCCTTATCAAGCTTCCGGATAATCTTTTCTTCCCTTTCCAGGATATGCCGGATACTTTTTAAAAATGCATTGCGGATCTTATTTTTAATCATCCCGCCGTGGCTGGTCAGGATAAGTTCAACCTGAAGGCCGTCCAGTCTTAAAAGAGATTCGACTATTGTTTTTATGTTACAGTCTGCCCAGCCATACCAGGGGCCGAACCGGTCCAGTCCCACATCGCCGGAAAAAAGAATTTTTTCGTCTGGAAAATAAAAAGAGGTGTGGGAAGGGGAATGTCCGGGGGTATCCAGAACCACCATTTCGGGAACCAGATGGTGAAATGAGGTTTTCTCGGAATAACAGTCATAGACCGTGAGCGGTCTGTAGAAAAGATGGTTCACCACAAAGTCTTTCCATTTTTCAGCCATGCCGAAGGGCCCGGCAGTGTGGGCAATGACAAAATCAAGGGAGGTCAGGCAGGGTTCTTCCTTTTCCGGGATCAGGACAAGGGCCTTGGAATAATCAGCCACATACCGTGTCCATACGGAATGATCCAGGTGAAAATGAGTGATAACGGCAGCATCCGGGTTTTCCTGCATAAGAAGCTTCGGGGTTTCTTCAGGGCCCAGGTTCATATCAATAAAAACTTTTCCCTTTGACCGGATGATGATCCCGGCGCAGGATGAAAAATTGGCCATGGAATCAGGCTCCACATAGATAATCCGGTCCGTGACCACTGTCTTTTTCAATCAGGGTTCATCCTCTGCATTAATTTCGGTATATTTTTTCAGCACTTGTGAAAGGGTCTGCCGGGAATCTTCAATTACCTTGGAGCGCCAGGCATCGGATGAAGGGTAATAGCTTTCAAGAAATCTTGATTTTACCAGTCTTTCATCTTTCCTGGTTTTATAACCGTAATGAACACCCTGATTTTCCATCATAACATTGTGCAGGGCCTTGATGGACCCCATGGTGGTCTCAGTGTCCAGGGTTCCGAACTCAAAGGTCATGGTCAGATAATATTTTTCAGGAAGTATCTGTTCAAGATAGGATGTAAAATCCCCGGTTACTGTATAAAAATCCTCACTGTCGCCCCAGTCGATTCGTTGGCCTGAAAAAATAGTCTCAATTTTTTCTTTTTTCTTCTGGTCTTTTAACGGGCTCGGGAATAAATGCAAGGTTCCATTCTCGCCATAACCCGTATGCAGATCAATACTAAACACCAGTTTATAATTTTCTGCAATCTGTTGAATCAAGGGGGTCACGGCTTTTATGGAAGGCTCAAGGTCTGGCCCTCCATAGTAGACCCCTTTTCCATGCCGGTACTGGCCTTGCAAAACAGCCTGTCTTAAGGTCCCCATGGAATATTTGAGAATTTTCTGTATGGCATTTACCGGAAAGAAAAAATTACCAAAACTTGTAAAGCTGACCCTCTGCCTTTGATTCAAAAATGAATTCAGCTCATCATATCCTTTGTTTTCAGACAGATATAGATTTGCTTTGGTTGAACAGTTCCGGTTCAAGTCCACATTATTTTCCGTCACCCGCCGGTTATTTTTGAAACCAAAAGGATTAACCGCATGGATGATGAGAAGCCCCATTTCATCCAGGTTTATTTCTTTTACAAGTTCCCTTAAAAACATCTGCTGGACTGCACTGCCGGCATAGCCTTCGACCCCGTGCACGGCCGACGTCAGGATAAACAGGCGCTTAAATGAGGTTTGAGCCGGGATATAGCAATAGTCTATACTTAAATCCGGATCAATATTGCTTTCAATTACAAGATTCTTTATCTCAACCCCCTCATACAGGTCTTTTTGTTTCAGGGCTTCATCAAGAAAGCTTTTCCGGCAATCCGTATAGATGCCCTTAAAATAGCCCAGGTTTTCCGGGTTTACGGCTTTTTCAATCACCCTGGGCCTGTACGTATTAAACTGATAGGTAGTCCATCCGACAGCAATGGCTGTCATCAGAAACAGCCCCAACAATATGATTTTAATCGTTTTCTTCATGGGTATCTTCCTTTTTTTTTGACATTTTTTTTACCTTATCATAATGTCAACCTGAATTCAAATTGGAATAAGAACTTGAAAACAGTGCCTAAAGCGAATAAGATAGGCGATACATTAATTCAACCTGATGTCCGGCAGATCAATATGAGCAAAAAACCGAGTTATGAAGAATTGGAAGCCTATGTAAAAAGCCTTGAAGATAAGGTTTATAAATCCTTACGCACAGGGCTCATAAATAAGACTATTTTTGAAATCGCCAATTCCTTTACCACTACATCCTCTCTCCAGGAACTCTATGGCTCAATTCACAGGATACTTTCAAACCTGATTGATATGACCAATTTTTATATTGCCGTTTATTATCAAAAGGAAAATGCAATCCGTTTTGTTTACAAAGTGGATGAAAAAGATAAAGCCGAAGTGGAGTGGATTGAAAATTTTACGCAGAACCGGTCCCTGACCGGGGATGTTATCCTGGGCAAAAAACCCTTGTTTTTAAAAGAAAAGGATTTGATACACATCAATCAGGAGAAAAGGGTACAGGGTCCTTTGCCCAAAATCTGGCTGGGCGTTCCCCTGCTGATCAAAGGGGAGGTGATGGGGGTAATGGCGGTACAAAGCTATACCAACCCGGAACAGTTTAATGATTCAGATGTTGAAGTCTTGAGTTTTGTATCTGACCAGATCGCATTGACCATTGAAAGAAAAAGAGACGAAGCTTTGCTGAAAAGAGCCCAGGAAAAGCTGATTCAGGCTGAAAAACTTGAAGCCATAGGAACCCTGGCAGGGGGGATTGCTCATGATTTTAACAATACCTTGTCCATAACCCTTGGAAATATCAACCTGGCCCAGCTTCTGATCAAAGACCCGGAATTGGGGCATCTCCTGGCTGCTGCGGAAACCTCTATCATGCAGGCAAAGGAACTGGCATCAAAATTTATCGTGTTTTCAAAAGGGGGGATTCTTCTTAAAGATAAGGTGAACAGTATAAAATTCATCAGGAAAACCCTGAAAACCATTGCTGAGAAGCGCAATATTAAATATCAGCTTGATATCGGCAATATCCCGGAGACAATGGAAGCAGATCCCCTCCAGCTTAAAGAAGCTATTGAAAATATTGTTGTGAACGCCCACGAAGCAATGGAATGCCAGGGGAAAGTGTCTGTTGCGTTTGATTCCCATCCGGCCCGGAAAGACCATATTGTGATATCTGTCATGGATAGAGGAATAGGCATAGAAAAACAGAACCTGGAAAAAATATTTGAACCCTATTATTCAACCAAACCTCTTGGGAAAGATAAGGGCATCGGTCTCGGGATGTCCATTGCCTATTCCATCATCAAGAGCCACAAGGGTGAGATACGGATTACATCTGCACCAAAACAGGGAACACGGGTGGATATCATTCTCCCGGTTTTTCAGAAAAGAGGGATACAGCCGGGTTCCAGGAGGATTTCCGGGAAAGAGCCCGTAAAAATGAAATCAGAGACCAAACCCTGCACAAAAATTCTTGTAATGGATGACGACGACATGATCCGGGATATCTGCGCAAAGATTTTGTCCAAACTTGGCTTTGAAGCTGTCCTTACAAAGGATGGGGAGCAGGCCGTTCAAGTTTATGGAGAGCATCTGAAGGCTGGTGATAAAATCGGCATCGCCATCCTTGACCTGGAGATCAAACAGGGTATGGGCGGTGCCGAGGCTGTGGGCAAATTACTAAAACTCAATCCTGAATTAAAAGCCATTGTCGCCAGTGGATATTCAACTGATACGATCATGGAATCCTGCCGGGAATACGGGTTTTCCCTGGCGCTGGCCAAGCCGTTTACCATGTCGATGCTGAAAGAATCATTGGAGCGGCTTCAATACGAGCCTATTTCCTGATCCTGACCGAGTTTGCATGGGCATAAAGGCCTTCGGTTTCTGCAAGCCGGATCACATCATCGGCTTCTTTTTGAAAAGCCTCCCTGGAATAATGAATAAGGCTGGTTTTTTTTATAAAATTCTCAACACTTAATGCCGAAGAAAACCGGGCGGTTCCGGCTGTCGGCAGGACGTGGTTGGGACCTGCGATATAGTCTCCCATGGGTTCGGGAGTATAGGGACCCAGGAACAGGGCGCCTGCATTTTGAACCTGGTCGATATAATCAAAGGGATCTTTCACAATGAGTTCAAGATGTTCCGGTGCCAGCCGGTTGGAAAGTTCGATCCCGGTTTCAATATCCGGAACCACCAGGACGGCACCAAACCGGTCAATGGATTTTTTTGCAATCTCTTTTCTGGAAAGATTTTCAATCTGCCTGGATAGGGCAGCCACCGTGTTCTCGGCAAGGCATTGAGAGTCGGTCACCAGGATAGCGGACGCCATGGCATCGTGCTCGGCCTGGGAAAGAAGATCTGCTGCCAGAAAATCAGGGTTGGCATCTTTATCGGCAATGATGAGTATTTCGCTGGGGCCTGCAATCATATCAATCCCCACGGTTCCGGACACGAGTTTTTTAGCCAGGGTAACATAGATATTGCCCGGCCCCACGATCACATCGACTTTGGGAACGGTTTTTGTTCCATAGGCAAGGGCGGCAATGGCCCAGGCAGAGCCTGCCTTGAAAACCGAAGTGATTCCGGTTCTGTGGGCTGCCGCAAGGATATGGGGGTTGATGCTGCCGTTTTCCATGGGCGGGGTCATAAGATGGATGGAAGGGACACCTGCCACTTTTGCCGGAATGCCGCCCATAAGGACAGAGGAAACCAGGGGTGTTTTCCCGCCCTTTGCACCGGGCGCGTATATCCCTGCTGCGCTGACGGGTTTTACAAGGCGGCCTACCACGACACCCTTTCTGGGTGTATCGATCCAGGAATTTTCTTTTTGTCTTAAATGAAATTGTTCAAGCTGGGATGCAGAACGGTCAAGGGCTTTTAAGAATGCTGCATCCACGGATTTTAATGCAATATCAAATTCTTCAGGAGTGACCTGGATGGTGTCTATGGTCACTTTGTCTGAATCAAACCGGTTTGTGTATTCAACAAGGGCTTCATCGCCTCTTTTTTTTACATCTTCAAGATAGGCTTCGACAGCTTCCTGGTCCTGTTTTGTAAAGCCCAAACCGCGCTCCAGGGTTTCTTTGACCCTTTGTTCCGCATGGATTGAAGGATAAGGATATATTTTCATGCTGTTTATGATTCCAAAATTAATACCAATGTTGTTTAACGCCTGTCTTAAGGCATTTCTCAAGTCATGGACAAACAGATTTTTTATAACAGAAGAACAGGGATAAATCCATTCAAATAAAAGCAGGGGCAGAAAATTCCGCCCCTGTGATGAAAGGTATAAAGCTTATGAACTAGAAGGACAATACTTTTGAAAGCTCTTTAATTGAAAAATCCCATTTTGTATTATGGGGAGGAAAGCTTTCAAGGAACATTTCCGGAAGCTGGTCGTCAAATTCGGTAAATCCGGCTTTCTTATTAAATTCCTTTTCATTGTTCAGGATGGATTTTCCAAGGGCCATGACATCATCCGGTGTCAGGGACAGGCCGTACTGGGCATTAATCATGTCCACTATGACGGGAAGCCCGTCCGGATTGTCCAGAACGGCAAAGGCGACAAAAAGACATAATCCTGCGGCATCAATGGCGGCTGTAGCAATCTGGAGTCCCTGGGACAATTCAATATTCCCGGCTTTTTTATGCGGGTCGATGGTGCCGCCGACCCCCAGGATATTGGCCGTAACCCCGTATCCTGCCGTATGGTCCGCACCCATGGGGGTTGTGGCATAGGTAACGCCGACCCCTTTGCAGGATCTTGGATCATAGGCCGGAAAAGCCTGGTTCTTGCAGACCGGAACACGGTCTACCCCAAGGGCATCACCGGTAAAGGCGGCGCCATTGCCTATGATTTTTCCTTCAGGAGCATATTTGCCGATTTTTGACAAAAGTTTGATTGCGGCTTTTCCGTCTCCCCAGGGGATCATCCCGCCTTCCATGGCGATGCCGATGGCGACCCCCATTTCAATGGTATCAAGGCCGAAATCATCGCAAAGCCGGTCCAGCATGGCAATATCATCCAGTTCTTTGATGGTGGTATGACCGCCAAAGGCCCAGATGGTCTCATATTCAAAACCTGAGGTGAGATATTTACCGTCTTTATCGTGGTAAACATTGGAGCATTTGATGACGCACCCCGGATGACAGGGTTCTGTTGTAATGCCTCCTCTTGTCTGGATGAGTTCAGCCATTTTTTCACCGCTGATATCCTGGGCATGCTCAAACCGGCCGGTTCTGAAATTCTTTGTGGGAAAGGCACCGGCTTCATTGATGACATTGACAAGAACCGCGGTTCCAAGAGCAGGGAGGCCCTGGCCTGTAACAGGGTGCTTTTGCAGCATGTCCACCCATTTTTTATTGGCAGCCTTAAAAGCGTCCGGGTTTTTCATCTCCATGCGCGGCGCACCTTTATCATCCACTACAACGGCTTTGATTTTTTTGGCTCCCATGACGGCACCCAAACCACCTCTGCCGTGCGCACGGCCCGGTCTTCCGTTCATGTCCGCCTGGTTTATACTGGCGCCTTTCAGGCATTGTTCCCCTGCCTGTCCAATGCTGAGTACCCCCACGGATTTTCCATAGGTTTTCCACAGGCTTTCCATGACGTCATAATTGCCTTTCCCGGCCAGGTCACCGGCCGGAAGGATTTTGACTCCGTCCTTGTTGATGACGATGATGCTGTATGCATTATCCTCTGGTTTGTCTTCCAGCACAAGGGCAGCGATGCCGAGCTTTGCCAGTTTCTGGGACACAAGACCGCCTGCATTGCTCTCTTTGATGCCGCCGGTCAGGGGGGATTTGGCCCCGGCAGACAGCCGTCCTGAGTCGGCTGCCGGAGAACCGGCCAGAATTCCGGGCGCAAAGATGAGTTTATTTGCTTTTCCAAGTGCATGACAGGTTGCAGGCACTTCATCCAGGATCATCTTGGATGTAAGTGCCCGGCCTCCGAGACCTGCATAGGCTTTTGGCATTTCTTCAAAACCAAAGGTTTTTTCTCTGGTGTTAATCCTGAGTAATTTTCCCATTTTTTCCTCCTTGGCAAGAGTTAATTAAAAATTCCCTATCTCCTTCTTCCTGACTTTTTTCTGCCTGGCGGCGCCATTTTTACAAGCTTGGGTTCAAACCGGGCCACAATTTCAACAAGACCCTTTTGTTGATCCATGACATCTTCAATGTTTTTGTATGCCATGGGGATTTCGTCCGGCCCGGCAGAAATTAATGTGATCTGCTTTTTTTGCATTATATCCTGAAGATTTTTAAAATCAAACTGTTTTAAGGCATCATTCCGGCTCATCCGGCGTCCTGCGCCATGGGCGGCAGAGCTTAAAGAATCTTCATTTCCAAGCCCCCTTATAATAAACCCCGGATCTGCCATGGACCCGGGAATGATCCCCAATACACCTTTGCCTGCCGGAGTAGCTCCTTTCCTGTGAACGATCACGTCCTGGAGCCCGATCTTTTCCTTCCAGGCAAAATTATGGTGATTTTCAATAGTGACAAGCGCTTTTTCACCCAGGAA
>MGTJ01000130.1 GCA_001799395.1 Desulfobacterales bacterium RIFOXYA12_FULL_46_15 | reverse complement strand
TTGGACCGGGAGGCGAACCAGGAGAGCCGGGGATCAATGCAGATGATTTTGGTCCCTTTTTTCATAAGATCGATGATCCAGTGGCCAAAGAGATTGTCCGGGCAGGTGGCGTGAATATTATACCCCCAGATGATCATGCATTCCGGAACCTTATACCCTGGATGGTCGAATCTTTCCGGAAACCACTGGGCTGCATCAAAAACGGCAAAATCGCCCTGGACCGTGATAACGGCGGCCAGCCGGGGCCCGTAACAGGCCTGGCCCGTGAGGCCGAACATGATGTTGGGGCTGCCGTAAGCATAGGCCAGGAGGCTGATCCAGGCATAAATATCCCGGCCCGTGCCCACATTGAAGACCATGCTCTCGGGGCCATGTTCATCCCGGATTTTCTTCATTTTTGTTTCAATGAGATCCAGGGCTTCTTCCCAACTGATTTGTTCCCATTTGCCTTCCCCCCGCTTGCCGGCCCGTTTGACCGGATACCGGAGCCGGTCCGGGTGATCAATGTACTGGGTCATGGCCAGGGCCCTGGCACAGAGGCGCCCATGATTCATGGGGTGGTCCGGGTCCCCTTCGATTTTTACCAGTTTTCCGTCCTTGATATGGGCAAGAACGCCGCAGCCCCCATGACATCCGGGACCGGGCGACCAGGTCGTTGTTTTGAAAATACCGGTTTGAGAATCCTTCATTTTATACCCTCCAGGTTCTGTTTAAGGATGACCTCCAAAGGCATGACAATCATTTTTTATAATGTGGCAATGCCATCAGATGGTATAAAACAAATATCAGGTGATAAGCCGATAGTCAATAAATAAATAATCAATAAGTTGACTATCTTTCAATTCCATGCTTAAACTATTGCAATTGAAACAGATCACCATTATTGTGACGGCAAACTGTTCAAAGGAGAAAAAAAGAGTGGAAAAAACAAATTATCAAAGCGATCTCACCTTTGATGAAAAAGTCATGATGGCAATTGTTCGGGCAGCGGAAAATTTTAAAAGAACCCACTCCATCATTTTCAAAAAATATGGGTTATCCTTTCCACAGTACAATATCCTAAGGGTTCTTGAATCGTCAGACAAAGGCCAGAATAAAATCAGCACTGTGGGCAAAATCATGCTGGTGCCCGGGGCCAATATGACTGGGCTGGCCAAACGGCTTGAAAAACAGAATTTCATTATCCGGAAACCCGACCCCGGGGATGAGCGTGTAACCCTCCTGGCCATTACGGATAAAGGGAAAAATACCCTGAAACTGATTGAAGATGAAAAAGACAAGGCCATTGACATTATATTAAAGGAGTTTACAAAATCGGATAAAGACGATCTCCTGAACAAAACCAGAAAAATCATCAAATCCACCACAGCCCTGAACAAGGGAATGGTTCGATGACATGGTCCGCAGAAATCCGATTTTGTTCAACTCATATATCAACCAATATGTCTAATAAATTGGACTTACCGGCTATATTTCAGGCAGTATTAAATCAATTGTCAATAATATTTCACATCTGAGGTTTATTCTTTTCCCGTCTGCGGTAATCCTTGATATAATTCATTGAAAACCGGTCCCGGCCCAGGATGAGATCGGTTGCAAATACAGTGGACCCGACCTTGGCCGGGTCTACCGTGGGGCAGGTCACCCCGGCACAAATTGCAAGGGGCAGAAAGGCTTTGTTGACCGCCATCCGGTCCGGCAGCCCGAATGATATATTGCTGGCTCCCAGGGTCTGGTTCAGACCCAGTTCATCATGGATCATCCGGATGGCCTGAAGTGTGATCCCGGCCGCCATATGGTCGCTTCCAAGGGCAAGCGCCAGGGGATCGATAATGATATCCTCCCTGGGGATGCCGAGGGACTCTGCCTGCCCGACAATGGTTCGGGCGATCTCAAGACGTTTTTCCGCAGTTTTGGGGATTCCGTTGTCATCCAGGGTAAGGCCGATGACCGCTGCCTTGTAGTCCCGGACCAGGGGCAGTATCTCTTCCAGGGATTTTTTTTCTCCGGAAACGGAATTGACCAGGGCTTTGCCCGGATAAACCGCCAGGGCCCTGGCCAGGGCTTTGGGGTTGTTGATATCAATGCACAGGGGAATATCCGCCACTTCCAGGATGGCCTTAATGGCCCGGGGCAGGATATCGATTTCATCCACCCCTTCCGTGACAACGTTCACATCCAGGATTCCGGCACCAAAGGCTACCTGAGCCAGGGCTTCCTGCCGGACCATGTCCATCCGGCCTTCCCTCAGAGCTGCCGCCAGCTTCTTTTTTCCTGTGGGATTTATCCGTTCACCGATCATCACAGTGGGCCGGTTGTTGCCGATCACAACTGTTTTTGAGCCATTTGACAATTTTGTTTCCATCATGTTTTATCCTGTTTCAAAACTTTTTAAAAAAATCGCGGCCGGTCAGTCAATGCGCCTCATGAACCGGCCGTTGCTGAACTTAACGATATATCCCATATTTTTTGGAAAATTCGATCATGGCCTTTACATTTTCAGGCTTTGATCCCTGAATGCCGGCCCCGGTAGTCATGATGAACCCGCCGTCCCGGCCTGCCGTATCGATCAGGGTCTTGCAGCAATCCTTTACATCATCGGGAGTGCCGGTGCACAGGATATCCAGGGGAACATTGCCGGCAATGCAATTGGTCCGGCCCACGGTTTTTTTGGCCCGGTCCATGTCAGTGGCATCAAACCACCAGACCACCTTGCCTTTGGGAATATCGTCAATGATCTCCAGACGCCTGTTGTATGACCCTTCCACAAACAACTGGGGCACCATTCCCTCATTGACAAGACCGATAATGAGCTTTCGCAGGGTCGGCCAGTAAAAACTTCTGAACTGGTCTTCGGACATGAAGGTATCCGCACCCTTGTGCAGGGGGATGAAGGGCATGATGTGCCCGGCAGCCCGGCAGGCAGCTGTGCCGAATTTTACCATGAACGGCAAGATCCGTTCACAGGCTTCCCGCAATTCATCAGGATGACGGAACATATCCATGAGAACCCCCCTTGTCCCCCTCAGGCTGTCACCGATCACATCAAAGGGGGCCTTGGTAAACCCTGCGGCAAAGGCAGGACACCCCCTGCCCATGACCGCTGCCGCTACCTGGTTGACCTCAGCCAGCCATTGATGGACCTCATCCCCGGCCTCACTCAGTTTCATAAATGCATTTTTGACTTCAGTGAGGCCAAAGGGCATCAGACCGGAAGGAATAACCGGGATTTCATGAATGGGCGGCATCATGGGCATTTTCTGCAAAGGCCCGAGTTCTCCGAAAATCCTGGGGAAATAGGTATTCAGGAAAAAACCGGTGGGGTCATCAATGAGATCCTGGTATTCTTTGTCACTCATATATTCTTTTTCCACAAACTGGTATTCCTGGTCATGTCTCAACCCGCCCCCGGCCCAGCGGTAAAGCTTGAAATCAAGGATCGAGAGTGCCTTTCCCGGCGGGATGGTACGGGGCGCATGATACCCGTCCGGATCAAAATCGTCATGATATTTCTGCCAGGCCAGGGCCAGCTTTTTATAATCATGCATGGCCTCATACCAGGAGATCCCTGCATACTGGATGGGAAAACTCCCGGCCGAAGGACAGACCGGAATCCGCCCCGGCATTTTGTCCATCCGGATCGCATCCCGGTACAGGGTGACCCGCTCCTGATAACAGGCTTTGGCCTCAGGGGTTGTAAAAGAAATGCTTGAGGGACAAAGCCAGGCTTCAAACTGTTTTTCCTGGTTCTGTGCCGCAGCCTCAGACACATGGATCCATCGCTCTTTCATTTTTTACACCTTTCCAATCCATTCTTTTATAATGTTAATTCCATCCATGGCATCCTTTGCACAGGCATCAGCTCCGGCATATGCCTTGATCTTGTCAGTCATCTGGCCGCCGCCGATAATGATTTTGACATCCTTTCGCAAACCTGCGTCCGTGATAGCCTGAACCGTATCTTTCATGGAATCATAGGCCAGGGTCAGAAGACCGCTCAGGCCCACCACATCCGGTTTAAACACCCTGATTTCTTCCACAAAGGCGGAAGGCGCCACATCAATCCCGATGTCCCGGACTTCAAACCCGTTCACATCCAGGAGAAAGCCCACGATATCCTTGCCGATATCATGGATATCGCCCAGAACCGTGCCGATGAGAACCTTGCCGGATTTTTTCCGGTCCTGGGGATTTTTGATCATGGGTTTGACTTTTTCAGAGATCTGTTTGAGCATCTCACCAGCCATCATCAATTCCGGCAGAAAATAAATACCGGCTTCGAATTTTTTTCCCACTTCCTCCATGGCCTCTGTGCAGACGTTCAGGATCTTAAGAGGATCCGTTCCTTTGTCCAGCAATTTTACAGCAATTTCCATGGCCTCTTCTTCCCTCATGTGGATCACTGCATCCTTTAATGTATCCGGCATTTTTACATCCTTTCATTCCTAATAAATATTAATCACCGGCTTTCCTAAGCACGGGATCTTGAATTCAAGATTTCAATTATCTATAAAGTTATATAGATAACTTTGTCAATAAAATTTTTTAAAAGACAAAAAATAACTTAATATCACTGCTTTCAAAGCTGTTGACATAAAATTATAGATAATTTATATAGATATATTATGAAAATGCCTTTGTCGCATAGTTTAGAAAAAAACGGCCGTGAACCTGCCTATATCCGGATCTGCAATTCACTGAAAGACCGGATTGCCGAAGGTGTTTATGTGTCCGGGGACCGCCTGCCCTCGGAATCCGAGTTGTGCCGCCTTCACAAGGTCAGCCCCATGACCATCCGCCGTTCCATCCGGATACTCCTGGATCAGGGCATTGTAACCACTGTTCAGGGGAGCGGCACCTTTGTCAGGGCTCCCCATCTGAACCAGGTGACCTTCAGCCTTAAAGAATTTTTCGATATTTTCAAAGATGAAAAAAGAACCCAGGTCAAGCTGATGGATGTCTGCATTACCAAGGCCGATGATATGGTTTCAGCCCGTCTGCAGATAGAACCGGGCCAGCGGGTCATCCTGCTGCAAAGGCTTATTCTGCGGGACGGTGACCCTGTTATTTATCACCGGGAATTTCTGGTTTATGACCCGGCCCGGCCCGTCATTGAAGCAGACCTGGAAATCACCACCCTCTATGGGCTGTTTGAGGGCCGGGGACAGGCGTTTCTGAAAAGAGGGGAAATGACCGTCGAGGCCATGGTTCTTGATCCGGAATTAGCCGGACATCTCAATACCCAGCCGCTCTTGCCTGCTTTCAGACTGGAACATCTGTTTTATGATTTTGATGATCATCCCGTCAGTTGGGGCCGGTTTATCTGCCGGGGAGATGTTCTCAGGTTCAAGGCAACGGTCGGGTTCGGGATAAGCGGACAAAAGGAGAATCACCCATGACACCGGACAAAAGCCTGGAAAAGTCCCAGGACAAAATCCTTGGCTCCCTTAGTTCAAAGATCGCAGACCTGGATGAAGACGCCTGTCTTGATCTGACCCGGCATCTCATCGCCTTAAAAACAGATCCTTTAAAAATCCTGGAACATTCCCACAAGGGCATGGTGGAAATCGGGAAACGGTATGAAAAAGGGCAATATTTCATATCCGGGCTGATCATGGCCGGCGAGATCATGCAGGGGATCAATCAGATGGTATTACCCCTGACCCTTGAGTCCCGGCCAGGTGAAAATATCGGCAGAGTCGTGATCGGTACTGTTGAAGGAGATATCCATTTCATCGGAAAGGACATCTTCAAGGCTTTGATCAGGGGGCATGGATTTGCCGTACATGATCTGGGTGTGAATGTCCCGCAGAACAGGTTTTTATCCGCCATATATGAATTCAAACCGGATATTGTGGGATTTTCCTGTCTCATCAGCAGCAGCCTTGACACCCTTAAGGCCACCATTGCTTATCTGAAGGCCGTTGTTCCTGAGGATCTGGCCCCTGAAGCCTATCTGGCCGGGGGGCGGAGCATGACCCCTAGGACCGGCCGTATGGTGGGAGCCGATTTATATACCGATGACAGCATGGAAGGGGTCAGGTTATGTCAAAAGGCTTTGAAATGGTGAATTTTATACCATTATTTTAATACAGGAGCTGTTCAATGATTCGCTGCCATATAGAACCCCTTGGAATCTTTGTTGAAATTGAAGAAGGCGAAACCCTTCATGCCGGTCTTGAGAAATCCGGAATCCATATTGAAACCCCCTGCGGCGGCAACGGCACCTGCGGCGCCTGCCGGGTGTGGGTGAGTCCGCCTGAAAAAATATCCTCCACCCCCCATGAAAACATTTTGCCTGAAGATGATG
Source organism: Desulfobacterales bacterium RIFOXYA12_FULL_46_15 (assembly GCA_001799395.1). GTDB lineage: Bacteria > Desulfobacterota > Desulfobacteria > Desulfobacterales > Desulfobacteraceae > Desulfobacula. The sequence goes on along the minus strand of MGTJ01000130.1, from coordinate 3,027 downwards.
TCAAAGGCCTCAGGCTTGCATGCCGGACCTTTCCCATGGAAGATATCAGCATACGGCTTGGAGATAATTTCATCCATGATAAAGCAGACAGAAGCCAGGGGAAAATCCTTTTGCACGCGACCCTGTCCGGGACCATCGCCTTCAACCCGGCCGCAACCGTAACAAAAGATGGAGATAGTTTCAAATTATGGTATGACAGGGTTTCCGAGCCTATCCTCCTGGAAGACGCCAGGCCCTCCTTTACCCCTGTGGGGCTTGCCGTTGATATCGGCACCACCACCGTGGTGGTCTGTCTTGTTTCCCTTGTCACCGGGGAAATCCTGGGAACTGCTTCAAGCCTGAATCCCCAGGTGATCCACGGTCATGACGTACTGACCCGGATCCTGTATTCAAAAACCAGGGAAGGGCTGGAAGAAATGGCTTCCCTTATCAGAAATAAGCTCAACAGCCTCACCCGTGAGCTTTGCCTGTCTTTGAACACCCGGCAGGAAGAGATTGTGGACGGGGTCATCGGCGCCAACACCACCATGCTCCAGCTCGCGGCCCAAATGGAGTCCGCTTCCATCGGCCGGTCTCCCTTTACCTTTGACATCCGCGGCGGCACCCTCTACCCTGCCGGTTTTTTCGGTCTGAATGGAAACAAAGCGGCAAAGATATATCTGCCCCCCATCCTGCATGCCTATGTGGGTACCGACATCAGCGCCGGACTCCTGGTCTGCCCTGACTTTTTTGATAATGATAAAACAATTCTGTTCATCGACATGGGAACCAACGGGGAAATCTGCCTCAATGTCAAGGGAAGGCATTATACCACCTCAACCGCTGCAGGACCGGCCTTTGAAGGCATGGGGGTGTCATCGGGCATGCGGGCAACCGACGGGGCTGTTGAAAAGGTTGAAATCCGTGATGCCTTTTTCCAATTTCATACCATCAACAATGGCCCCATAAAAGGCATCTGCGGCAGCGGCATGGTGGATCTGATTGCAGCATTGTTAACATCCGGGTATCTCGATGTCTCTGGCAGGCTTCTGAAAAAAGATGACCCATTTATTGTGCAATTTAACGATCATCTCGCATTTCAATATGGAGACGGTATTTATCTGACCCAGAAGGATATCCGCCAGATCCAACTGGCTAAGGGGGCTGTCAGAACCGGCATGGACCTCATCATGGAAGCGGGCGGGATCGGCTGCGAAGACCTTGATAAAATTTATGTGGCCGGCGGGTTTGGAAATTATCTGCAACCCGTCCACATGGAAAGAATCGGGCTTATTCCAAAAAATACCGCATCAAAAATCATGTTTTGCGGGAACACCTCCGTTGCCGGCAGCATAGCTCTTCTGGTCAACAAAGACCGGCGTGCCTTCCTCGAATCCGCGCTGAAAAAAATGACCTATCTTCAATTGGCCGAATCAAAGGCTTTTATGGGTTGTTTTCTGAAAAACCTTGATTTTTCCCCTGAATTTTAGACCTGCATACACAATCCGGACTCAAATTTTTATTTTATCCCCCCATTGTTTTCTTACCAATGTTTTTTTTTGTAAAATAAAAGCAATTAAATAATCAATACATATTTAGTCAATTTATTGACTATTTATATATTGACTATCAAGATATTCTCTGTTATCTTTTTTAAAAATATTAAAAGAAACACAAACTATACACTTGAGGGGAAAAGCATGAGCGAAAAAATCATAAAAAGTGCCTGCAGGGCATGCCACGGAGGATGCGGGGTTCTGGTTACCGTAAAGGACAATAAAGTGGTCAAAATAGACGGAGACCCCGATTCCCCTATAAACAGAGGCATACTATGTATTAAAGGTAAAAAATACCATACAATTACCCACCATCCCGAACGGCTGACCCAGCCGCTGAAAAAGGAAAATGGTGAATTTGTGCCTGTTTCCTGGGATCAGGCCCTTGATGAAATTGCCGAACGGTTTTTAAAAAATAAACAGATGTACGGCCCGGAATCCATGGCTATCGGATACGGCACCAGCAGGGAAAATGATCCGTATGTCTACCGGTTTGCCAACCTTTACGGCACCCCCAATGTACTCACCGCAGGCCATATGTGCTATGCGCCCCGGGTGACCCTTGGTATTGCCATGACGGGCAGCCACAATCTCGTCGACTATGAAGGGGAACCGGCCTGCGTCATTGTATGGGGTGCCAACCCATTGGTTTCAAATCCGGATGAATATAAAGGATTTGATCTGGCCAGAACCATACAAAAAAAGGCAAAGATCATCTGCATTGACCCGCGGCGTTCCACGGTCGCCAAAAACGCCTCGCAATGGCTGCGCATCAAACCCGGCACAGATGGGGCACTGGCCTGGGGAATGGCCAACGTTATCATTGACCGGGGGATGTATGATGAAACTTTTGTCACCAAATATTCCCACGGCTGGAAAGAATTCTGCGAACGCGCCAAACAATATCCACTGTCATGGGCTGCCGACAAAACAGGGTTGAGCGAAGCTGAAATCATCAAGGTTGCAGAAACCTATGCCACCATCAAACCGGCTGCCATCCATTGGGGTGTCTCCCTGGAGCAGACCAAAAACTGTACCAACACCATTCGCCTTTTAATCAGCCTTATGGCCATGACCGGTAACCTGGACCGCCCTGGCGGCAATGTTCTTTTTCCCAAAACCACGGTACTTGGTTTTAAACATCTGACGGCGGTGAACCGGCTGACAACGGAGCAAAACAAGAAACGGCTCGGCGGGGACCGGTTCAGGCTGTCCAACCGGCTTATGGTACTGAACCCCAAAATGGTCTGGGATGCTATTTTAAAAGAAAAACCCTATCCTGTGAAATCCCTTTATCTGATCAGTACGAATCCCCTGATCACTCGGGCCAATGCCCGGGAGGTGAAGGCAGCCCTGGAAAAGGTCGACACCCTGGTGGTTCAGGATTTTTTTCTTACCCCCACGGCAAAGGAAGCCGATTATGTTCTGCCCGCATCCACCTGGCTCGAACATGATTATATCGGCGACATGTGGAAACGCCACGGCCGGGTTG
>MGTJ01000129.1 GCA_001799395.1 Desulfobacterales bacterium RIFOXYA12_FULL_46_15 | reverse complement strand
TCATCAGTATTCCCTTTTTCTCATCTTTAAGTCATTTGTCCCGGGACAGGGAACTGATGATCACTCTCAAGCAGAAATATAACGGTAAAGACAGTATAGCAAAAGAAAAAGTGCTCTGGTTCAGCGATACCTTCAATGATCTGAACGGGGTTTCCATAATCCTTGAAAATTTCAGGCGTGAAAGCCTGAAAAGAAACCTCAACATCCTATTTGTAACCTGTATTGAGAATAAGGATGAAAGGGACCGGGAGAAGATGAGCCTGTTCAAATGTGGCATGGTTGCCGAACCCCTTATCGCCGACCTTGCAAGGAAAAGACGGTTTCTGGATGAAAAAGGGATTCAAAGCGGAACCACCCTTTTGTGGGCCGGAAGGATGAGCCGTGACAAAAACATTGAGTTTTTACTGGATATTTACCAGACAGCCCGTAAAACCATCCGTGAATTAAACCTTGTCCTTTGCGGTGACGGCCCTGAACTTGATGTTTACAAGATTGAATGCAGCGCCCATGAAAGAATTCATTTCATGGGAATGGTGGATAACCGGGAATTTCTGCAATACTGTGAAACAGCAGATCTTTTTGTCTTTCCCGGCGCAACAGATACCTTTGGCATGGTGATCCTTGAAGCCTGGTCACAGGGCCTCCCCGTCCTTATTTCCGATGTGGGGGGGGTCGCGGGAAATGATTAAAGACGACAGGATGGGACATATTTTAAGCCTGTCTGATAAAGAGACGTGGGTAAAGAAAATTCAGGAGATCCATATTCTGAAAACGGAGCAGCCCAATGAATTCAATCTGATGAGGGATACCTGCAGGAATCATGTCAGGGATAACTATTCCTGGGGCCAGGCTTTTGACGACCTTTTGGGCGAAGGATTTTCAGGAGCTTTCAATAAATGGGACAATGTGCCGGACCCTATAATAAATTATGGTGAAGAATCTTTTAAAGGCGTTGCCTGAAAGGAGATGACAAATGAAAATTCTTTACGGCATGCTTCAACAGCGGGGTTTGGAAGTGGACGTTATTTTCAGCGGCTGCAAAAGAGATAAGGTGTATGATCCCTCCATCATCAAAACGCCGGGGTTTTACAAAGGGTTTACCTTTTCTGTGAAAAACGGCCGTATCCAATTGTTGAACACAATAAAAGACCTTTCCCTGAAACAATTTTTAAACGATGTGAAAACCTTTGATGCAAAATCCTATGACCTTGTAATTACGGATTTTGAACCTGTAAGCGCATGGATCGCCCGGAAGATCAAATGTCCCTGCATTGGAATCGGTCATCAGTATTCGTTTTTGCACGATGTGCCCATGGACCGTTCCAACCCCTTGTCAAGATGGATCATCAAATATTTTGCACCGGCTGATATTTCCATCGGGATGCACTGGCACCATTTTGATCAACCCATTGTGCCCCCGGTCATCCCCGCCGGCATTGCCTCTTCGGATACTATGGACGAGTCCCTGATCCTTGTTTATCTTCCCTTTGAAAGCAAGGATCATATCCGGGACCTGCTTCTTCCCTTTACAAAATTCAGATTTGCCGTTTATGCCCAGAGTCAGGGGGAAGAGATAAGAGAAGAAGAACATATCCGGATGTCGCAGGCCATATTGCAGATTGGGTCATGGGCGGTGATTTTAAAACCACAGCCCGGCTTGTCAGGGAAACCTGGCATAAAGCCTGATATTTGCCGCTAATCCATGATTCAGGGAAAACCCGGCAAAATTCTGTGCACGGGCAAATGACACCACGGTCTCCCATACCTCTGTGCATGGTTTTGGCTCTGAACAGCTTATGGTTCTTCCAAAATATTCTTTCTGATTAAGGGCCGGTACCTTCTGGACGGCAATGGTGTAAAAGGCTTTCGGGTTTATCCGTGACGGACCCCAGTAGGCGGAATCTTTTAATACGGAAACGGCATGGGCCAAATCCCTGCCTTGAACATCAATGAGATAAAGGCTGCTGTGTCCCGGGCTTGCGGCAGGCTGCCGTTCCACCCTGAAAGCGTCCAGGATGTCTTGTCGGGTCAATTTGCTCTGGGGCCATTCCTGCCATACCATCTGTTCACTCACGATGGCAGCATCGATTTTCAATGTTTCAACTGCTGCTCGGGCCGCAATAAGTGCCATGTCGCCTTTTTTCTGATCCTGAGTGACACGGGTTACGGTTTCCCCGAGTTCCCGCTGGTATGGGCTGAGTATGGCCGCCACCCGATCTTCGGTGTATGGATCATCCGGTATTTCCCCTGGCCGGTTGGCAATAAGATTAAAATGAGTCTCTTTAATGCATTTGTTAAGAATATCATATTCCATATCCATTCTGCCGATAGTCTCACCATAGGAACCGACATGGACAATGGTTGTGTCCTTTACGCGCAGCGGGGTTTTTGTCGTGGAATGGGTGTGTCCCCCAAGAATCAGGTCAATGCCGCTGGTCCGCTCTGCCAGAATAGTATCCTCCTCCAATCCCAGATGGCTTACCAGGACAAGGATATCCACTTTTGCCCGGTGACGGGCAATAAGGTCTTTGGCAAGCTCAATAAAATTGAAATCCGACTGTAGTTCGGGGTGTTCGCTGTAATAGGGCCCGTCATAGGGTTGGTCATTTTCTCTCAGGGGCTTTGTTACAAGGCCGAAAAAACCGATTCTGACACATCCGACCGTTAAAACCGAAAAATCAGTCCAGCCATGCCCCTTATCCGGAAAAAGATGTTTATCCCCGGGATTCAATTTGACATTTGACGCGATGACTACGGCAGATGGGTCATTGCTGAATTTCAGCAATTCCTCAATTCCCCAGGCGAAATCATGGTTACCCAGGGTTCGGACATCATAGCGCATTGCATGCACAACCTCCCTTGTTGTTTTCCCTTCTGAGAGTTCTTCAGCTATGGAGCCTTTTTCATAGTCATCACCCGCATTGGTAAAAAGGGTAAAAGGATTTTCTTTTTTTACCTGTTCATAATACCCCCGGATACGCCCTACCGGAGTGGAGCCGTTTTGATCCGGGTTATATTGGGCATGCAGATCCGAAACATGGACAAATGAAATATTCTGGGTTGCGCAATGTCCGTCGCATGACGGCCATTTAGGGACTGCTCTACCGGCTTTTGCTCCGGCAGGGACCCCGGCATAAACCGGTACTACAATAATCCCGGTAATCATCCACACCCAAAAGAACACATGGATAAGAAACTGATACCGGTCTGTCAGGGGAATGAAGGAAGAGATGAATCTCATGTTGATCTCCTGTTATTTTTAGTTTTTTAATTTTTCTGAAACAATTTGCTACAGGCAGATATTTGCAAAAAAATGTTTGTGTGTTGTGAGAGAATCGTAAAGATCAGAATAATCTGTAAAAAGACTCATTTGATATGGCCAGCAGCTCTTTATCACCCCTGCTGTCTCCGTAAGCGAAGATATAATATGAATCAAGATTTTTGTATGTTTCAACCAGCCTTCGGACTTTTTCTTTTCCATGGCAATTGGGCATTTTGAATTTCCCGGTCAAGACCCTGTCCTTTATCTCAACCGTGGTTCCGATGACCTCATCAATCCCTTGAGAATCAGCCCAGGGCCTGATCCAGTTTTCAACGGAAGCGGATATAATAATCACCTTATCCCCCCCGGTTTTATGCCGGATAATTTTTTCAAGGGCTTTTATCCTTACCATGGGACTTATTTTTTTGAGAGAATATCTTCTGCAGAGCTGATTAAAATCTTTTTGCGGCATTCCTTTAAAAAAATTTTCAAACACTATTTCTTTGGCTTTTGAATTGGAAATAAGCTTTAGTTTATACATTATCAGGACAGGCAACATGGTTATTCCTACACGAAACACCTGATAATAGCCAAAACAGAAGACAAGAAAAGGAAAAAATGAATCACGCCGGGTGATGGTTCCGTCAAAATCAAATATGGCCAGCCGGTTTGTCATAAAGATATCAAAAATCCGCTAATTGATTGCATTCAAGGCTTCATAGAGTGACGGATCATTATGCCGGACAGACCCATGCCCCAGCAGGGTATTCTCATAAGCATAATCCACCTCGGAACCCTCTTCACTGAAAGCGATGCCCTTTTTCAACAGTTTCAACCGGTCACTGCGGAAATTTTCAAAATAAACCTGAATTTTCTGATCAGTTTCAGATAACAGGTCCAGCTCGCGATTCAGGGCGATGGTCTCTTTGATGTTGGACCCAACATAGACAGTGGAAATGATGAAAACCGACACTATATAAAATGAGACCGGTATAAAAGATAATCTGCCCCATTTGACGGTAACTCCTGAGCTTAGCAGCATAAGGACAGGAACAGCCCATAATTGCGGGACATATCTTGCCCACCAGAATTCCGGGTTGACCACGACTGAAAAAACGACGAAAAACAATATCAGATCGATCCAGGCATCGCTGATTAAAAATCTCATGTTTTTTTTGTCGTCAGGCTGCCTTCTCAGCGCAGCAATCTTATTCAGCAAATAAAGAACAGCACTGACCAGGAATATCCCGCTGAAGAAAGGGCCGAACCCTGCGACCCGGATATCACAACCGGCCATGGCTTTTATTTCTTCTAAATCAAAGGTAAACGGAATTTTAAGTTCAATTTTTTCTTCGGACCACCATGACATGATATTGCCGGTCCGGCCCAGAAAGGACAGATAGAATTTTTCGAACCGGTTTTTGTTTTTAAACTCATGGGGAGAATTACCGGTAATAATATCCACTTTATTTTCCCCGTAGATCGGGTAAAACGGATGGCCATTTATCATCGTATTGGTGATATAAGGATTAAACCCGATAAAAAAAACAGCAACAATGATGGATATCCCGGTAATCATGCCGGTTTTAAACAGCTCTTTCTTTGAACCGGTCCAGAGCAGGCTGAAATAATAAACCGCCATCATCACCAAGAGATAAATCAGGGCGGTAAATTTGATATTGACAAGAGAAACAATGACCAAAGCCAGCATCAAATTCCAGGCAGATCTTTTTTCAAAGGTATAGAGCAGGACCAGATAAAATGCAGCAAGCAAAAGAGACCAGATCTGTCCATCCACATAATAGGTTAGAGACTGACAGATTGCCACCGGGTTCAGGCTTATGATGATGCTGAACAGCAAGCCTGGGCCAAAAGAGAGTTTTCCCCATCTTAAAAATAATCCGATGCCCATGAATATATTTGAAATCATGAACAAAATATTAAATGCTTTGCCGGTTTCAATATTTCCTGTGAATGAATATAATGCTGCGGAAACAATCTCCATTGCTTTTGGATAATGGTTGATCCAGAGCGAATGCAAGACTTTATCTTCATCCAATTGCCGATAAAACGGGTTATATCCGTCGGCTATCAGGATAATGGCTTCCTGATGGTAGGCTCTCCCGTCATAGGTGGTGTCATATAATTGTGATGAGACACCCACGGTGATAAAAAACAGGACAAGATAAACCGCTTCTATGGTAATGATTTTTTTAATGGAAAAGCCTTTTGCTTCCTTTTTATAAAGCAAATATTTGATGAGGCCGGTACAGATAAGGCTGATGATGAAAATTTCCTTAACGGAAAGGATATTAAAGATCCTGAAAAAAGAAAACAGCAAAAGGTTGGTGCCGTAAAATATATACGAATTGATCCCTGAAAAGATATAGTCTTTGAACGTCCTCACCTTATATTTCCCCCCGTGACATGATGAATATTCCGCCGATAATAAACATCAGACCCAAGATTTTGCAGTATGACATTTTTTCGTCCAGGAGAACGATCCCAGAGGCAAAGGTAATCAAATAGCCAAGGCTCACAAAGGGATAAGCCCTGCTTAATTCCATCCGGGACAGGACAATAAGCCAGACAATTAAACTTGACCCGTATAAAAGGATTCCGCCTATGATATAGGGGCAAAAAAAAATTCTTTCAATATTGGGGATAAAGGTTGCAATGGACATCTGCCCGATGGTCTGCACCCCTTTTTTCAATGCCACCTGGGCAGCAGCACCCAGCAGAACGGATATGAGCAGGTAATAATAATGGCTCATATGAACCATCGCGCAGCATATTTGATCAGTAAAAAAGAAGTGATCCAGAATGCAATACTCAGCTGGATAAATTTGTCCTTCATCAGGATTTCCGTCGGAACCCCGCTGTTTTTGTTTATAAGGGTAATCTGTTTATATCTGAGTATCCCCAGGATGACAAACACACTGGTCAGATACAATTTATCGGTATGATGTTTTGCAATGATTTCCGGAGAAATCGTATACATGATATAGGCTACCAGAATAATGGAAGAGACCATGCTCATGGCTGAATCAATGAATTCCAGATTATAGCCGCTGATGTTTTTTCTCATCTTATGCCCGGTTTCCATAAGGATGAGCACATCATCCCTTCTTTTGGCAAAGGCCAGAAATAAAGAGAGCAGAAACGTCATGAGGATGATGGAATAGGACAGATCCAATCCTGACGCATAGCTTCCGACAAACAACCGGATAACAAACCCTGTTGAAATGATAAATATGTCGATAAGACTGATATGCTTGAGTTTTAATGTATATATGACATTGATGACAAGGTATAACAGGATCAGCGCCAATACCTGCGTATTTAAAAAAGCAAGACAGATTGCCACACTGGTCAGCAATAATCCTGCTGACAGGAAGAGGGCGCTTATTCCGGATACCTTTCCGGCAGCCAGGGGCCTGAATTTTTTTTTGGGGTGCAGCCGGTCGGTTTCAATATCGCCATAATCATTTAATATATAAACAGCACTTGCCGTTATCGAGAACACAAGAAAAGCAAGCAAAGAGCGGATAAGCAGTTCCGGATGATCGATCGGCATGGCAAAAAACAGCGGCGCAAAAACAAAGCAATTTTTTAAATACTGTTTTGGCCTCATCAGGGCAATATGATCTTTTATTTTTGTATAGAGATCTATCTTTTCATGGGGGTACAGGGGGTGATGAATCGTTCCAACCCCAGCTCCATCACATGAATGAATCTGGGGACTGGCATTCAAAATGACTTTTTCAACAGGCCGCTCATTTTCCGAAATTGTATATAAGGTATGCATTTTAACTCCTTTTTATGCATGGTTGTGTCTATCAAAGTCTTTTATAGACCATCTGTGTTAGTATATGATTGACAGAGTGTTAGAATTTGACAATGACCCTTGAACTCTGCGACCTCTCCTGTCAAAGGGCCAGATCAAAGTTCTCCTCGCGCAATTCTATCCATACGGAATAATCTTAGTGCGACCGGATAAAACGCTTTGTGAAATTCCATAACATGACTTCAGGGCAGTATCCGGAAAATGGCGAATAAAAACATCTTGGAATTTCTTCTTTAGAGGCCTTGAAACCTGATGGTTTATTGTGGTACTTATCCTTGATTTGAAAAAAGGGTTTGAAAAACATCAACCAATCGTGATCTAAAGGAGTTGACCATGCCCGGGTATGAAATATTTGGAGATGAAGAAAAAAAAGAAGTGTCTGATGTCCTTGAAACAGGCGTTCTTTTCCGGTACGGGTTTGAAAAGGCAAGAAACGGTCATTTCAAGGCCCTTGAATTCGAAAAAACACTCTGCAGCATCACAGGCAGCAGATACGGCCATCTGTGCTCCAGCGGAACCGCTGCCCTTTCGACGGCGCTTGCAGCCTGCGGCATTGGTGCAGGGGATGAGGTCATTATCCCCCCCTTTACCTTTGTGGCAACATTTGAAGCTGTTCTCACGGCCGGCGCCATCCCGGTTTTCTGTGACATTGATGAGACCCTGTGTCTTAATCCCGACCGGATTGAAGCAGTGATAACCCCACGAACAAAAGCCGTAGTGCCGGTTCACATGTGCGGATCCATGGCAAGGATTGATGAAATAAAGGATGTGTGCAAAAAAAACGGGCTGATCCTCCTGGAAGATACCTGCCAGTCCCTGGGCGCTACCTATCAGGGCAAAGCTCTTGGCACCTTCGGCCTTGCCGGGTGTTTTTCCTTTGACTCGGTCAAAACCGTTACCTGCGGTGAAGGCGGCGGCATTATCACGGATGACAAGGCTGTCTATGAAAAGGCCGACCAGTTTGCTGATCATGGCCACGACCACTTAGGCGGCCCGGACCGGGGAGCCGACGGCCATCCCATTGTCGGGGCCAATTTCCGGATCAGTGAACTCAACGCTGCAGTTGGTCTTGCCCAGCTCAGGAAACTCGATCAGATCCTGAAAATCCAGAGAGAGAACAAGCACGCCCTTAAAGATGCCATGGCCGCCCTGCCGGAAGTCTCTTTCCGGTATATCCCGGATGCAAATGGTGATTCAGCCACATTTTTAAGCTTTTCCCTTCCCACGGAAGAAAGGGCAAGACAGGTGGCTAAAGCCCTTGCCGCCAACGGTGCGGGATCTGCCTACTGGTATGACAACAACTGGCATTATTTTAAAAAATGGCATCATCTGAAAGAAATGAAACGGGCTGCAACCCTCCCCTTCGAGCTTTGCAGCAATCTGCCGGATTATAAAACCCTTGCCCTGGAAGAATCCGATGCTATCATGAAACTGACAATTTCCATGCAGATCATGCTCTCATGGACAAAACAGGATATTGAAAACAGGATCAGCGCCATCATAAAATCATTTAAAGGATAAGAAATGTTTCGAAATTTCAAACTGGTTCCCAATATAATATTTGGAAGAGGCTGTTTTGCACAGCTTGATGACATCATCGAAAAACAGCGGAATACCTCTGATTCATGGGTTGTCTTTGTCGTTGATGATGTTTTCAAAGGCAAAGCCATGGAAAAAAGGATTCCTGTGCATGGAAACGACATGCTTCTCTGGGTCAACGTGGACGATGAGCCCAAGACAACCTATGTGGATGCTCTGACCCTTCAGGCCAAAGCCTTTCATTCTTTTCTGCCCTCTGCCGTCATCGGTATAGGCGGCGGCTCTGCCATGGATCTTGCCAAGGCCGTATCCCTGATGCTGACCAATGAAGGCTCTTCCACCCTTTACCAGGGATGGGATCTGATCAAAAACCCGGCTGTCTGCCACATGGCGGTCCCCACCCTTTCCGGGACCGGGGCCGAGGTTTCCAGAACAGCCGTACTGACCGGGCCTGAAAAAAAGCTGGGCCTGAATTCCGACTATACCGTGTTTGACCAGGTCATGTTAGACCCCGAACTCACACAGGATGTGCCCCGTGACCAGCATTTCTACACCGGCATGGACTGCTATATCCATTGCATTGAATCCCTTCAGGGGACCTATCTGAATGAGTTTTCCAAAGCCTATGGCGAAAAATCCCTGGATCTTTGCCGCGAGGTTTTTTCAAACAGCCATCCGGACAGTGCCGATAAACTCATGATGGCGTCTTTTTTCGGCGGTATGAGCATTGCCTATTCCCAGGTGGGTGCCTGCCACGCCCTGTCCTACGGTCTTTCCTATGTCCTTGGGACCCATCACGGCATAGGATGCTGCATCACCTTTGATTATCTGGATGCAATCTATCCTGAAGGGGTCAAAGAATTTCGCACCATGATGCAAAAAAGCGGGATCGAGCTGCCGCGGGGTCTTGTCAAACATCTGAAAAACGACCAGGTTGAAAAAATGGTAACCGTTGCCCTCGGCCTTGACCCCTTATGGGAAAACTGCCTTGGTAAAGACTGGAAAACAATTATGACCCGGGATAAAGCGAAATCCCTGTTCCTGAAAATGTAAAAGAGATCCCCATGACCCTTGCAGTCATCCCCTCCCGGTACGGATCAAGCAGGTTTGAAGGAAAACCCCTGGCCATGATTGCCGGAAAGCCCATGATACAAAGAGTGTATGAACAGGCCAAAAAATCTGCCGTTGTTACACATGTGGTCGTTGCAACCGATGATGAAAGGATCGCCAACGCCGTTACAGGCTTTGGCGGGCATGCCGTCATGACGTCGGCAAACTGCCGGTCCGGGACCGACAGGGTGGCCGAGACTTCCGGGATACTCGGGCTTCAGCCCGATGACATCATCATCAATATCCAGGGGGACCAGCCTTTCTTCAACCCACTGACCATTGATGAGCTTCTTTCCCCGTTTGCCTGTGACCCTGACCTTCTGATGTCCACCCTTGCCTTTAAAATTGTGGATGAAAGGGAGATCAAAGACCCCAAAGATGTCAAGGTCACCTTTGACAAAAACGGGTTTGCCCTCTATTTTTCAAGGGCCCAGATCCCATTTCCCAGGGACAGGGAAACAAAAGCGGATTTTTATAAGCATCTTGGCTTTTATGCCTATAAGAAAAAATTCCTGGACACCCTTGTCAGCCTTCCCACCGGTGTCTGTGAAAATATTGAAAAACTTGAACAGTTGCGGGTTCTTGAATACGGATACAGGATCAAGGTGGTGATCACCCCCCATGATTCTCCTGAAATCGACCTCCCAATAGATTTAAAAAGAATTGAAACAAGACTTCTTAATAAGCTGATATCATGATGAGAACGTTTTATAAAATACTGCACACAACATGCGAAACCCGCTGGGGCATCATTGAAAAACGGATTTATAATGAACTTTCCTGGATGAAGGAAAAAGGGCATAACCTGATCCTGGTCTGCCCAAAAGACAGTCCTCTTTTTCTAAAGGCAAAGGAAAACGGGATCAAGGTTTACGGGATTGATTTCAAACCGTTTTCGATCTTTAGAAATTATAATCTTTTGAAAAATTTCTTATACAATGAAAAACCGGACATTATTCATACCCACGGGAAATATGATACGCAGATAGCCCTTTATTCAGCCAAAAAACTGCAAATCCCCTTAAGAATCCTGTCCTTTCACAACAATTACAGGATAAGAAAAACCCCCTGGAACCGGATCATCTGTAAAAGATTTTGCCATTATATTTTTACGGCTTCCCGCTATACCACGGGCTATCTGCAGAAACTCTTCAAACTCAAAGATATGCGGGCCTTTACCATGGCCGCCGGAATTATCGAACCTGAGACCTTTCCTGAAAAAACCGAAGCAAGAAAAATGCTCGCCCTGGAGCTTGGCCTTGACCCGGAAACAAAATTCATCGGTGTATCAGGCAATCCCTCCAAGGGGAAAAGCCTATCCACCCTTCTGGGGGCTTTTCAAACCGTAAAGGCAAGGCTGCCCGGTTATCATCTGGTGATTTCAGGACAAGGGACAAGCGAATCTGTGAGCATGGCAAAAGCCCTGGCCATGGGGTTGAGAATCGAGAATTCAACTCATTTCACAAGCTTGGAAGAAGACTCCTGGCTGTTTCTCCGGGCACTGGAGTGCCATGTCCTGCCAAGTCTTCACATAAAGGATGAGGATTTCGTGCAAAAACGCCAATCGCTTCTTTGTGCCATGCTGTGCAAAACCCCGGTCATTGGTCCGGGAACGGATCTTGCCGCTGATGTCCTGGTCCATGAAAAAACCGGGCTCGTCCATGAAGAATTCAACCCTTCCGATCTTTCCGATAAAATCATCCAGACCCTTCAGGATGAAAATTCAACCATGAGCCGAACAAAAGCTGCCCGGGACTTTGTAAAAAAACATCATACCATGGATACGCTAGGCAGGGATATCATCCGGATTTACAGCCTTCACCAGATCCGGCGGTCCAGGCCCTCATACCAGGACTGAATTCTTACAGCTCTTTAAGTCCATTGGCGCAAGACCAGGCATCGGTGGCAAGGGCCTGTTTCAGCAGTTCTTCGTTTTTTTCCGGACAGATCCCCTTATTTTCCCTGTGCCATAAATGAAAGCAGACGGCGCGAAACGGGTTCTCTTTCCGTTTGATCCCATATTTGAAAAGACGGGCTACAAATTCCGAATCCTCCCTGCCCCAGCTTGTAAATTCATGATTGAATCCGTTCACTGCTTCCACATCCTGTTTGAAAAACCCCATATTGCACCCCCGGACCCCAGACATTTTTCTATTCCTGGAACTGGGGAAAAAAGGAATCCGGATAATATGATGGGCATTGGAAATGGATCCAAAAAGCGCTTGGCAGATCAATCCGGCAAAGGAGGCCGTGTCTCTGAAATCAAACCCTGGAGCAAGTTTCCGGTTCACCAGAACCCGTTTGCCCTGGAAAAAGCACCCTTTCTCTGCCAGAGCCAGGTGATCGGCCACAAAAAACCGGGCTGGGATGCAGTCCCCATCCAGGAGAATCAGATAGTCCCCCTTTGATTTTAAAACAGCCTTGTTCCGTATACGGGAGAGCCTGAACCCCTCATCCTCCTGCCAGACGTGGCAAAGGGGCGGCCCGGGGTTACTCTTAAATGAGGTTATAAGCTCCCGGGTTTCGGGTCCGGACCCGTCATCGGCTACCAGGATCTCGTCAGGCGGCCGGGTCTGGCTTAAGAGTGCGGTGATCACTTTTTTCAGGGCATCTGGCCGGTTATAGGTGGTGACAATAACTGAAACCTTCACAAGAGCCCCATTTTCTGATCAATAACCCTATAGACATCCTCTACACTCAATTTCTCCATGCACTGGAACTTGAATTTCTTACAAGGGGTCTGCGCATAACAGGGAGAACAGGGCAAATCTTTTCGAATCACAGTATGGATACTGCCGTAAGGGCCTGTCCGGACAGGGTTGGCCGGGCCGAAAATTGCAAACACCGGGATATTCAAGGCTGCTGCCATATGCATGGGCCCGGTATCATTGCAGACAAAAAACCGGGCCTTTCCAATGATGCCCAAAAGGTCCTTGAGACCTGTTTTACCGGCAATAGAAATTGCTTTTCCCCTGGAATACCGGACCGTCTCGCCAGCTATATCTGCTTCGGCAGCAGAACTGATGATCACCGACGGCAGCGGCAGCCGGGCGGAAAGCTCTCCGAATTTACGGGCAGGCCACCGGTTGGCGGGTTTACCGGCCGAAGGGCTCATGACGACATAGTCACGGGGCAGGCCGTTTAATATGGCTGGGCACGGATCATAGGGTGCAAAGGGATAAACGATCTCGTCCACCGGGCATCCCATGAATGCGGCGATTTTGAGATACCGGTCAATGGCATGGATGTCCATGCTGCCGTGAATTTTGTGGGTATAAAAGAACGGGCTGCCTTCATCGGATTCTTTAAACCCCAGTTTTACACCAGCCTTTGAAAACCAGGTAATGACCCCGGATCTGAAGATCCCGGACAGATCTATGCATACATCATAGCCGGTCTGCCCCAGTCCCTTTTTTAGTTCCCTTAATTCCCGGATGGTAAGAGACAGCCGCCCCATATCCTTCCACTGGTCTTTTTTTATGACCCAGAGCTTATTGATCAGTCCATGCCCCTCAAGAAAGGTATGAAGGCCATGGGCCACAACCCAGTCGATGCAGGCTTCGGGGAATCCCCTTCTCAAGGCATGCAGAAACGGCAGGGAATGAACGATATCTCCCAGGGCACTGGGCTTTACGATGAGAATATGGCGGATGTTTTCAAACAGGATTTGTTTCTCCGTTAGAATCAGTTGATGTGTTGTTGTCCAGGATACTCTTGCAGATTTGAAAAACCCTGTCAACACCGATAAGATCCATGCATTTATGGTCAACAGGGCATTCTTTTTTCAGGCAGGGGCTGCACGGGACAGGCATTCTTACCATGGTGCTCCTGTCACTGAAAGGAGCTGTGGCAACAGGGTCGGTTGACCCGATGAGGGCTGCTTGGCGGGTGCCAAGGGCTGCTGCTGCGTGCATGAGACCGGAATCATTGGTCACAAACAAATCACAGGCCCTGATCAGGGCAAATGCTTGTGACAGACCTGTTCTCCCGGCTATATTGATACAGGAGCCGGCCGCCATACCAGCGATCTTCTCCCCCAGGTCATGGTCGGCCGGCCCACCGAAAACCAGGATTTTTGTCTGGTACCGGTTTGCCAGAAGCCTGCACAGTTCTGCATAACGCTCTGGGAACCAGCGTTTGGCCGTGCCGCCGGTTGCACCTGGATTGATGCCGATTACAGGTTTTCCATGACCCAGTCCTTGTTCATGGAGCAACTGCCCTGCAAAGTGACAATCCTGATCTGAAATCATAAGATCCTGATCCATACCGTCAGGCCTCATCCCTACTCCTTCTATGATGCCTATATAATATGCAATGAGATGTTTTTTTTTCAAAGCCGGGTTCATGGGGACACTCCGGTTCAGCAAAAGGGTTCTGGCATCGGTGTTATATCCCGCCCTTTCGGGGATTCCGGCCAGGAATGCCAGGAGGGCTGCCTCAAAGGCATTCTGCATGAGAATGGCCAGATCAAACCCGGCCTTCCGGATATCCTGTGAAAGCCGCAGGACTCCCATCCCTTTTTTATGACGGCCTCCATTGTCATAGACCATGATTTCATCTATGTACGGATTGTTTTCATAGACCGGGATGACCCATGGTTTGGCCAGGACCGTTATCCTGGCTTTTGGATAATTTTTACGCACGGCCCGGACAACCGGGGTTGTCATAATGGCATCACCGACCCAGTTGGCAGCCCGGATCAGTATCCTGGCTTTTTCGCTGTCTTTTAACAGGATTTTTTTCATGGCGTCATGCCCTTGGATACGGGCAATAGGGTTTTGTTTTCCAGCGGTTATGAACCCAGAAATACTGGTCCGGATACCTGCGAACCATGGATTCCACAGCAGAGGTATAATTCTGGGTATTGATTTCAATATCTTTTATGGTGTCACCGGTTTCACACAAAGGAATTTCAGGTAAAAATTCGATAAAAAAAGACCTGTCTTTGCGGACCGTATACATGGGGATCACCGGTGATCCGCTTCTCAGGGCCAGTTTGGCAAGACCGCTGTTGGTACAGGCAGGCCTTCCGAAAAAATCCACAAATACACCCTTGTACCAGTCTACATTCTGATCCAGGAGAGTGCCCATCACCTCGCCTTCACGCAATATGGCATCAATTTTTTCAGATGCCCCGCGCATGGGAATCAGTATGGCCCCGAATCGCTGCCTCATTTCCCGCATCAGACGCTCCAGGGGCTTAAAATCGAATTTCCGGTAAATCCCATAGGGTTTTTTCAACCCTGCCTTTGGAAGGGCAGCCACAAGGAGCTCAAAATTTCCCATATGACAGGTTAAAAGGATAACCCCTCTTCCTTTTTTCCGGGCATTTTCCAAATACCCGGCTCCCTTTACCGTAAAATGGGCAAACAATTCATCCCTGGGTTTCTTATAGGCCCAGATCACCTCAAAAAGAATTCCGGCAGTATTTTTAAAAATCCGGATGGCCATCCTTTCCGACTCAGCCAAAGAAAACCGGCCCGGATAAGCCAGCTTGATATTTTCAAGAACAACTGCCCTGTGGCGTTTATCCGCTTTATACCAGATCAGTCCGAAGAGATTTGAAAAAAATTTTAAAACCGTCCAGGGCAGCCTCCCCATAAGGGTTACCATCAGCTTTAAAAATCTGAATATCCTGTCATTGCTCATTTTTCTTCCATCTTAGAGACTAAAAATTCTTTAAATTTTTCCGGATATTCAAACTCCATCCGGACGCCGATCACCAAAAAATCCGTCTCCCATTTGAAATTCCGGCCGATTTTTACCCAGTCTTTTTCCGTGGTCAGGATAAAATCAGCCTTTTTTTCTTTGCCCACCCTGTTTATCATTACAAAATCAGATGTCTTATACCTGTGATGGTCCTGAAATTCAAGGTGATGAAGGATATTTACATCAAAACCCGCCATTGAATCATAAAACGAGCGATTATCGGCAAGCCCTGAAAAAAGGACTGCTTTTTTATCCTTTAAGATAACGGCGTCGGATTCAATTTTCCAGTATCCCCCGCCAATGCTGATCCCCTGGCTGATAAAAGGCTTATGAAAGGTTTTAAAAAAGGGGCAGCCCGGGTAATACTGCATTATTGCATCCATCCGGCTTTTGTTATCATTTTTCCCAGAGCATCTTGTAAAAATAACGGCATCGACTCTTTTGCCCGAGCTTTGCGGAGTCTGTCTCAAACGGCCGGCAGGAAGGAACCTGTTGTTTCCCAATGGATTTTGAAAATCAAACAGGAGAATATCGAGATCCCTTTTCAGTTTTAAATGCTGAAATCCGTCATCCAGCACAACCACATCCGGCCTGGGTTTTAAGGAATCAAGGGCTTTTATTCCGGCACTGAACCTGTCTTTTCCGACAACCACGGGAAATAAGAGCCTGCTTGCCATCATAAAGGGCTCATCACCGGATTCCCGTACATCTGCAAAAACCCTTTGACCATCTGAAACAATGATTGAATCCCCTTTATAATTCCCCTTATACCCCCTGCTGATGACAACCGGTTTTTTCCCGATCCTTTTTAAAAGCCCGGCCACATAATCGGTCATGGGGGTTTTACCCGCTCCGCCTGCCACAATATTGCCAATGGAGATCACAAAACAGGGCAGCTCTTTTTTACGGAAGATATTTTTTTGATACAGCCACTGCCTGATCCCGGCGCCTGCCCCATATAGACGTGACAGACCAACCAGGACCCATTCCAGGGAAAACAGGGCCGGGATATACTCCTGTCCTGAAATTTCAACCACCCGGTTCTCTATTTTGTTCAGCCATTTATCAAACAATATGAAGGGCCTCCAGGTTTGTGACAATATTTTCTGCAGCACCACAATTGGATAAAAAAACCTCCTGATTTAATTGGCCCATCTGTTTTTGAACCTGGGGCTTTTCCAACAGGGTATCAAGCTCATGCAGCAATTCTTTTTCAGAATCCACCTGTTTTGCACCCCCATGATCCCTGAGCAATTTGGAAATCAGCATAAAATCAGACATATCCGGCCCAAAGAGAATGGGTTTTGAAAAAGCTGCCGGTTCCAGGGGGTTGTGTCCCCCCTCTTTTACCAGGGACCCCCCTATAAAGGCCACATGACAGAGACCATAAAGCCTTGAGAGCACACCCATTTTATCCACCAGGACAACCCCGTTCCTTTGCAGGGGCTCTTTTATCCCAGACATCAGGAATGCCGGGATGCCGGCAAAGGAGATATCCGGCAGCAAAGCCCGGCATCGTCCCGGGTCTCTTGGCGCAAGGATCATCACCAGCCCGGGATATTTTTTCAACAGTTTTTCATATACCCTGCACAGAATTTTTTCTTCACCCTCATGGGTGCTACCGGCGACCAGGACCAGGGTTCCCCCTTGAATATTTAAGAGCTTTTTCATTTCCCGGGCAAAGGAGTCTTCGCTGTCTTCAACGGCATGATCAAATTTCATATTCCCTGTGACCTGAATTTTCTCTTTCCCGATGCCGAGAGCCAGAAACCTTTCAGCATCCAGCCGGGTCTGGACCATGATCTGTGTAAAACAAGAAAAAACAGATAAAAAAAAGCCTTTAAACCGCAAATACCCGTTTAATGATCCTTTTGACAGTCTTGCATTGATCAGTACAACCGGAATCCGCCTTTTTTTCATCTCATATAAAAAATTGGGCCAGATATCGGTTTCAACAATGATAACAGCGTCAGGCCCGATCAATGTGCTGATTTTTTGTACGGAACAGCTGAAATCAAGGGGAAAATACCCCAATTGATCCACGTTTTCCATTCCCGGCGTCAAGAAATACCGGCCGGCCGTCTCAAACCCGGTCCTTGTGGAAGTCGAAAAAACAATCTTTACTTCCCCATGCCGGTCTTTTAATATTTTCACAAGCGGGACAACCGATTTGACCTCTCCAACAGAGAGCGCATGTATCCAGATTCTTTTTTCTTCCGGTTGTTTCGGCTTCCAGGCTGTAGACAGACCGAATCTTGATACCAGGTTCGATCTTCTTTTTTTTGAAAACAGACAGACAGCCGGGAAAATGAGGATAAAAACAACCAGCAAAAGATTCATCACTATATTGTAAAAAATAATCATCCGGATTTCTTTATCTTTTTATCCTGAATACATCAGGTAAAGGACACCTGTGGAGAAAAAAAACACATTGGTGATCCATGCGCTGAGAATGGGCGGAAGAATACTCCCATACCCCAGTGAAATGCAGAATCCGTACATGATCCAGTACAGGAATGCAATTGCAACGCCAAGGGCAATGGTCACGGCAAGGTTCTCTTTTGCAAAGGATCTCATCCCCGTGGCCGCTCCTGTCAGGGCCATGATGATACAAATAAAGGGGAAGGCTGTTTTCCCGTTCAGATCCACTTCATAGGATGTTGCATCATAGCCTTCTGCTTTGATCTTTTTGACATATTTTCTCAACTCGGAAAACCCCATCTCTTCAGATCTTTTTACAACCGCTCCAAGATCATCGGGTTTGAATGTCAGCAGGATGTTCTTTTTTTTATAGGTCTTGACATCATAGTCAATTGAATCTTTTGCATGAACCTGCTCTATAATATTTTCAAAAATCCATTCTCCCTCTGTGTAATATCCTTTCTGTGCATCTATGCGTGATTCAAGCCCGAAATTTTCTCCCATTGATGTAATGGTCACGCCTGAAACCGATTTTTGGACAGGATCGTAATAATTAATATGAATCAGCCTGTTCTCATTTTTTATCCAGATATCCTCCCTCGCCACAGACATATTATGCCGTTTGCGTATCACATTGTTTTCGATATCATATACCTTTGACATAGAGACCGGGATAAGGGTTTCCCCTAAAAAAAACATGATGAAACTGAACATGAGGGCAGCGCCCACAGCCGGTTTTATGAGGAAATAAGCGTTTATACCGCTGGACCGGATAGCCAAAAGTTCATTATTCCGGTTCATGAGCCCGAAAACCACAATGGTTGCCAAAAGGATACCGGCCGGTGTCAACTGGACAAACATGAAAGGCAGTTTTAAAAGGACATAATTCAGGGCAGCGAGCATGGAAATATCGGATTTTAAAAATCTTTCCATCCTGGAGAGATAGTCGATAAAGACAAACATCACAAGAATGATCAATTGAATAATAAAAAAAAATTTTATAAATTCTTTCAGCCAGTATTTGTTAAAGCAGGTCATGGCATTATGCTTTCTTTAAGATGCTGTTTTTGATTGCCGTGATGTTTTTTTTTAAAAACATCGGCACCCGTACCGGTTTCTCGTTAGCATTTCTTATAAGAAGAAAAATCCCGGCCCCTCCCATAATGATATTGGGCAGCCACATGGCAAGACCGGGAGGGAATTTTCCTGTCTGTCCGGCCGACCATCCGAATGCCAGGAAGAAATAATACAGCAGGAAAAAGAAAACTCCCAGCCCGAAACCTGATGATTTTTGCAGGGAATTGGATTGAACCCCCAGGGGAAATGCAAGCAAGCCTAAGGAAATGCAGGCAAACGGAATTGAAAAAATTTCATGAAGCTGCATCAGGGCAGTTCTGAAAAGCTTATTATCATTAGTGCCGGTCTTGATGATCCGGATGAGGTCAAAAAAGCGTTCCTCGCTGATTTTTTTTACGATTTGCCCTCCCCCCCGGCCTGCCATGTCATTTAAATCAATATTCATATCATAATTCCCGAAATGGATACTATTGACGGAACCTTCCTCAGCATTGACCTGATTGATCACTCCGTCATAGAGCCTTATGGTGTATATGGCGTCTTCAGAGCGGATCAGCTCTCCCAAAGGGGCGATGGAAATACTGACCAGCCCTTTTGTCCTTCGGTCTTCGATAAAAATATCTTTTAATTTTTTGGTTTTTATATCCACCTGGGAAATATACATCATGACATTCTCAATTTCTGAATTGAACCGTCTTTCCTGAAGCGCCATATCCATATTGGACTTTGCAAGCTCAATGGTCTTTTTTTTTAAAGAGAGCTTTCCCCAGGGAACTCCGGCAATGGTAACCATGGATGTCAGGAGAACACCGATGAAAGAAAAAACAAATACCGGGGGAAGCAGGCTGTAAAGGGAAACCCCTGCACCCTTCAAGGCAATCAGCTCATTTTCCCCTGACATGCGCATGAATGTGAGAAGAATGGCAATCATGACCGACATGGGAATGGTAAATTCCATAAACTGGGGCAGCATATATACCATCAAAAGAATAACGGCTGAAATATCCACATTGTAATTCACAACCTTATTGGTGATTTCAGGTATCCGTATCATGAGAAATACAAAGGTCAGAAAGAGCAGGCTGATGATAAAAGGCGGTAAAAGCGCTTTAAAAATATATTGGTTTATAATATTTAAAGATTTCATTTCATGGGAAAATATAAGGTAGCGGCAAATTAGTCAAGACAAGACAAAAGATTCGATTTTCATATCATAAATTTCATGATAATAAATCCTTCATGGACTGTGTCATTATAGCCAACGGGGATCTTGAATATTCAGCGGATATGGCCGGTATAATCAGGCAGGCCCGGATGATTATCTGTGCCGACGGCGGAACAAGACATCTGAAAGCACTCAATATCCTGCCCCACGTCATTATCGGTGATTTTGACTCTGCTTCCATTGAAGACAGGCTCTTTTTTGAAGAAAAAAAAATAAAAACCATTATTCATCCTTCACGAAAAAATGAGACCGATTCAGAACTCTGCATATCATGGGCAGTTTTAAACAGTGCAACGGATATAACCCTTTTAGGAGCTACCGGCACAAGACTGGATCATACCCTTGCCAACATTTTCCTCTTAAAAAAACTTGCAGGACTGGGTATCCCTTCAAGGATCATCAATAAAAACAATACAATTCATATAGTCACCAGCCATATTGAAATAAAAGGCCGGCCCGGAGAATTTCTATCCATTCTTCCCATCACGGAAAAAGCCGCAGGGATAACCCTCAAAGGGCTCGAATATCCGTTGGTGGATGCGACTATTGAAATGGGGTCCGGTTTAGGCGTCAGCAATGTTTTCAAAGAAACGACAGCATCCGTCTCAGTCAGGGAAGGGATCTTGATGGTGTTTCAGGCAAAAGACTAACCCTTTTTATCCTTTGGTTTTTCTTTGCCGTCTTTTTTCTTTTTTTCATCCTTTGCCTGTTTACCTTCTTCAGGGGCAGAATCTGCCGGCGGGGTATGTTCAATTAAAAATTCTTCAACTTTTTCAATTTCAGTTGCAACAATTACATTTTCGATTGCAACTTCCTTTATCATTCCCTCCATATACGGATTTAATATATTGACCAGCTTTTGGCCCTGACTCCTGATGCCGTCAAAATCCTTTACATCCTCAAATACAAGGGAACTGAAAAAAATGACGATTGCATCCTCAACCTTGGGGTGGACAGGAGGGACTTGCTGCCCCGGCATCAGTTCTTTGAGGATAAAATTCATTTTCAGGCACAGGTATCTGTCTTTATCATTTGACCTGTCTTTGTTTAAATTCACGACAACCGGGGCCATGGGTATGACAAGGGCAAGATCAGCTTCTGATTCAGTGGATTTTCCTATTTTAGTTCTGGACCAGGCCGTCACGTCCCCTTGTTCATCCTTGAGCTGCATTTTATTTTCCGTCAGGTCAAGGATATCATAAAATACAGTACTGTTCTTTTCCCAGACATCTTCGATATCCGATTCCATAACCGTAAAAATCATCTGGTTTTTTTCAATGCGCCACAGGCCTTTGGCTTTTCCCTTGGTCTTGACGACTTTGGAGGTTGCCTCGGAAACTTTGACAGACGAATTCCATTCTCCTTTTGAATTGGCATACAAAAGGACATAGGCCCTGTTTTTCTCTTGCGACCAGTTTCCTACGGTAAGCTCGGCCTGGGATTTCTTTTTTTCTCCGCAACTGGTGATAAAAATTGCAGTAACAATACCGGCAAATGCGATAAACAGACCAATGGAGCGCTTTTTCATTATGGCATCCTGACAATTCTTAAATTTTCATGATAAATATCAGGCTATCATGATGGCTGGTCACGGTCAAGCCACGGATGGGACTTTCTTCAGGCAGGCAAAATCAAAAAGGGGGTGAAAGGGTAAGATATTATACCTACCCTTTCAAAACCAAAGGAATGTCAATCCCCACAGGAGCCGCCGGAACCGCAGCTACCGCAACCGGATTGTCCAAGCTCAAGGTTGGAATCAAGGTGAAATCCCATACCTGTAAAATCAATTTTTATTGTCTCCGCTTTTTCCATGAATTCTTTGTCAACAACAAATTTCAGGCCTTTTACATCAAAGGTATCATCCGTATCTTTAGGCTCGTCCAGAGCCATGGCAAGAGATGGGCCACCTCAGCCGCCTGAATTAAGAAAAATCCGAATCGGGGTCGGTGTCCTTCCCTGGAAATAGTCATCAATCTGCGTTTTTGCAGGATCTGTCAAATCGATCATTTTATATCTCTCCTTATATTTAATTTTTTCAGGAAGATCTCTGCCTGAATGCCATAATTCTAAACACACCCATGCCGTCTGTCAATGCTTTGAAACCTGTTTTGTCTGAAAGAGGCGCCATGGCTGATTGCCGTCCTTTCATTACGGCCCGTATAGACAATAAAAAACTTGATCCCGGATTCCTGTCCATGTTAACCTCTTCTTTAAAAAAGAATAAAGGCACTGTGGGATATGCCGTGACCTTTTTTTTATATTAACTTACAAACCGTTTAAAACTAAAGCCTGTAAGGACTGTTTATGAAAATTCTGGTTACCGGTGGTGCAGGTTATATCGGAAGCCACACATGTGTTGAGCTTTTAAATGATAACCATGAGGTTGTTGTGCTTGATAATCTCTCCAACAGCTCGGAAGAATCCTTGAACCGGATAAGGCGGATTACAGGAAGGCCGGTTGTGTTTTACAAAACAGATCTGATGGATAAAAAAAGCATTGCCGATATCTTCGCCGGTCATAAGATCGATGCGGTTATTCATTTTGCAGGATTAAAGGCTGTAGGGGAATCCGTATCCATTCCATTGAAATATTATCATAACAATATTACCGGAACCTTGAACCTTCTTAAAGTCATGATGGATATGGGTGTAAAAAACATTGTATTTTCATCTTCCGCCACGGTTTACGGCGCCCCTGCATCCCTCCCCATAAAAGAGGACTTTCCCCTGTCGGCCACAAATCCTTATGGCCGGACAAAACTCATGATTGAAGAAATTCTCCAGGATCTTTACCATTCCGATCAAGACTGGAATATTGCCCTTTTGCGATATTTCAACCCTGTAGGAGCCCATATGAGCGGTGAAATCGGAGAAGACCCCTCCGGCATTCCAAACAATCTCATGCCCTATATTTCAGGGGTAGCCGTGGGGGCCTTGCCGGAAGTCAATGTATTTGGGAATGATTATGACACTCCGGATGGAACCGGCGTCAGGGATTATATCCATGTGGTCGATCTTGCAAAAGGCCATATCAGGACCCTTCCCAAACTCTTTACGCATCCGGGACTGGTTATGTACAACCTTGGCACCGGCAGAGGGTATTCCGTCCTTGAAATGATCAAAGGATTTGAAGCTGCCAGCGGTAAAAAAATCCCTTATAAAATTACCGCAAGACGCCCCGGGGATGTTGCCGCCTGCTGGGCCGACCCGTCAAAAGCCCTTGAGGAACTCGGCTGGAAGGCTGAAAAGACACTTTATGACATGTGCAAAGATACATGGCAGTGGCAGAAGAAAAACCCTTATGGATACCGATCCTGATGGATACCGGAAAAACCGATTGGAGCCGTAATCATGGATGATTTTATCCAAAACCTGAAAAAAAGCATAAAAACCGGCAAACTAGGACAGGCCAAGACTCTTCTGGAACAGATTTCTTCAAGGCCGGATCATGAAAAAAAAGAAGGGCTTGAAATCCTTGCACTGGCATCTGATAAGACAGCTTTTGAGCTTCTGTCCTTTTTAATTATTGAAACCCGCAATGATCCTGTAATTTATGACCGGTTGATCCAGCTTATCACAGACCGGGCTCATCTGGATTTTCATTTTGTCCTGATTTTATTAAAGGCCCCTGACCGGAATGCTGTTGTCAATATCTGCCCTCTTTTAAAACATATCCTGACCAACGAAACAGATAAGGACCTCTTAAATGAGATTATCCGTACAAGCGGCAAATTGCAGATGGAAAGCATGACCGATGAAATTGCGGAATTTATTTTTTATGATGACCCTGTCCTCAAAACAGAGGCTGTGAAAGCCCTTGAACGAATCGGAACGGCTAAAGCCTGCGAGAGGCTTGAACAAGCCTCAAAAACTGAAAAATGCGATCAGAATATTCTGGATGCCCTTCAAGCTCTTAAGGCAAAAGAGATGATTGATGAAAATCCTGTCCTTGAAGGGATTTGTTCTTGTGATGATGTTGAAACCGGGCTTCCCTGCCTTTCATCCGCTGATGTCAATGAAAGGTTCAAAGCCTTTATCGCCCTGTCGGAAAAAGGATCAAAACGTATTTCAACCCTTGCAAAACATTTGAAAAAAAACATAGACCATGACCTGATGATCAATATTTTACGCCTGATTTCACGGACTATCCCGATGGATGCCGTAAATGACCTTTTTGACATTATCAACCAAAAAGAAACCGATAATACCATCAAATTCGCAGCTTACAGTGCTCTTCAGGCTTTTCCGGAACTTGAATCAGCCGCATCGGTTGTTCAGGGTATTTCAGAATCTTCCCTGCCTGTCCGCCTGGCTGCAATGAAAGTTCTGGATAAAAACCTGTCGGATTTTGTATGTGCTGAGATAAAGAACAAGATAGAAGCCGGGACAAAAAAAGGAGAAGCCCTTGCCGAGACCATTTTAGACGCGAGGGCCAAACATGTCATCGAATACCTTATGATTTCGGATTCATTTTCCTATATGGCATCCAATTATCTTATCCGGACGGCACCGCTTCAAGTCCTTGACACATTCATTGAAATCCTGGAAAAAAGGAATCTTAAATCCACGGCAAAAAAATATCTGGATGTAAGAAAAGAAAAAGCTGCCCGGGATATGGAACAGGTCATTGTCATCAGCTCTTCCGAATCCGTCCTGGACACTTATTGCAAACTGCTTTGCAGTTCCGGTTTTTCAAGCCTGACATTTCAGCGGTCTCAGGATGCCTTTGAAGCCGTCTTATCAAGAAAACCCCGTGCCATAGTCTGTGATTTGTTTTTGAATGATATGACCGGGATGGACTTTGCCATGGAAATAAGAGGCATTTATTCAAAAGAAGAGGTTCCGGTCATCATTTCCGCACTTCAGAAAGGTCTTGATAAAACCATACTCCAAAATGAGCTGGACCGGGCAGGTGTAAATACCATATGGGAGTTCCCGCCAAAACCCAGCCAGATCAAATCCTGGATAAGATAAGGATGGTTTTTTTGAACACCAGGCCTGTTGCCCTGGGTGCAAGGTTAAAAGGGAATGATGCCGTTCATACCCTGGGATTCAAACCGGTTTTTAAAGATTATTCCTTTGAGGAACAACGCCTGATTCTTGAAGCAGAAAAAATCTATTATCCGACCGCCTTCTATGCCGATCTCTTCAATGCCATGGGAAAACAGACCTTTCCAAGTTTTCATACTTATAAATTTGCCATGGATAAAATAAAACAGACAGCCATATTCCATATGCTTGGCATCCCCCATCCCAAAACCAGGGTCTTTTACGGGGAAAAACAGAAAAAAACCATCCTGGATTTTTTCTGTTTCCCCTTTATTGCAAAAAAAGCCAGGGGTTCTGCCAAAGGCATGGGTATTTTCCTGATAAACAATGCCGATGAGCTTTCTGCCTATCTTAAAGATAACAGCCCGGCCTATATCCAGGAATATTTACCCGTTGACAGGGATATGCGGATCATCATCATTGGTAAAAAAATAAGGCTGGCTTTCTGGCGGATCGCTGCTTCAGATAATTTCAAAACCAATCTATCCCAGGGAGGAATTGTCTGTTTTGATCCCCTGCCCCGGGAAGCCCTGGATCTTGCCCTTATGACAGCATTAAAATGCGGCTGGAACGATGTAGGCATCGATGTCATGATCCACAACAGCCTCCCCTATGTCCTGGAAGGCAATATGAAATATGGAACAAAAGGATTTCAAACAGCAGGGATTGATTATAAAAAAATGCTGGCAGCGCTTATCCTGAAGGGTGAACTTTAAATTCTACACCAGACCTGAATCCAGGTCGTCTTCTTCCCATTCGGTAAGGTATTTTTTAATATCAGCTACCTTTGAATTTCCCAGGGGCTTGAACAAAATATACCCAAGCTGTTCTGTACAACCGGCAAGGCAATTGAAAAACGCTTTTTCAACAAAGTCCGGTTTTTCTTCAGGCAGGAAGATACCTTTAAAAATATACCGGGTTAAATGTCCTTCCGGAATAAAGCAGTCGCAGACACACGTATTCCATTCATCCGGAAAATTTACAATCTTCCATGGAATCAAAATTTCAGGCCTTAATATCGTTTTATTCAAAGAATTAAACGGAGAGCTGATGATTTCCATTTTCCGCTTTTCAAATTGCATTAACCCTTTTAACAGGACCTCAATATTGTCGGAAAAAATCCATTCCTCCGGCTCCAGCAAAACAGGGGGAAATTCCCTGCTGGTCAATACGAATTTAAACGGTCCCTGTTTTTCCCAGAACTGCTTGAATTCATCCGAGTTCGAAAGCACCTGCCTTTTCAGCATATCATTACTCATCTTTAAATCATGTCTCATTTTTATCGCTACCTATGAATAACTCATCCGGCAATTTTTCAAAAGCATAAATTTTGGGGTTGACAAGAACGATGAAAATAGTCTATTTCCCATTGAAACCGGAAAGATTTCCGGAGAGTCGGTCATTATGCCGGTGAGACCAAAGATGGAAAAAAGACAGGAGTTATAGTTTTCGGCCAGAGCGGCAGAACAGGATAAAAATAATACTGCCTCATGCAAGCAACCCTACACTGATTGGAAATAATGCATAGACAGCTCCAAGCGGTTTTTCTGAAAAATTGTATCCGGTTTATTTTTTGCGTGGTCATCATGTCGGCGTCTATTGCTTTTGGTGTGGAAAGCAAGATTCATTCCCCGCTGTCTGCGGTCGATCTGACCAATCAGCAGTTTGAAAATAAATTAAAACAATATGTGGGCATCCCTTACCGCAAAGGGGGAACCACGACAAACGGCCTGGATTGCTCCGGTTTTGTCAGATTGGTTTATGATGAGATATTTGGTATTGATCTTCCCCATAGCTCTGTTGCCCAGTTCAAATTTTCCGATCTGAAAAAAATCGATAGAAATGATATGCAACCGGGTGACCTGATCTTTTTCGGGAATAAAGGAAAAAAGAGGATCAATCATGTCGGGGTTTATATATCGGATAATCAATTTATTCATGCCAGCAGCAGCGACGGCATCAAAGTATCCCACTTGGATGAGCGTTACTGGAAAAAAAGATTTGTGGGAACCAAACGGCATGAGGACCTGACTTCCGGTTTCAACACAGACAGAATACGGTTTGAAAGTTCACTGCAAATCCCGGTCAATGAAAACGGCAGCATCATCAGCTACAGACGGGATGATTTCAGCAAGAATGCGTTGAAAGAGCAGAACGGCACGGATAATTTAGACAACCCTGCTTTCGAAATTGCCGGTTTAAGTGATTCCCGGATTCACCTGCACGAAATAGGCTATGCCCATTCAATGTTTAATGGATTTGCCGTCAATGTGAGTGCCATCCATGAAAATTTTGATACTTTTACCGCATGGACGGAATTAAATGCAAATTCCGGTCATATCAATTATGTGTCCAATGAATCTTTATCCGGTACGGCTGACAGGCTTGGGTTTAAACTGGCCAGCGCTTTCCAGCCGAGCAACTGGCTCAGCATAACTCCATCCATCACCTATTTTGACTATTCCAAAGAAAATGAAGACATTTTAAATGCGCCGGAATGGTTATTCGGTCTGAATACGGTTTTACTGCCCGCCCATAAACAATGGTCCTTATCCATGCTCCTGCAGTATTCGGAAAAAGATGATTTTAAAGACATTACATCCCCATACAGCAGGTTCAGCTCTCTTGACCTGGCCGTCAAGCTGGGCGTCAATATTACCGACAGCCTTCAGTTCTCCATCATGGGAGAGCATGATCAGCGATCCGCTGCCTTTGGAATGCCGGGTGATTCTCTTATCATGGATTCAAAAGCCAGCAACGTCTCCATGTCCTTTGATTTCAGCTATTAAAAAAATCACCACTTGGCTTTGCCTTTAATCCGAATCTGGATATCAAATATTGTCTTATTTTTTTTCTCTTGACCTTGGATTTATCTTCTGTTAACTATACCATCCTGAAATGGTTAACAAAGAAATAAATATTAAAGACTCCATCCTGAAAATTCTGTTTCAGGCAAGCGGAGAAACTTTGTCCGGCGTCAGGCTCAGTGAAATGCTGGATATTTCCAGGGTGGCTGTATGGAAACATATTTCTGCCTTAAAGGAAAACGGATTCGGGATAGAATCCCGGCCCAGGGGCTATGTCCTTCTCAACCCGGATGATCTTCTTCTGCCCTTTTGTTTTGGGCCTGGATTTGAAAACAGGATTTTTCATTTCCAGGAACTTGAATCCACCATGGATCAGGCAAAATTGCTGGCTAAAAGCAATGCCCCGCACCAGAGTGTCGTGATTGCAGAAAACCAGACCATGGGACGGGGACGGCTCTATCGGAAATGGTTTTCATCCAGGGGGGGACTCTGGTTTACCCTGATTTTAAAGCCTCAAATCCCGCCGGTTCTTTCCTATATTTATAATTTTTCCGCATCCCTCTGCCTTTCAAGAACATTAAACCGTCTGTTTGATCTCGATGTCAAAGTCAAATGGCCCAATGATCTCCTATTGGAGGGGCAAAAGCTTGCCGGCCTGCTTTCGGAAATGGAAACAAAAGGGGATATGGCCGAATTCATCAATATCGGGATTGGCCTGAATGTGAATAATATGCCCAGGCAGTATGAACCCAAAGCGGTTTCCATCAAAGATATCCTGGATAAGGAAGTATCCCGGCGTCTTATCCTTGAAACCTTTCTTGCCGATTTTGAGGAACAGACCCGGATCATAAATTGCAGGCATATCATCGGGCTTTGGAAAAAGCAGACCTCCACCATCGGAAGCCGGGTCAGGATAGAAACCTTTGGTGAAATTTTTGAAGGCATTGCCGTAGACGTGGACGAATCCGGCGCCCTGATCATCCGGGACAGGGCCGGTGAAATCAAAACAATAATTTATGGAGACTGTTTTCACACCTGATATTTAACCCCTTAACAAAGGAATCAAACCCATGAACTCATCATACCAGCTTAAAATGACCGTATATTCCTCTTTATTGGTGGCTTTTATCGCCATCGGCGCATTTATTTCCATCCCCATAGGGCCTGTCCCCATCGTCCTTCAGAACATGTTTGTGCTCCTGGCAGCACTCATCCTGGGACCGGTCTGGGGACTGGGCTGCGTGGCCGTATATCTTCTCATCGGTCTTGCCGGGCTTCCGGTCTTTGCAGGAGGAACCTCGGGGATAGGCAAACTTTTCGGACCCACAGGCGGGTATCTCCTGGGATACCTGCCCTGTGTCTTTGTCACGGCAAGTATTTCAAAAGGTCTTGGCAGAAAAATGCCTTCCGATATAATTGCCATGGTCATCGGTTCCCTGATTGTTTATGCCGCAGGGGTCCCCTGGCTAATGGCTGTGACCTCCATGCCATTAAAAAAGGCCCTGGCCGTCGGGATGTATCCCTTTCTTATCGGGGATGCCCTGAAAATTGTGGCTGCTGCCATTATTGCAAAAACTCTCAGACCTGTGATCAAATTATGATCCCCGGGGAAACCCTGGGGAAAAAGATATTGTGCAAAAAACAATCATAAATATAGAAGACCTCTCTTTTGTCTTTGACGACGGGTATACGGGGCTGGATCATGTCTCCCTGTCCATTGACAAAGGGGAGTTCATCATCCTGGCCGGAAAAAACGGATCAGGCAAAACCACTTTTCTAAAACATCTCAACGGACTTTTGATACCGACATCAGGAATGATCCGGGTGAATGGAAAACAAGTTTCAAAGCATCTCATTGAAACCAGGAAGACGGTGGGCATGGTATTCCAGGACCCGGATACCCAGATGGTCGGGGATACGGTCTTTGACGAGGTCGCTTTTGGCCCGGAAAATCTCAAATTACACCGGGCACTCATCAATGAAACCGTTACAAGGATTCTTAAAACCCTGAATCTTTTTCATCTCAGGGACCGGAATCCGTCCACGCTTTCCGGAGGGGAAAAAAGAAAGGTGGCCATTGCCGGGATACTGGCCATGGACCCTGAGGTCATTGTCTTTGATGAGCCCTTTTCAAACCTGGACTACCCAGGAATTCTTCAGGTCCTGTCCACCATCATGGATCTGCACCGGTCCGGCCAGACCGTCATCATTGCCACCCATGATATCGAACCCGTTATTTTTGAAGCCACCCGGATGATTATCATGAAAAAGGGAAGCATCATGGAAGACGGTAATCCCATGGCTCTTGTCGGACGGCTTGAACCCTGCGGTGTCAGGGAGCCCTGCTTTTCAAAATTCAACATGAAACCTGAGTCATGGCAGAAATAACACCATTTGCCTACCGGCCGGGAGATTCGGTTCTCCACTTCCTGGACACACGGCTTAAATTTTTTATCACCTGTCTTCTGTGCCTGTCCCTGCTGCCGGCCGGATTTATCTCCTGCTGGCTTTATTGCCTGATTCTTATTTTTTTCTTTAAAAAATCCAAGCTTCCCCTGTTTTCAATGCTGGGCCAGATTAAATCATTTCTGATCCTGCTCTTTTTTGTTTTCCTTTCAAGGGCCCTGACCACAAAAGGGGATCTCATTTTTTCAGCTTACGGTCTTGAAGCCACTGAACAAGGGCTGACGGAAGGGGCCCTGGTGGCTCTCAAATTTTTTCTGGTCATGTTGACAGGTCTCATTTTTTCTTCAACAACCCGGCCCTCATCTGTCAAAACCGCAGTCCAATGGTTTTTAAAACCTGTCCCCTTTGTTCCTGAAAACCGGGTAGCCGTCATGATCAGTCTTGCACTGTGTTTTATCCCTGTCATCTTAAGACAGGCAAAAGAAGTGTCCGATGCCCAAAAGGCCAGGTGTGCGAATCTTAGGAAAAACCCGGTTCGAAAAACCATGGGTCTTGTTCTGCCTTTGCTCAAAAAAACCTTTCTGTCTGCCGATCATCTTATTCTTGCCATGGAATCCAGATGCTACAGTAATGACAGGACCGATTCTGAATTTAAACCATCGGGCAAAGAAAAATTTTTTCTCCTGGGAAGCATCATGGTTTCCCTATGCTTTTTTATTTTTTCATAAAAGATTAAATTTCGGTCATCATTCATATTTCCCATTGCTCATCAGGCCCTTTTAGAGTAAAATCCGGTCCACAATAGATTCCCATTACTATTTTGAATGAAATTGAATCGATAATAAAAAAAACTCCGTCAAAGGAGGGTGTCATGCCGAAAATTGAAGATCCGTTTCCCGGGTCAACCATGTTCAACCTGAGAGGGAAACAATCTGTCAGAGCAACGTTCAAGCTTTCCCAGAAGGCCATTGACGCCATCGGGCTGGTTGCCGTTCACATGGGAATCAAACAGAAATCCCTGTTTGATCATATTATTGAAGACCTGGAAGCCCTTGACACCCTGGCCCAGACCATTCAAATCAGGAAATTCAGAGAAATCCAGAGAAGACAGAAAACCTATGTCTTAAGCCGGAAAACCATCGAAGCTCTTGAAGCAATTTCAGAGGCCTATGGCATGCCCCGGGATGCCCTGGTTGAATATTCCGTACAAAAACTTGAATCCATTATCAGTTCAGAAAAACTGAAACATGAGGAAAGAAAAAACCTGAAAAAGGAAATGACAGATCATTTTGACCATGGAAAATTATTCTATGAAAAAGCGGTTGCGATTCTGGGGGAAGACGACCCCTTCTGCCGGAGAATCGAAAAAGCACTTCTTGCCTGCCAAAAAACAGAAGAAGATATCAATGAGTTTCTGGAAAAAAGTAAAATTCTAGAAGGATTTTAATAAAACAACCATACAGATCATTAGGAGGAAACGTTGATTGAAGTTAAAAATCTGACCAAGTATTATAAAAACTTCTGTGCTGTCAACAATATCAGCATAACCATCCGGAAAGGTGAAATTCTAGGTCTTTTAGGCCCCAACGGGGCCGGCAAGACAACCACACTGAGAATGCTGACCGGATATCTGAGGCCGTCTTCAGGCACGATTCACGTCAATGATTTCAACATGCCTGAAGACGTATTAAAAATCAAATCCCTTATCGGGTATCTGCCTGAATCCGCCCCGCTATATCACAATATGCTGGTGTATGACTATCTGGATTATGTGGCAAGGATAAAAGGGATTGAAGACAAGGAGGCCCGCTACGACCGGTTTCTGAAACTTTCCGATCTCTGCGGCCTTTCCGGCATCATGGACAAACCGATCGGCAATCTTTCCAAGGGATTGAAACAAAGAGTGGGGCTGGCCCATGCCATGATGACAAACCCTGAAATCCTGATTCTGGATGAACCTACCTCCGGCCTTGACCCTAACCAGATTGCCGAAATCAGGAGCATCATCAAAAGCATTGGAAAGGAAAAAACCATTATTTTTTCCACACACATCCTGAGCGAAGCCGAGGCCACCTGTGACAGGATTGCCATTATCAACAACGGCAGAGTGGTAGCCGATGACACCACACTTAATTTAAAAAAGCGGGTCCAGGCTGACAGTCTGATCCGGCTGTCCCTTAAAGGGGCTGATAAGGAAAATGCCCTGTCCCTGTTGAAAAGCATTGACCCTATGCTTGATGTAGAGGCGGTTAAACCTTCTGAAGAAGATCTTATCTCGTTTGAAATTCAAAGTTCAGGAGATCAGGATTTCAGATCCGAAATTTACCTGAAAATCAAAGAAACAGACTGGATCATCGTACAACTGGCCAAAGAATCCCAGGCCCTTGAAAAAATATTCCGGGAACTGACAAGAGAGGTTGCATAAACATGAAACAGATCAAAACCATAGCCATTAAAGAATTTAAAGACTATTTCATCTCGCCCGTCGCCTATATCGTGATATCACTTTTCCTGATTGTAACAGGATGGTTTTTCTTTTCAACGTTTTTCATTTTTGACCGGGCAGACCTGAGGGATTTTTTCTCCCTTCTGCCCATTATTTTTTCCTTTATCATCCCGGCCGTTACCATGAGGCTGTTTTCAGAAGAAAAAAACATCGGGTCATATGAAATTCTGTTAACCATGCCGTTATCTTTTACAGATATTGCCCTGGGCAAATTTTTTGCAGCAACAATGTTCACCGCATCCATGCTGATCCCGACCCTTTCCTATCCCTTGTTTATTTCTCTTATCGGGCAGGTTGACCCCGGACCCGTCATCGGCGGATACATCGGTTCTGTTTTTCTTGCAGCCGCCTATTGTTCCCTTGGCATATTTGCTTCCTCCCTGACCCGGAATCAGATCGTGGCCTTTATCATTGGCACGGCTTTA
This sequence comes from Desulfobacterales bacterium RIFOXYA12_FULL_46_15, assembly GCA_001799395.1. Taxonomy (GTDB): domain Bacteria; phylum Desulfobacterota; class Desulfobacteria; order Desulfobacterales; family Desulfobacteraceae; genus Desulfobacula. The sequence continues at coordinate 6,950 of MGTJ01000129.1, read as the reverse complement.
TGTTTTACCCTCACCATTCTTGACAAACTCTTGTTTTTCATGCCGTCGGCAATCCTTCCCGTCATTGAGTTCATCGGGGCCAGTTCCCATTTTGCAACCATTTCAAAGGGAATCATTGATTCAAGGGATATTCTGTATTTTGTAAGCGTTGTCTTCATTTCCATATTTTCAACCTATATTGTCATGCATGAAAAGAATTAAGGAGAAACAATGGGCACTTTTTCTTTAAAAGAAAAATATTTCAAATTCATTTTATACATTCTGGTCATCATATTGATCAATATTGCCGGGGTTACACTCTTTTTCAGGCTCGATCTGACCCGCGGCAGACTCTATTCACTTTCGCCTGCCAGCATTGATGTGGTCGAAACCCTGTCAGAACCTTTAAGCATCAAAGTCTTTTTTTCAAAAGACCTTCCGGCCCCCCACAACAATACAGAGAGGTATCTTCGGGATCTTCTGGAAGAATATGCAAGCAAGGGGGATAAATATTTTAATTATACCTTTTATAATGTCTCTGCCGAGGAAGGCACCCTGACCCAGAAGGCCGATGAAAACCGGGATATGGCAAAAAGCTATGGTATCCAGCCGGTCCAGATCAGGATCATGGAAAACGATGAGATCAAATTTAAAAATGCCTATATGGGGATTGTCATCATACATGGGGATCTTATTGAAAAAATTGAGGCTGTCACTTCAACCCAGGGGCTTGAATACCAGCTCACTACTGCCATCCAGAAGATGAATAAAAAAGTCAGTGTCCTTTCCCGGCTGGATGAAAAAGTATCGGTCAGTATGTATTTATCCTCTTCCCTCAACACCATTGCACCCCTCATCGGGCTGGATGAACTGCCTGAACTGGGAAAAGCCGTGACTGAGACCATAGGCCGGCTCAATGAAAAAAGCCTGGGAGTTCTGGACTTGAAGAAATTTGATATTTCCGACAAAGCCGAACTGGAGGCTGTTGGAAAAAAACATGAATTAATGGCCCTCTCATGGCCGGCCCTGCCGGATAAAAATATTGCCGGAGGCAGCGGTGCAGCCGGGATTGTTATTTCATATAAAGGAGAAACGGCAACCATCCCTCTGATCAAGGCCGTTAATCTTCCCGTCATTGGAACCACCTATCAGATGGCCGACCCGGCTGTGCTGGAAGGTGATATTAATTCAGTTGTGGAAAAACTCATCCATATCAATAAGGATCTGGGGGTTCTTTCCGGTCACGGCGCTCTCTCCCTGATGCCGGACCAGCTGGCCATGATGCAGGGAAGGCCGTCTGAAAGCCTTCAGGCATTCAATACCCTTGTGTCTTCAAGGTATTCCATCAAACCGGTTGATCTTAAAACCGGGGCTGTCCCGGATGGATTGAACTGCCTGATCATTGCAAGACCCACTGAAAAATTTTCAGATTATGAATTATTCCAGATCGACCAGGCCCTGATGAAGGGAACCAATCTTGCCTTTATTTCAGATTCCTTTAATGAGGCCAATGCCGGCGGCATGGGAATGCCGCCGGCCCAGCTCCCCATTGATACCGGTCTTGAAAAACTCATAAATCATTACGGCATCAATATTAAAAAAGCCTATGTACTGGACAGGCAATGTTACAAACATCAGGCACCCAAGGAAATGGGCGGCGGGGAGCAGAGCATCTATTTTGCCCCCATGCTCAAAGAATCCTCCATCAATACAAAACCTGATTTCATGAAAAACATCAAAGGCCTGATTACCATGCAGATCTCTCCCCTTGAGCTGGTGGAGGAAAATATTGATAAGGAAAAAATCATGGTCACAAAGATTCTTTCTTCGTCAGAAGAATCCTGGCTCATGGAAGACATGATCAATTTAAACCCCATGTTCATCCACCCGCCTGAGGCAAAGGATGCAATGAAATCCTATGATCTTGCCTATCTTCTCTCCGGGACATTCACAAGCTATTTCAAAGGGAAACCCATTCCTGAAAAGGAATTGGAGGAAAAGGACATAAACGATGAAAAAGACGGGGAAAAAGCTAAAGAGACTGCAAAAAAACCTGAAGGCATTCTTGAAGGCACCAAGGCCAGTTACGGGTTTCTTGAGACATCCAGGCCGGTAAAGCTGTTTGTTCTTCCCTCTTCCCAGATGCTCCAGGATAATATGCTCGATCCTGAAGGACAATCCACCAACGCCATGTTTATTCTTAACACCATTGATCATTTGAACGGCGAAGATGATATTGCCGTGGTGCGCAGCAAGCAGCAGATGTTAAATCCCGTTGTCAGAACCACGCCCTTTGACAGGGGAGTGATCAAGGTGGCCAATATCATCGGATTGCCTATCCTGGTAATCCTTTTCGGTCTCGGCGTCCTTGTCAAAAGACGCGCCAGAAAAAAGAAAATTGCCAACCGTTTTAATATATAAGAGGACCCCATGAAAAAAGAATACCTGATACTGATCGTACTCATCCTTTTATTCAGTGCCTATCTTTTCCTTCATAAGGAAAATAAAAATACCTACACCCTGCCGGAAATCAAAACAATTGATACTGCACAGGTGACGGGCCTGATCCTGGAAAAAAAAGACAGGACCGTGCAGTTTACCCAAAAAGAGAAGCAATGGGTTCTCACGGACAAGGAATATCCGGCAGATCCGGCTTTGGTTGAAACCATGCTGAATACCTTAAAAACCTTGAAACTCTCTGCCCTTGTGTCTGAGAAACAGGACCTGAAGCGATACGAACTGGATGATGAAAACCGGGTTTTGGTCAAGGCCATGAAAAATGATGAAACCGTTTTTGAATTTTCCCTTGGCAAAACAGCGCCGACCAGGAACCATACCTTTGTAATGATCAAAGAGGATAAAAACATCTATCATGCCGGAGGTGATTTAAAATCCCATTTTGACCGGACGGCTGAAGACTTCAGAGATAAGAAAGTCCTGGAATTCAAAGACGGCTCTTTAAAAAAAGTGACACTTGAAAAAGACGGAAAATCTAAAACCCTGATTTCCAAGGAAGGGAAAAAAGATAAGGAAAAAACCGAAACCGTCTGGTCTTCCGAAGATGGTGTTTCAGTAGACCATAAGGCTGTTACAGAGCTTTTATCCACGCTTGCCTTCCTGAAATGCCAGAAATACCCGGATTCGCCCGCCAGGACAGATCTTGAAAAAGATAAACCCTTGTGCAAAATAATTCTTGAAAATGAGGCAAATCTTGAGTTAATCCTGTTCAAGGGAGATACAGAAGAAAAAATCAATGGAATTTCTTCCATGAACAATTATGTCTTTGAACTCAGCCGGTTCAATGGTGAACAAATCATATCCGATGTTGAGAAATTATTAGGAATACAAAAGGACGAGAAAAAGAAAGAGTGAACCCGTTTTTAAAACTGATTTATCAACCCTATAAATGGTTTTTTGTCATTCCGCTCGTTTTTGCCTTTACGTTTGTCTTTGGGTTGATCGCCATCCTGACCGGCATCATCCTCGGCCAGGATGCCGTTAATATCATTGCTGCAACCTGGGCCAAACTCTGCTGTGCCATTGTTCCCCTGAAAGTCAATATCAGGGGAACAAAAAACTATACCCGGAATACAGCTTATGTGATTGTGTCAAACCACCAGAGCATGGCTGATATCCCGGTTCTCCACGGCCACCTTGGTCTGGATATCAAATGGATCATGAAAAAAGAGCTGGGGGTAATCCCCATTTTCGGGGCAGCCTGTCGCCATCTGGGCTGCATCACGGTGGACCGGGGCAATCACGAGGCTGCCATTCAATCCATTGAGGCTGCAAAAAAAACACTGTCCGATAAAGCCTGTGTGCTTTTTTTTGCAGAAGGAACCAGAAGCCGGGACGGGAAAGTCATGCCCTTTAAGAAAGGAGCCTTCCGGTTCGCCCATGAAACAAATCTTCCCATCCTGCCCTTGACCATCAGAAATTCATACCGGATTCTTCCTTCCGATTCCCTTGACCTTACCCCCGGGACCGTAGAAGTTATGGTCCACAGACCCATCCATATGTCGGACTACAACCTGGCCCGCCTGGATGAAGTCATCACCACCACCCGCAGGATCATTTCCGATGCCTTGTGAAATCATCAGATGAGTCCTGTCAGCATTTTTGTCCCAACAATATAGAGCAGCACGGCAAAAACCTGTTTGAGCCTTTCAACAGGCAGCCTGTGGGCCAGCCTGACACCCAGCGGGGCTGTCAAAATACTGGCGCCGGCGATTCCGAAAAGCGCCGGCAGATTGATATAACCAATGGAATAGGCAGGAAGGGAAGCCATCCCCAACCCATTATAAATATAACCGGCCGTACCGGCCACGGCAATGGGCAGACCAATGGCGGCAGAGGTGCCTATGGCATGATGGATGGGGATATTACACCAGGCCATGAAAGGGACTGACAGGGTGCCTCCGCCTATTCCCACAAGACTTGATACCCCGCCGATGATATTTCCTGCGGCAAACATGCCAAGGGTGCCTGGTAATTCCCTCAGTGCCTTTGATTTTTTGTTCATGAGCATCCGGGTGGCGACCATATAAAGAAAGACACAGAAGAACCCTTTTAAAAATCCGGTGGGCATGGCTGCTGCAAAACAGGACCCCAGAAAAGTGCCGGTAAAGATGCCGAAGATAATGCCGCGGACCACTTCCCACCGGACCGCTCCCCTCCGGTGGTGTGCCATGAAACTGGAAACCGATGTAAACATGATGCCGGCCATGGAAGTACCAAGGGCCATATGCATGAGAACACCATCAGATACCCCCTGGGCGCCCATGACATAGATCAGCATGGGAACTATCACAATACCGCCGCCAATCCCGAAAAGCCCTGCCAGAAATCCTGCAATGGCTCCTGCACCGCAATAGGTAAGAAGAACAGTTAACATGAAAAAACTCCTGTAGATATATAAACAGCCCTGAAAGATACCGGAATTTATCCGGATCTGCAACCATTTCAAGCCATAACCGGATACTTGCCATAAGAAATTTTCATACCCCGGACCCGGGGCCTTATGGAAAATTGCCCGGGATGAAAAGATCAGAGTCTCAGGCAAGCCCGGAGAACTCATCTGTACGGCGGAAATCTGCCGCCTCTTTTTCAGCCATGATCCTTTGGGTCATGACCCTATTTAAAACAAAAATCCAAATAATACTGCTGCAACCATTTTCTGAAGAGATTATGATCTTGTTCCAAAACCTCTCTTTTTATTAAACATGCGTCAAATTGCCGTCATTATTATTGAGATATTTTTTCCATCATGATATCCAAAAATTAATATTAAATTGAAATGAGTGATATGCGGCTGAAAAATAAAATGGAACCTGGTAATTGTCAACTCGTAAAACTTCTTAATGAAAGATATGCGGACAACCGGTTAATTACTTGATAGCCGTTATGAGTACGTATAGAGCAAGGCATGGATCAAAAATTTCAAGAGTGTTTCGATAACGTAAAAGACAGTGTGAACGCTGCTTTGGGGCACTATCAAATATGGTTTACTCTTCAGGGTAAAGGAAAGGCTATCGACGAATACCTTGATGACATGAATGACCGTCGGTACGTCGACTTTTTTCGAGCCGCCAACATCGCCCACTATAAATTGATGTTCATTGAAACTGGATGTATTTTCGACACAGATGATCGCACAGATCGATTTCGGCGATTAAAGAAATTTATGGATGAAAATGGCTTAAGCGGATTATCTGACAAATTTAGAGATCGCCTGAAGCCGTACAAAACCCTGGTATCGAATATTCTCACAGTGCGCTCAAAGCTAATCGCGCATAAAGAGTCAGGAGTTGAACCTTCCGGGCTGTATAAGAAGCACGGAATAAAGCCTGACGATATCAAAGAGCTACTGGTTACTCTCGCCGAGCTAATGGAAGAGTTGGAGAGTCAATTGAACAATGGCGCAAGTTGGAGCACAGTAGGCCCAACAGAAAAATGGGAAAATGCTACATATGGCTTACTGGAAGTCCTTCGGAAAGGTCGGAACTCATAACAGGGTTTATGGCGGATATGAAAAAATCCCGGAACCGGATGATTGACAGAGCGATAACGATAATAGTATTGTAATACCTAAATGCTATCGATAAGGAGGTCGTTATGAATACTGTTATTGTTTCACCTAAATACCAGGTTGTCATCCCAAAAAGAATTAGAGACTCTCTCCAGCTTCGGCCAGGCCAGAAAATGACGGTTATCGAATATAATGGGCGAATAGAAATGATACCCGACCGGGACATATCCGAGTTAAGAGGATTCCTGAAAGGCATTAATATAGGCTTCATACGCGAAGGCGACAGGCTATGAATATTGTCGATTCTTCGGGATGGCTTGAATATTTTTCAGAAGGCCCAAATTCAGACCCATTCGCAATCCCGCTTCAAGATCCGTCATCGTTAATCGTACCGGTCATTACCATATATGAAGTATTCAAAGTAGTGTTACGCGAATCCAGTGAAAATGAGGCCCTTCAAGTCGTAGCGGCAATGCAGAAAGGCACGGTTATAGACCTTACTTCAGATATTGCCATGAAGGCTTCGAAATTGAGCTTGCAGTATAAGCTTCCCATGGCTGACAGCATTATTCTGTCTACCGCTCAATCTTATGAATGCCTGATCTGGACACAAGATTCGGATTTTGAAAATTTACCGGGTGTAAAATTTTTCCCAAAATAAAGTTTGGGGTATGATTCGGGGAAAATTGTCGTTATGCATCACCGGATCCATCAGACAGGAAAAGCCAGAAAAAATGCTACAGGCCCGACATTTCCAGGGAAGACGCATCTACCTCTTCCTTAAAAAAACTTTAAAACACCTGTAAAAAAAGAGGAATTACCTGTTGTGTTCTCCCGTGGCCTGATATATGACTTGATCTGCGTCATTTCCCTGTTCCGAAAATCATACTGCACGGCATCCTTGAACCCTGGAATGGAAATGATGCCTGAGTCATTCATTTGC
>MGTJ01000128.1 GCA_001799395.1 Desulfobacterales bacterium RIFOXYA12_FULL_46_15 | reverse complement strand
TTCGATAAGCTCCTTGAAATAAAAGGATGCAGGCTCAAGATAATGACTCATGGTGGATGAAATAGAGGAAACAACAATCAGGGGTAATATGGTCTCATAGCCGCCGGTGATTTCAACGATCAGGAATATCCCGGTCAAGGGTGCCTGCATCACCCCGCTGACCAGCCCTGTCATTCCCAGCAGCGCATAGGCGCCTTGGCTCGCACACCCGGTATCCGGGAGTATCATGAACAATATCTTGTGAAAAACGATTCCGGTCAGACTTCCGATCATGAGGCAGGGTGCAAAGATCCCACCGGAACCACCCCAGCCAAGCGTTACGGCTGTAGCGATTATCTTTGCAAAAACCGCTGCAAAACTCAAAAAAAGACCTAATGAAAAACCACCGGATATCATGGACTGGATATAATGATATCCCTCACCCAGTACAACAGGAAAAAATATGCCGATAAGACCTACCACAGACCCGCCCATGACCGCTCGTATCCAGAATGGAAAAAAAGTTTTTTTAGCCAGGGTTCCTGTTTGCCGGAGCACTTTAGTAAACAGAACGGATACCAGGGCCGCAATCAGGGCAAGACAAAGGCTCGGCAGAATATCTGAAAAACCGACATCAAAGGGATGATGGGTAAAAAGGACATTTTCCGGGATAATGCTCTGGCTGACCTGGGCTCCGGCTACCGCAGCAATGGCAATGGGAATGATATTGACAAATTTCCATTCCCCTAGGATGACTTCAATGGCAAAAACAAGACCTGCAATGGGGGCATTAAAAATAGCGGCAATGGCTCCGGCTGTGCCGCAACCGACAAGGGTGGTCCGCTGACGATCATTTAATTGCAGAAATTTGGCAATATTGGAACCAATGGCAGACCCGCTCATGACCACCGGGGCCTCAGGACCTGCCGATCCCCCGCTGCCAATGGTCAAAAAGCTTGAGATCAATCTTGAATAGCTGGATCTAAGTCTGAGCAGCCCTCCATATCTGGATACTGAGGAAATTACTTCAGGAACACCGTGCCCTGCCTTTTCTCTGATAATTTTTTCAAGAAATAAAGATGACAGCAATGCACCTGCCGCCGGAAAGATAAACGCCCAGGCATACTGGCGGAAAGGATGGAGCCATTCGAGAACAGACTCAAGGGATAATCTTAAGGCAACCGCTGCAAGACCACTGCAGATTCCGGCAATAGAGCCTGAAATGATCAACAGAAGCCGGTCATCAAATTGAAACAGCCTGTAATAAAAACGCTTGATACAGTTTATGACGGAGCTCATCTGATTTTTCGCTCCTTTTTTCTATACCAGGCATGTTGCCTGAAGTTTCTCAATCTGTTCGATCAATATGCCCGGCTCAGGCCTTGAGTTTAAGAAATCGACAAATTGAGAATTTTTCAGACAGAAAGACAAGGTCGACAGCAAATTCAGATGAAGTTTTAAAGACGGACATAAAATTAAAAATAAAACCGATACCGGGAGATGATCAATAGCATGATACTCCACCGGGTTGGAAAGAAAGCAAATGGCAACAAGGGGCTGGTTCAGATAGTTCAGGGGTTCCCTTGGGTGGGGAATGGCCATACCGCTGCCGATTCCGGTTGAAAACGCCTTTTCCCTTTCGATGAGCCGTTCAAAAAGATCTGTCTTAAAATCATCAGGAATATTGAAAATCCTTTCAATGGATGATTTTAAAACGCTCTTGACTTCATTTCCCGTGATATCAAAATGGATACCGCCGTTTTGAACGGCCTGGGATAAAAGAACATCTGCTTCATTCTTTTTGACAATGCTTTCCCTTCCGGAAAAATTCAACCGGATATTATGTATCGCAGCCCATTTCTCAAGATCGGCTTTACGGAACCGATAATCAGAGGGCTTGCCTGAAACAGGCAATTTTCCTTGCCTCACCCAGCGCTCAATGGTGTCCACGGTAACGCCCAGGTATTTTGACAAATCCGATATCGATAATTCCATTTTCAGGTCCTTCATAAACTCTATGGTTCGATTCTGATGGACGGGTATAATCCCATGTATTTCCCCGTTGCATAAGGCTGAATCAGATTAAAGGAGATGTTCTGGTCATCCTGGGCATGACCCCGGTTTTCCCCTTTATGAAACCTTGCACCGTTCTGCAACAGGATATTGCTGATCCTTTTCCGGAATACATCCAGAAAAATGGAGCCCTTGCCTGAAAACACCATTTTCCCGATCCTCAGGGTATCCCTGACTTCGGCCAGATCATCCAGTGAAATGGTATGGGCTTCAATGTCTTCTTCAGAACGGATAAATCCCCAGATCAGGTGCTCTGCCGGAATCCGGATGGACACCTCGGGATCAATGATGGTATGCGGCATTACAATGCATCTCTCCCCGATTTCGATCATGGCTTCAGGCTTACCGTTTAAAAAGGAATTGAATCCGACAAAGGTGCCGTGACCCATGAGGGCATTGATAACTTTTCCGCCATGGGCCGTGATATTCAGCCCTTCCAGGGTTGAATCCACAATATAGGTATTTTCCTGGGCATTGGAGCCGTCCCCCATGATTGCATTGTCAAGAAATGCCCGCTGGGCTACCAGAACATTCTCACCGATTCTCGTTTTTCCCTTTATCACGGCATACCGGTTCACGGCTGAAGTCTGCGGAGCTTCATAGGGCTCAAGATTCATGACATCAAAGAGCTTTTCATAGTCGTGTTCCCGCTCCTTTACAAAATCATAAATCAAACCCCGGGGCTGGTGGGAGGCATTGACTCCCACAAAATTATCCAGAATCCCTTTTTCAAACCGGTATTTAAATTCAAAATTCGGGTGTCTGATCCATACAGTTCCCGGATCAATTTTGCGATGGAACAGCTCCCCTGCCTGGACATAGGCGAATTCACCCACAATGCAGGAATGAAGGTTCATGAGATCCACTGTGGAAAAAGCACCCAGAAAACACCCCTCCATGGTGGACCCATGGATATTGGCATGATGGGCGGATATGGTATTATGGATGCTGAATTCTTCCGGGTTTTCAAGGTTGTGGGAATTGCTGTGAACCAGGGTTTTATAAAGAAGGCTGTCTCTGATAACAATTCTTTCATCTTCCACCAGGGGAATGTTTTTGGCGCTGCGGATTTTGTCCCCTGCCCGTTTTAATTCATCTCCCCGGATATCACTTTTGTAAATGGTAGACCGGCTTACCTGGCATTTGCCCAGGAAATAACTGCCGGCAATATTGGAATGCTTGAAATCAAAAAAAATAGGGTGCTGGGAGGTAATACCGTAGAATGCATAGAATTTCAGCATTTTTTCATGGTCAAGAGCATCCTTAACAAACCCTTCGGTATCAAAATCAAATTCGCTTAAATTGATATTCACACGGCTGATGATCCTGTCATTGAGTAAAGTCAACTGATCCATGGTGATTCTCCTTATAAAAAACCATTCCTATTTAAAAAACGACAGCAAGGCATGAAGATTGGTCAGGGGATGGGGCGGGCAACCAGGAATGAACAGGTCTACAGGCAAAATTTTATCCAGCCCCCCGGTAATTTCCGGGCTGCCGTAAAAAGGTCCACCCGTAATGGCGCAGCTCCCCACGGCAATGACCACCTTAGGTTCGGGAATTGCTTCAAAGGTCTGCAAGAGAGCTGTCTTCATATTCCGGGAAACCGGTCCTGTCACTACAATCCCGTCGGAATGACGGGGAGATGCCACAAAATTGATACCAAACCGGGCCAGGTCAAAAAAAGGGGTGGCAAGCACGTTCAGGTCTGCTTCACAGGCATTGCAGCCTGCGGCAGAAACCTGACGCAGTTGCAGGGATCTGCCAAAGAGTTTTTTAAAATGCTGTTTGGAATGTTCGGCAAGGTCGGGAAGATCTCCAGCAGTCACCAAATGCTCCTTTTGAGCGGTTGCAATTTCAAAATCCCCTGTAAACCGGACAAATTTCTTATTGGACAGCATCTCACAGGTGCCGCAGAAAATGCACCGGCCCATATCGATTTTTTTCAAATCAACATTAATAGCGGCCTGGGGACATGCATCGGCACAGATTTCTGCCAATTCCCGGGGTGCATCCGGCTGAACCACGGGTTTTCCCCGGTACCGTTCAAAGATGGCGGGCTTTTCCTTGGGATAACTGCATGTCCGGTATCCCTGCTCAAATCTGTTTTTAAGTACACTGAACATATGATACGCTCTCTTTATATTTTCCGATCATAGATCAAATCCGCAATAGGAAAGGTTAAAACTCTTATTATTCAGGGGGAAATCCGATATCCCGGTATTTCGCAATGCCATGGCAAGACCGTTCCAGTTGTGAAAAGAAGGATCTTTCACCTTGTAGCGGAGAATTTTCCCGTCCTTATCGGTCAGCATAAGATGGGAGACTTCTCCGCGCCATCCCTCATTCAATGTGACAACAAAGGTTGAGGGTGAAAGATTAAAATTGGAAACAGTCACGGTTTTTGTTTCAACAGGGTTCTGGATCAGGGAATGGATGACGGCAATGGACTGAAGCACTTCATCGTACCTGACTTTTGCACGGGCATACACATCGCCGGTAGTTTTTTTATTTTCAGAAATCCCCACCTCATCATAATATTCTGTCGGAAAACAGCGCCTGACATCATAGGGGAGACCGGAAGCCCTGCCCGCCGGTCCCACAAGACCTAAGTGATCGGCATCAATTGTGCTTACACAGCCACAGCCCTCAAATCTGTCCCGAACCGTTGAAGCCAAAAACAGAAGCTCCAGAACATGTATGACCTGGGGTTTTAATTCTTTCAAGCGTTCATTCAAAGTCTTCCGGACATCGTCGGAAAGGGTGAATCTCACCCCGCCGGGGCGAACCAGACCTTTGCCGAACCGGTTACCACAGATGAGAAGAGACAGGTTTAAAAAATCACCCCTCATCCTTCCAAAATAATTGGCCGGCGGTAAAAAGGCCACATCCCCGCTTAAGGCTCCGAGATCCCCGATGTGATTGGCCAGTCGTTCCAGCTCAAGGGCAATGGTGCGGATGATCTTTGCCCCCTTGTCCGGCCGGACACGGGTCAGGGCTTCAACCGCCTCTGCCATGCAGAGACTGTGGCCGATGGTGGTATCCCCGGCAATGTTCTCAGCCAGGATGGGCAATCGTTTAGCGTTTACCCCGGAAAAAAGAGTCTCAACGCCCCTGTGTTGATATCCGAGCTGGATTTCCAGGTGAAGCACCTTTTCCCCGATACAATTGAATCTGAAATGACCGGGTTCTATAACGCCGGCATGAACCGGCCCCACAGCCACCTCATGAATCTCATTGCCCTCTACCTGATAATAGTCGTAATTGCCTGGGATATCCTCTTTATAGTGATTGCCGAACACATCCTTGACCTTGCGGTAATTGGGATGGTATCTCACCATTTTCAACCATGGATGGCCCACAGGCTGGATACCGAATTGTTCTGCGATTTCCCTTTCAAACATGTGAAAAGGTTCCAAGACCCGGGTCAATGAAGGATAAATTTCCGGGGCATCACATCCTGCAGCCATGAGTTTATCGGTTCTCAGGACTGTCATGAATTTCATGGCAGCCCCATCCTGGTATCCGAAAAACTGAACTATCTTTCCGCCTTCCCTTACAATTTCCAGGGCATTTTCACGAAAATCGGCAAAAGGAAGGTGTGGAATTTTCCTTCGATCAATTGCCTCACCATTGGATATGTTTAAAAACGCATTCATCATTAAAATCCTCCGCCAATGGCCGATATTGCATCAACAATGGTTTGATACAGGGAATCAGGGATAAAAAAACATAGACCCATGGATGTCAAAAGCAGGATATACTGGGGCCAGATAAGGCCTGGTTTTTCTTTCAGCCGGATGGTTTTTTTTGAATTGTCAAAGGATATTTTCATGACATGGCCGGCAAACCCGGCAAATATCACACACAGACTTAAGATGAAAATACCGGCCATAATATAGTGCTTTGCCCTGAAAGCCCCCAGGATAATAAACAGTTCACCCATAAAGATACCGAAAGGCGGAAATCCTGAGATCCCGGCAAACCCGGCAAAAAATGCAAGAAAAGTTTTCGGCATGCGGCTGATCATATCGCCGGTATTTTTAATCAGCCGATCCCCGTACCCCAGGAGAATATTACCCGATGAAAGGAACAAGGATGATTTGATCAGACTGTGATGAATCATGCAGATCACGGCACCATACACTGCAATACCACCGATGCCGGTGCCGAATGCAATGATGCCCATGTTCTCGACACTGGAATAAGCCAGCATTCTTTTGTATTCGTTTTGCTTGATGATAAAGGTGGCAGCAGCCAGAATGGACATCAACCCGAATACCATCAGGATGGTCCCGGAAAAATGTCCGAGTCCTGCGGCATGCATGATTTTATTGGTCTTGAAAATACCAAGATAGGCACAGTTTAACAGCACGCCTGAAAACAGGGCTGATGCAGGGCTGGGGGCTTCGCTGTGGGCATCTGGAAGCCAGGTATGCATGGGGGCCAGGCCCATTTTAGTGCCATAACCGACCAGGATGAAGATAAATCCGGCTTTAAGCCAGAAGGGATCAAGCTTCCCGGCAACCCCTGTGATGGCTGAAAAGGAAAGCGGCACATCCACATTCCCGATATCCATGGACAGGGTAATGAGGACAGACCCCAGAAGAGCCATGGCAATCCCGACGGAGCAGATTAGTACATATTTCCAGGTGGCTTCAAGGGACGCCGAAGACCGGTGCATATAAATCAGAGGAGCACTTGTCAGGGTGGTGGCTTCAATGGCAATCCAGAGAACCATGATATGATCGGACAGGGTCACCATGGTCATGCTGGATAAAAACAAAAGCATGAATCCGATAAAAACATTTTCCGTATGGATATCACTTTCCTTCAGATAGGAAACCGCATAAATGGAAATCAGAAAAAATAGAAAGGAAATGACAAGAAGGGATAAGAGGCCCTCCGGGGATATGGCAAAATAATAATTAAAAACGGCTTCAGGCCTTTTTTCCCACAGGAGAAGAGAAAAAATCAGATGCAGGGCTCCGGTTCCGATGAGAAGTGAGCGGCAAAGGGCTTTTGGCAGAAAAAAAGCAAGAATCCCGGTTAAAAAAGGGACCAGAAAAATAATTTCAACCATGAAACACCCCCTATTCCTTTAATGATCTCAGATGTGCCGTATCCACATCATCAAAGGTCCGTTTGATATTCTGAAGGATAATAGCCATGATCATGACACCGGCAAGGATGTCGAGGAGTATCCCGAACTCCACAATATGACGGACACGAACCGATATAGCGGTTCCCACCAGATAGATACCGTTTTCCATTACAATATACCCGAGGAGCATGGCAATGGCATTTCTTCTGGACATCAGCAGAAACATCCCTGCGACCAGAAGGGCAATGGCTGTCGGAACCAGGAGGGTATAGTCTTTGATGGCTGAAATATTCAACTGCCTGCCGATCCAGGTTGCGGCAACAATGAGCAGAAGTCCGCAGACGATGGATGCATGATATCCGATAATAGGCTCCACTTCCCTTTTGATATCCACTTTATTGATGGCTGTATAGATACTCACAGGGATGATGATACCGCGAATGATGATTGTCGTTATGGTAAAAACAAGGCCTTCCAATGTCATATCATGGCCTGTAAAAAAAGGGATCATGGAAACCACGATACCCTGAAAAGCAACCAGCTTGATCAGTCTGGGCAATCGGCTGGACCCGAAGGAAAACAATATGGAAAGCAATACAAGGGTTAAAATGGTGTCAACCTGTAATATGGTCATTTTAGATAAACTCCAACGTAATGATGGTCGCAAAAAAAGCCAGGGCAAAGGAAGTCAGCACAAACTGGGGAACCTTATCCATTCTGAACCGGGCCATGACTGATTCAATCACTCCCACAGCCACTGAAACAATCGCAAGGCCCGTAAAATAGAAGACAAAAATAAGGGGGGCATTCAGATCAAAGGGCAGTATCAGCCTTGAAATCAAAGTCGAATAAAAAAACAGTTTACAGAATGCCCCCAGTTCAATCAGCCCGAAGTCCGGTCCGCTGTGATCCAGCACCATGACTTCATGGATCATGGTCAGCTCAAGATGGGTGGCAGGATCGTCTACCGGCACCCTGGAATTTTCCGTTAAAAGAATAACAAAAAGTGAAAACACAACAAATAACAAAGGCGGGCCGGCAAGGCGCCATAATTCAAGTGTATGTTGTCCGGAAAAATAAGCAGACAGGGAAAGTTCCCCAGTCAGCCGGTAAAATAAAATAAGGATCATGAAAAACGCGGCTTCACAGATGATTGGGAAATAGGCTTCTCTTGCAGCCCCCATACCTTCAAAGGGAGAGGCTGTATCCATGGCTGCGGCAATGGTAAAAAACCTGCCAAGCCCCAGAAGATAAAGAACACAGATTACATCTCCATGAAACGAACAAACCGGGGCGTGCCCTGCAATGGGTAAAAAAAGAAGAACGGTAAGAGTGGAACAAAGAGAGATCATAGGCCCGAGTTTGAACATCAAGGTGGTGCTTTGGCTGTAAACAGATCCCTTTTTCATGAGTTTGATCAGGGTATAATACTGTATCAGAAGCGGAGGGCCTTTTTTCCCTCCGAAAAATGCCTTTACCTTTAATATAATGCCTGAAAAAAAAGGTGCGGTAAGGCAAGCAATAATAAAGAGAAGAATGGATTCAATCATAATGAATTTCATGTTTAACCTTTATTTATATAAAAAAAAGCAATAATACGATGGCAAGAAGAATATACCCGATATATAAATGGATATCCCCATGCTGAATCCATCGGAGTTTCTCAAATACAAACAGTATCGGGTCAACCGCCAGCCGGTTCATATGAAGCCCTGCAATATCGCTGATATGACTCTTGTAATGGGTTTTTAACGGAAATCGGCCCTGTATGGCCGGGTGCTCTTCGCTTAAAGGTGCTACGGGCCGGAAAAAATCCAGGATAAAAGAGGCATAGGATGAACCGGTGTACTGCATCTTGGCAGTGGGCTTTGTGAACCCGCATCCCCAGGTGCCGGAAGCTGAAATGTTCTTTTTTCTGTAAAAAAAAGAACGGGTCAGCATGACCAGTACGAACATCCCAAGAAATACGATGGCTGCAAAAGAAAGATTTTCCGAAATCTTAGTAACCGGTTCAAAAAGCCTGGGTTCAAATCCAAGCCCCAAGGCTTGAACCGCTTTAAGCGGCAAATGGATGACAGAACCGGGAAAAACTCCGATGACGACACAAACAAGAGCCAGGGCAGACATGGAAAACATCATGGTGAATCCCTTTTCATGGGCCTTCTCGGCAGCCCTGGTTCTGGGTTCCCCTTGAAAAACAATCCCGATAACCTTTGTAAAACAAGCCAGGGCCAGACCGCCAATGACCGCCAGGCTGAC
>MGTJ01000127.1:6708-9474 GCA_001799395.1 Desulfobacterales bacterium RIFOXYA12_FULL_46_15 | reverse complement strand
CCGGGAGGATGTTACCATTGTGGGGCCGGATGATCCAGGTCTGCGTGCCCCCACGGTATCGATTGTCCCAAAGCGGAAATCACTGGAGGATGTATTCGCGCGGCTGACCGAGCAAAAATTAATGGTGGGGCTGGGTCATTTCTATGGGGTCAGGCCGCTTTTAGGCATGAATATTCCCATTGACAAGGGTGTGCTGCGGCTTTCCTTTGTCCACTACACCACAGGGGAAGAAGTGAACCAGCTCATTAAGGGTTTAGGTGCGGCCCTGGATTAACAGGACTTATTCCCGGCAAAATTTTGTTCTGTATTCTTTTGGAAGAAGGTTTGTATGTTTTTTAAATAATTTTCTAAAAAAGCTTACATCTTCATATCCAACCATGAATGCTATCTCATTGAAGGGTCTGGAGTTGGTTTCCAGCAGATTTTTTGCAGCTTCAACCCGTGAACGCTGAAGATAGAAAAGAGGAGTGTTTCCCGTTGCAGCTTTAAATCTTCGCTCAAACACCCTTCGGCTCAGACCGAAATTCTCTGCAAGCACTTTCATATCAATGGGTTGATTGTAGTTTTCTTTAAACCAGCTCTGTATGGATTGAATCTTGGAGTCGGTGTGATTCTTGGCAAACTGATAAACCGTATATGGCTCCTGGGAGTTTCGGCCAATATCATGAAGCATTGCCTTTGAACTCTCAAGAGCGATTTCTCTGCCGCAATATTTTTCAACCAGATAAACCGAAAGATCAATGTATGAATTACACCCACCCGAACATAATAAATTGCCTTCATCAGTGATTATCTTTTCAGGCTGTAAATTAATTTTTGGATATCTTTTTCTGAAATCATCTGCAAAACCCCAGTGGGTGGTGGCGGTTTTTCCATTGAGCAGTCCGGTTTCGGCAAGGATATATGCCCCGGCGCAAACGCCGGCGATTGTTGATCCTTTTTTGTTATGGTCTTTTAACCATTCAAGGGCTTTGCCGCTGGTCTCAACTGTATGAAAATCCGAAAAAGAGGAGATAATGATGACATCCGTCGCGTCGATGTCACTGATAGCGCAGTTCGGATGTATTGCAGCCTGATTTTTGTTTTTTGCGGGCTTCCCGTCCTGGGTCACAATTTTTACATCAAAATATGTAATTTCATCCTTTCCGACGATATGGTTCCATGTAACCCCTGTCTGACAAAAAATATCCATGGAGCCCATAACGGACGATGCTAAAACATTGTCTAATGCAAGGATGGTAACGGTTATCATGCCATCTCCCCTATATTGACGCAATCAACTCTTTTTTTGCCGTTTTTGCTGCTTTTCCATTTTTTGTCAAGTGGTAAAATTCATCTTGCAGCCTGAATGCTCAATTGGTTCGGCATTTCATAAATTTAAAGGAGAAAAAAAATGAAGGAAACCTTAAAAGAAACATATTTCTGTGATTACAATCACCCGGCAATCCAAAAACTGGCTGATGATCTGGCTGAACAGGCAAGTGATCCCATTGAAATTGCTAAAAAAACTTTTTATTATGTACGCGATAATATTGTTACCGGATATGATCTTTACAAGATGAAAGCCTCAGATATTCTAAAAAAAGGCTACGGCATTTGCTGGGGCAAATCCACTCTTTTGATTACACTGCTTAGATGTAATAAAATTGAGGCACAGTTCGGCACAATACCTGTTCACAGAAAATTTATTGAGCCATTAATCGGAAATTTCTATCGCCTGGCAAATTCACCTTATCATCATTGTGTAGCTCTTGCTTTTCTAAATGACAGGTGGACCGTTCTGGACCCTGTTCTTGATAAAAAAACATACAATACTTTTTTTGTCCCAAAGAAAGTATCGTGGGGTATTGACTGGAACGGAAAAGATGACTGCAGATTATATATGGAAAACATTCTTGGTGGCCCTGAAATTCATGAGGATATGGATCGCACGATCAGGAAGAAGGCCGGAAATACAGAGCCCCCTGAATTCATCGCAAAAAAAGTAAATAATTTTTTGAATAAGAGAATATGGAAGAAGACAGGAGCTTTTCAAGAATATCTTTTTTAATCTCAACCTGTTCACTGGAGAGGATCTCACCCCAGTGAACAGGTTATTCTTTTTAAATCAATATCACCTTGAACTGACTGCCTTTGGGATGGTCTTTTTCAAAGGCTTTAAGCCGGTCTTCCAGGTCTTTGAACCTTTCTTTTCCGGTCAGGGACACGCAGGCCCGAAGGCCCTCGTGCCGGTCGCTGCCCGTGGTTGTCAGGGAAATGGCGCTGATGCCGTAATAGAGTAGTTCTTCAACGAGTTCGATGCCGGTGAATCCGGGAAAGGAAATGGTAAAATAAAACCCGTCTCCGATTTTAACCGTGTCATCCATGTCATAGACGATTTTAAACCCGTTGTCCGTAAAGAGTTTTTTCATGGCATGGGCCCGGTCCCCGTATTCCCTGACACTGTCCACAAAATTGTATTCGCCGGTGTTCACGGCTTTTAAAAGGCCGTAAAGCCCGTACTGGTTGGAATGGGATACGCCTGAACTCAAGGAATACATGGCTCCGAAGATATAGGCATAGCCGAATTTATCAGTCCCGAAATAAGGCAAAAGGTTGTCACCCGTGGAATTGAACAGCTTGTCCGGGATGGCGGTCATACCGATTCTCTGGCCTGCCAGGGAAAAGGATTTGGAACTGGAGATGAGCAGGATGTAATTATCCGTATATTTGGCAACCGTGGGGATAAAAGGGGCTTCACCCGGGACGGAATAATCTTTCCTGAAA
>MGTJ01000127.1:0-6682 GCA_001799395.1 Desulfobacterales bacterium RIFOXYA12_FULL_46_15 | reverse complement strand
CATGACAATGCAGTCGTATTCGCTAGCCAGCTCGCCGATAATCCGGAGTTCCTGATCGGTAAAACAGATCCAGGCCGGGTTGTTGGGATTGGAATACATGAGAGAGGCAATATCGCCCTTCTCCAGATAGGATTCAAGCTTGGCCTTGAGTTTTTCTCCCCGGTATTCATATACGTCGAAATGATCAAAGGGCACTCCGATGACGCTTGCCTGGAGTTTGTTGACCGGAAAGCCGGGGTCCAGGAACAGAATTTTATTTTTGCCTTTGCAGCGCCTTGTGGTGCACATCATGGCCATATAACAGCCCTGCATGGACCCGACCGTGGGAAAGCAAGGTGCCGGGCTGATGTCCACATCCAGGAAATTTTTTATAAACCGTGAGATTTCAAATTTCAGTTCAGGGATGCCGTCAAAGGGCGGGTATTTGGAGCCAACCCCTTTTTTCAGGGCCTCGATTTCCGCATCCACGGCAATTTTCGGGGGTTCAAGGCCGGGCACGCCCATTTCCATGCGGATATATTTCTCGCCGGATGCAGTTTCAATATTGTTTACGATCCTGTTCAGCTCACGGATGGAAGCAAGGCCAACGCATTTAAGCCCCATTTTTTGAATTTCCTGTTTGATGATCAAAGCATCAATCGGTGTTTTTACCGGCATAGTCGTCATAGGTTCCCTCATAAAATCTAATTTTAAAAATAATCAATTATCTGATCAGATTCTTTTATAGACATTCGGCTTTTAAATAGCAAGAGGGATTAAAGGATTTTGCTTGTAAAATTCGGGAACAGTGTATAAAGAAACCGGTTATGCGGTTTTTAAAAACATATGATTTCAGGGGAATCAAGGGGTTCAAGCTGGGCTGGTCACCTGCAGGGTCTCCCCTGATGACCGCCTTCTGTTTTGTGTTTCACGATCTCATGATCGATACCGGGCTCTCCCATATGCAAAAAGAAGTGCTGAAGATTACCAGGGAGAACAGGATCAGAAGAATTTTTCTCACCCATCACCATGAAGACCACAGCGGCAATGCAAGAGCCGTCAAGCAGGCATTGGGCATAAGGGTTTTTGGCCATCCCGCGACCGCTGAAAAAATGGCCCGGCCTTTCAGGATACTTCCTTATCAGAGGCTTGTGTGGGGAAAGACGGCGCCCCTTGATGTGGAGCCTTTCCCGGAAAAGACCGACACTGCCCTGGGCACCCTGGTTCCCGTGCATACGCCCGGCCATTCAAAGGATCATACCGCTTTTTTAATTGAAGAAGCAGGCATCCTGTTTTCCGGGGATCTGTACCTGGCCGACAGGATCAAATATTTCCGGGCTGATGAATGCCTGGGGACCGAGATTGAATCTTTGAAAAAGGTTTTGAAACTGGAGTTTGACACGCTTTTGTGCAGCCATTTTCCCAAACCTGAAAACGGCCGGAAGCGAATTGAAGCAAAGCTGTCTTTTCTGGAAGATCTCTATGGATCCATTATCGAACTCTGGAAAAAAGGAATGCCTGAAAAAGAGATATTCAGGGATTTACGTCTGAAGGAAGATCATCTGATACGGGTTTTCTGTTTTGGGAACGTCAGCATGATGAACGGGGTGCGCTCGGTTGTGCGCCATTATGAAAACAGGGAATAAAGGCTTTATTCCTTTGCCTTTTTCCGGGTTTTTTCCAGCATTTTATCGTTAAAGCGTTTGACATGATCCATGATAATTTCTGCGGCAGCCCTTTCATCACCGGCTTTCATGGCCTCAATGATCTTTTTGAAATCGGTCAGGTTTTCAAAGGTTCTTTCCCTGTCCATGGGAAGATATTCACTGTAATAAAGATGGATATTGTCGTGGATGGTTTTCTGCACAAACTGGAATACCGGGTTGCGGGTAATGGTGCCTATATAGGTATGCATTTTCTCATCGGTCAGGAGAAAGTTTTCCCAGTCGTTTTTCTCGTAATAGGCTTTGGCCCTGTTAAACAGCTTTTCAAGTTCTTTGATATCTTTTTTTGTGGCTCGCTGAGTCGCCAGCTCCACGATGCTTCCCTCGGTTTTGATCCGGAATTCCGCCAGGTGTTCCAGGGAGACCTCTCCGGAACGAATGAGAAGGGCCAGGGATTCAATCATGATTCCGGCATCAATGCGTTTGATAATGGCCCCGCCCGAGACGCCCAGCTTGATTTCAATAAGCCCTTTCTGCTCAAGGACCCTTAAAGCTTCCCTCAGGGTCCCCCGGCTGGTATTGAACATGTCTTTAAGCTCCCGCTCTGCCGGAAGCTTGCTGCCCGGTTCGAGTTTGCCGCTGATAATGGCATTCTGGATCTGTTCCACCACATCCTGGAATACCCGGCTTTGCTTGGCTTTTATAAACATGGCGTTGTCCTGCTATCCTCTATTTAAACTGTTCTGCTCCTGAAAAATCCCGGTACAGATTAAAGTGTGATAGAACTTCTATATCATCTTTTGTCAAACCGCAAGTCACAATTCGAGTTAAAAGTTCTCCCAGGCCCGGCCCCAGCATATAGCCCTGTCCGCACATACCTGCGGCATTGATGAAATTGGGGTATTTTTTTGTGGCCCCCACAATGGGGAAGCCGTCCGGTGTCATGGGGTACTGGCCCCGCCAGGTCCGCCTGACTTTCAGGTTGGCAAGTTTCGGAAAAAGGGCCACCATTCGTTTGGCCACCTGGGGAAGGAAGACGGAGGTTGCATTGCTTGCGGTTCCTTTAATCAGGTGTTTGGGGGTGAGGCAGAAAATCACCTGTCCTTCATTGTTCTGGTAGAAATAGAAATTGGCAGAGTCTTCCGTGGCAGGATCTTCGGAAGGTCTTAAATCCACGATCATGGGACCGAAAAACCGTTCCACCGGCTCTGTAATGGCCCCTTCATGGCTGTCCGGGACCACGGGAAGATCAAGGCCAATGAGTTGCCCGATGTCCCGGGCAAAATTGCCGGCCGCATTGATGAGTTTTGACGCTGTGTATTCACCTTTGCCGGTTTTAACGGTTATTTCCCTGTCGCTGGAAATGGTAATCTCCTGGACGTTTTCCCGGAATTTATACTCAGCCCCGTATTCAAGGCTTTTGAAATAAAAGGCATTAACGGCCAGAAGCGGGGAAGCGCTTCCGTCTTCCGGTGAATAGGTGGCGCCTTTCAGGTTTTCCATGTTGATGCCGGGCACAAGGGCTTCATATTCTTTGGGGCTCAGCCAGTTGATATTCAGATCAAAGGATTTCTGGATTTTCATGAGATCCTTCAGCTTTTTTTCATCCCTGTCCGTATAGGCAGGAAAGCTATACCCGTTCTGAATCCAGCCGATATCATCCCCGTAGAGGTCTTTCCAGGTGGAAAAAATTTCAATGCTGCGTTTGCAGGTGAAGATTTTGCCTTTATCCGAATGGGTAGCCCGGATGCCGCCGATGGCTTTTTTATTCTGGCCCTGGCCGGGAGAGGCAAAGGCATCGATGACAAGGACTTTTACCTTGTTCCGGGCAAGGGACAGGGCGGCCGGAACACCAACTGACCCGGCACCGATGATAATAACGTCATAGGATTTCATGATTGACCTCCATCAGCAAATTTTCCTAAGGGGACTTCAATATAAAGGGGCCGCCGGACATTTTGAACAATATCTTCCTGCCGGATTTTCTCGGCCCGGAAGATCTGGGCCATGAGATTTCCGCAGGTTTTGGACCCGCAGGGCCCCATGCCCATTCTGGAAACAGCCTTGATCTGGTTTACATCGGTTATGCCTTTTTTGACAAGAGCCCTGATCTCTCCTGCCGTAACCCTTTCGCAAAGGCAGACCACTTCATCGTCCCGGATCTGATCATCAGGAATTTTCCGGGTCATGGGCTCTGTGACTTCCCTGCCC
Source organism: Desulfobacterales bacterium RIFOXYA12_FULL_46_15 (assembly GCA_001799395.1). Lineage (GTDB taxonomy): Bacteria > Desulfobacterota > Desulfobacteria > Desulfobacterales > Desulfobacteraceae > Desulfobacula. The sequence continues at coordinate 2,828 of MGTJ01000127.1, read as the reverse complement.
TGGATGGTAAAGGCAACGGCTTTTTTGGCAATGGCTTTGGGAACCTTCACCCTGACCACCTGGGTGCGGTTGCTCTCTTTTGTTGCTTTTGCGCCCAGGACCGGATAAATGCCCAGGGGATTGCCGTCCACATCCACCAGATTAACCCGGTCATTTTTTTTGACCTCGATATTGGATATTTCATAGGGCAGGAAAACAACCGGGTTATCTTTGTCTTTTCTGTAATCCACAAGGGTTATGGCAAGCCCGGGGCAGATGGAAAGGCATTTCATGCAGCCCTGGCATTTGCCGTCAAAGAGCGGCCGTCCCTTGATGGGGTCACCCTGCATTTTGATGGACCCTTCAGGGCATACCGTGCTGCACGGGTTGCAGGGGATTTCCTGTTTGCAGTGGATTACTGGAAAAATACCCTCTTCATCTGCCATGGCAATAAGTTCCTGGACAGGGCCGGGATGGGATTTTAATATGCCGGCTTTTTCATACCAGGAGACCGGGATTTCTTTTTCATCCGGGTTAAAATAGCGGACAATGTCCAGACCTGCAATTTTGCCGTTGAACATGGCAGAAGAGGCTTCGGCTATTTCTGCCGCATCACCGGCACTGAATATGGGGATGCCTGCGGATTTCGCTTCTTCAGTGAATTCGGATACGGATTCAAGACCCACGGCGATTAATATGGTATCGCATTCAAATGTTTTTTGTGTGCCTTCAATCATCTCAAAATTCTTGTCGATTTCAGCAATAGTGACCGAAGTTACCGATTCTTTTCCATTGGCCGATACAATGGAATGGGAGGTGTAAATGGGGACACCAAGGCGCCTGAGTTTGTCTTCATGGACTTTGTATCCTCCGCATTTCGGAAGGGCTTCGCAGAGCCCCACCACTTTGATGCCGGCTTGAAGCGCATGGTAGCCGGCAATGATGCCCACATTGCCGCCGCCCACGATAAAGAGCTTTTCGGTGGGTTTGACAAGATCCCGGTTCACAAGGGTCTGGAAGGCTCCGGCACCATAAACACCGGAAAGGGAATTGCCCTTGAACCTGAGGAATTTTTCCCTGGCACCGGCAGCATTGAGAATCACTTTGGGGGTAACGATTTTATAAACCCCGTCTTTCAGGATACCGGCTTTTTTATCATCGAATATATAAAGGACCGTGCTTTTTTTCCAGACATCAATATAGGCAGAATGCTTTATCTTTTGGGCCAAAAGACGGCCGATATCCATGCCCCGCATACCAGCGTGGGAATCTTCCACAGAGCCGAAGAATTTATGGGTCTGGAGTACCAGTTTCCCGCCCAGCTCTTCCTTGTCATCCACCAGGATGGCTTGAATCCGGTGTTCCTCCAATTGGATAGCTGCGGACAGCCCGGCCGGGCCGCCGCCGATGATGAGGACATCGGTGCTGATATGTTCGACATTGCTGATTTTCGGGGGTTCAGCCAAGTCAGGTAATTTCGGCAGACCTTCAACACTCTCTACTCTCAAGCCTTCCCTGACCGCCGTCATGCATGCTTTGACCGGCACGCCGCCGGCAATAACCGTGCATTTTGCACACTGGCCGTTGGCACAGAAAATGCCCTGGGCTGAACCGTCTTTGTGGTGGTGGCCGAATATTTTAATATGATTTGCAAAGAGGGCAGATGAGATCATCTCGTCTTTTTTTGCTTCAAGTTTTATTGTGTTCCAGAAAAAAGAAACTGTCTCTTTTTCCGGAACATCCAGAACCGGGTGGGTCTTGATTCTGTTAAGGGTCATAGCCTCTCCTGAAAGAAAAGATTCATTTGGGTTGTGGGTTAAATTTACTGAATAAATGGTTAAACCATTATATGGCTTTTGTCAATAATTTTTTATCCGCATTTTTTAATTGTCCTGAATATTGACTCTATGGATTGAATCTTTTATTAATATTACTGGAGTTCAAGGGATTCATCTTGATTTTGAACATTCCGACCCCAATCCTGTATGACTTGTTATGACCTTTATAAGGAACCGCAAATGAACATGAGCCTTTTAAAAAATTTTGAAAAACGCAGGTTTGATCGGAAACAGCTCTATTATTATTTAAAGGTGGTCCATGAAGAAACCGGAGCCCTTGCAGGGTATCTCGGTGATATTTCAACAGAAGGCCTGATGCTGTTTACCAAGGAAAGTGTTGATTTGAACCGGGTTTTTAAACTCAGGATCAATCTTGAAGAGGAATTCGGCTTAAAAGAAAACCTTGTGTTTAATGCAGAAAGTGTCTGGTGCGAGAAAGATGTCAACCCCGAGTTTTTCATTATCGGATTTAAATTTATGAAGATAGACCCGGCCGGTATCGATATCATATCCTATCTGATCAAAAAATACGGCTTTTCCGGATAGACTATCCTGAGGGTCATCTCTTTCTGAAAGATTTGGCTGTAACAGCCTGTTTCTGTTTTTCCTTTTCTTTTGGATTTTTTTCCACAAACAATGGTGTCATGGAAAACGGGTCTATCCCCGTATAATACATCAGGGTGGACCAGGTTGAGGGTGTGGGTGTAAAAATCTGTACCTGTTCCGGAATGGTCTTAAGATGTTCCAAACAAAATTTTTTTAAATCCTGCATATCTTTCAGGGAGCATCCGGGATGGGCGGCAATGAGGTAATAAGTCAAAAACTGGGGTTTGCCCGCTTTTTTTGACAAGGCATCAAACCGGGTCTTGAATTTTTTAAGATGTTCAACCGGCTGTTTTCCCATCAAGGCCAGGACATGCGGCAGGGTATGTTCCGGCGCGATTTTCATCTGGCCGGACACATTGCCGGCTACGATCTTTTCAAGATAGGCATTTCCGTTTTTTGTATCGC
>MGTJ01000126.1 GCA_001799395.1 Desulfobacterales bacterium RIFOXYA12_FULL_46_15 | reverse complement strand
CAGCATTAAAAATTTAAGTGCGTCCTGATATTCTGGAAGTGCTTGATCCTTCATCTCTGTTCCTGGCTGTCATTTCGAATTCTTTTTGAAAGAAGTATACGTGAAATAGACATTGGTACAGAAAAGATTGAAATGAAAACGGCAGTCCTAATAGGAAGCATGCCAGAAATTCCAGCAACAAAGAGAAAGAAAATAGCTATTAGAACCTCAAAATAACAATAGTGTTTTTGAAAAAATGCATTGATTAAAGAACATGATGTAACTATTAATAACAGGTTGATAAAAGACCAACTGAGAATATTCGAAAATAGATTAACAACTGATAGCTGGGTAAAGTATTACCATGAGGGCCAAAGCAACCATCATGGAATAATCTTTTTGGGGAAACCATAACCAATAAATGAGTTTCATCACCAAGAATATTAATACCCATAAAAACCCATAAAAAAACTGTTTTTTATATGTACTACGTTCTTTAGTAATGACCCTATTTCATTTTATTTACTATTGTCAATATTTTTTTTAAATTTGTTTTGATAGTATTTGATTTTTTGTAATTTTTCCCATTCGTTTTCTATGACAATACGCAACCAATCACTTTTATTCATGCTGTAAACATTAAGGATTTCAAGAAATTTCAAATTTAATGGATGGTCAGCCTTAAAAGATATATTGATATTTTTTTTAAATTTTAATCCTAATTTTATATTTTTTTTATCATCCATAAAAAAAATCTCCAAATTGTGTAGTATATTTTTCTAAGGGTTTACCCTTAATTTTAAAAAATTACAATATAAAACCGAACAATGTTAATCTGTATAATGAAAAGGGGTTAACCAAGAACTAAAATGATAAAAAAAAAGGAAAATATCAGAATTTTGTACTATAAAGATTGGCCGGTACCTTGTCTGAAGTGATAGGCCCATCTTTCAGTCCCCTGAGCTTGGAATACATTCTTTGTTTTTGCTTGACAGGCAGTGTGTGAACCGTTACCTTCCGTCATTTATCATCATGGGAGACAAAAAGGATGTCAGGCCAAAAAAACCTTAACCCTGTGGTTTTGCTGATTATTAGTGCTGTGATAATCAGTTTTTCAAGCGTTTTTGTAAAGACTTCCCACGTCCCTTCAACAGTTTCAGCATTTTATAGAGTGTGTTTCGGCAGTTTTTTTCTGATCATTGCCTGCATTGCAGGAAAAGAATTTAAAAAAAGATCCCTGAAAAATAATTTCCTGGCGATTCTGTGCGGGCTATTCTTTGCCCTTGATCTCTGGGCGTGGCATATGAGTATTCAGTATGTGGGTCCGGGACTTGCCACCATACTGGGAAACTGTCAGGTATTTGTTCTTTCCATGACAGGGTTCTTTGTGTTCAAGGAAAAAATCAGCCTGAAATTTATTTTATCCCTGCCCATGGCCTTTACCGGCCTTCTTTTAATTATCGGAATGGATCTTGAAAAACTGAGCCCCCAGTATCGTATTGGAATTCTTCTCGGGTTTGCCACTGCCGCATTTTACAGTATGTTCCTGTTGCTGTTGAGAAAAATCCAGTCAGATCAAAAAGACTTTTCCCTGTTTTATTATCTCATGCTGTTATCTGTTGCCTGCTCTGTCTTCCTGGGTGCACAAATCCATCTTTCCGGTGCTTCCTTTAGGATTCCGGATCTTTCAACCCTGCTGTCACTGGTCTGTCTTGGATTGTTTATCCAGACTCTGGCCTGGGTGGCCATTTCCAATTCCCTGCCCAAGGTCAGGGCCTCCCATGCCGGATTGATTCTTCTCATGCAGCCGGCCCTTTCATTTGTCTGGGATGTTATCTTTTTTAACAGACAGACCGGAATAACCGGGTGGACCGGTGTTGGGATCGTTCTTCTTGCCATATACCTTGGCATGACTTCAAAGGCAAAATCTTAATAGAACAGTAATGTGTCAATACCTTTTCAAACGGGTTTAAGGAAAAGAAAAAAAACAGGTCACAATGGTCATTCCGTCACATTCAGGCCCGGGTATTTTTTGGCAGGCTTCTATGGAGCCAGGGCAGGCATCATCTTTTTCAGGGATTCTTTGGCATCTTTTGGAACTTAGGGAGATCTTGAAATTGAATCTTTCCGAGAATATTTTCATTCTTAAGAGATCCGCCCCTTTTCCACCGGCATGGAAATCATAGGGCCTTTTTGATGAATAGCTCATAATGTCCCGGTTGGAAAAAAAACCCTGGAAAATTCTTTTCTGAGCTTCCTCAGTCAGCCCTATTCCATGATCTTTCACAATGAATTGCATACCTTTGCCTTTCTGATTTACAAGGATCTCTATTTTTCCGCCATCCGGTGTGTTTTCAATGGCATTTCGAATCAGCCCGTCTACAGTTTTCATCAATGGATCGGCAGGAATCCGTATTGGTGAAGAGGATTTAAGGCGGCTTATGATTTGGACATTCCGGTGGGCTATATCTGGTTTTATGGCATCAATTCTTTTTTCAACAAACCGGCTCAGAGAAATATCTTCAAAAACAAGGTCAGGAGTATTGAAAATTTTGCTTATTTTTTCCCTGATTTTTGTAATAACTCCTTTTTCACCTATTTCTTCAGCAATTAGGGATTCAAATTCATCCTGGCATTGCTCTAGGATAAGAGAAAAGAGCCGGCCATGGGGAATTTCCTTTTTTTCAACAATATCATAAACTTCACTTTCAATCCCGATAATCCTGTCAAGGTTTCTTTTAATCCTTTCCATGGTCGGTTGCCAGGTTGCCTCAGGCAATTCCGACATTTTTTTTGAAAGAATTTTAAAAGAGCTCAAAAGAACTGCCACAGGGGTTTTCAGCTCATGGGACAAATGGCTGATCATTTTGTCCTTTGCACTGTTCAGGCCTTTCACCTCTTCATAGGCTTTTCTCAATTCCCTTGATACCCTGGCGTTTTCAATTGAAAGCGCAACGGTTGCCGCTATGGTATTCATGGTTTCAAGATCGGTTTCATCAAAATCTCCTGTTTTTTTATTGTCAGCCGCCAGAATTCCGATAATCCGGTCTTTTGTCCGCAAGGGCACAAGGAGAACATTTTTTACCTTGTATCCGATTTTTCTGTCCCTTGATTCATATTGGTCCTGTCTTTCTGAAAGATTGTTCACAATAAGGGGCTTGCCTGTTTTAACCACCTGGCCGGACAAGAGTTCATCCACTGGAAATCTTGTCTTATCAATCCGTTCCCGGGTTGCCGGATCATCATGGGCAGCACTTAAAAAATAGAATTCCTTCTGGGATTCATCCAGAAGAATGGTATTAGCGCTTTCCGTTTCCAGAAGCCCTTTGATTTCCGTATTTATAAAAAAGAGAAGTTTCCTCAGGTCAGGATACTGGGGCAGCATCTGGCTGATACGGGTCATGGTCTCCCGGTTCCGGTTGAACCGTTTTTCCATGGTCACATCCCGGATGACGATAATCATTCCTCCGGGGTTGCTGGACTGGCTTCTTTCAATCCCTACCCGAAGCAGAACATCAAGGATTTTACCCTCTTTTGTCAGCCGTTTGGTATAAAACTGCAGGGTGTTTTTTTTGATGGGCAGGTGTTTTATTCTGTTTTTCAATTCATCGGAAAGGGATTCTGGTACATACCGGTCCCCTTTTTTCCCTTTTAATTCTTTCAGGGTCCAGCCAAAGGTGTCGGTAAATGCAGGGTTGAGATAGGTGATAAAGCCTTCCGGGTCCCGTACAAGAATAGGATAAGGCAAAAACCGCAGGAATCGCTTATAATTCCTTCTGGCTGTCCTTGTAATCTGGAAAGCTTCCTTAGTCCTGCTTGTAAGCTTTTCAAGCGCTTCGATCCGGAGTTTCAATTCTTCGTATGTAGGGGTCATGTCATAACCAGGGTAAAATTAAATGCAAAAAAATCCAATCAGATATTCCTGATTAACAATTGGCAGAGGTGCTGTAAAGGGAAAAATCCTGATTTTTTTGGTGATTCCAAGTCATGGGCATATGTCATGCAGCTTGATTGCATGGTGGGCGGTACAAGGATTGAACTTGTGGCTTCTACCGTGTGAAGGTAGCACTCTCCCGCTGAGTTAACCGCCCGGTAATTGGAATCATAGTCAGTGATTCAGGCTTGAAATTCTCTATCAATAATTTGGATGGATGTAAATATGAATAAAAAATAAATTAATCAAATTCCATTATTTTTTTTCTGACAGGGGAAGATAACACAATCGAGGTTTTAGTCTCTCCGAATTTACTTAAGTTTTCAACCATACTGTTTAACTGGGATATGGAGCCTGTAACAATTTTCATTATTAAGGATTCATTGCCGCTTATATGATGGCATTCCATTATTTCTTTTTGTTTTCCAGCAAAAGCATAAATCTTTTCATATTTTTCCGGCTGAGTGGTTAAGGTAATAAAGGCCATAATATCCAGTCCAAAAGCACCCGGGTTTATATCCGCGTGATACCCGCTTATAACCTTTGCCCCTTCCATTTTATAAACCCGTTCTGCAACAGCAGGGGATGACAATCCTACTTTTCTTCCGATTTCGCTGAAAGAATATCGCGCATTTATCTGAAGTTCCCGAAGTATGTTCATGCCTATTGTATCAACTGAGCTTTCAAATTTGGCGTTCATGATCCATCATTCCTTAAATAATTAATTAAATACCCATCTTAAACTTAAAACGATCCTTCACTCATTTTTTTAAATCATATATCATAACTATTACATTGAGAGCTATTCAACTTTTTTACAGTGGTGTCCGGATAAAGGAATATGCTTAAAAAGAAGATGAGGTTTGATCTTTCAATGGAAGCCATACAAACATATTTTTTATGAGGTATTAAATGACGCCGTTGCTCAATGGACTGCTGACCGGTTTATTTCTTCAATTAGCCTTAGGCCCTGTGTTTTTTTATATTTTTGGAATTACCGTTGACAGCAATTATATAAACGGTTTGTCCGGCATTCTGGCCGTAACGATAGTCGATTATCTGTATATTGTCTTATCATTAATCGGGATCGGCAGGTTACTTCAAAAAGACAAGATAAAAAAAATCTTTGGGATCGTCAGCTCAGTGATACTGGTGCTGTTTGGATTGATGATTTTATATAAAGGCCTGGCATTTATTAATAGGGCCGGACATGCCGGTTCTGTCGCCTGGACACCTGTCAACAGTTTCACAAGCTGTTTTATATTAACTGTTTCAAGCCCTTTGACCATAGTTTTCTGGACTAGCGTGTTTTCTGCAAAAGCAATTGAAAAAAATTATAAAAAACAACAACTGGTTATATTCGGGATAGGCACCGGCTTGTCTACATTTCTTTTTTTATCATTGAGCATGATGATATTGTCTTTGTTAAAATCAAACATACCCGGCCTGATCGTGCAAATTTTAAACTGTATTGTAGGCTTTGTATTAATCTATTACGGAATCACAAGAATGATAAAAACCATCCGGAATTAAGACAGGTTACCAATAAAGAAAGATGGATTCTTTTTCAAGAATGTAATATGACGACAATGAATGATCATTGATTTAAAGATTAACGGATTTGATACGATTGGACTCTGAAAAAATAAAATCATCACGCCAGTGGATAGTCTTCATTTTTGCAGGAACATTATTCATCCTGTCACAATTTTACCGTTCATCCGTTGCAGTGATCGCTCCGGATTTGATTCAGGATTTAAACCTGGATTCCTGGGAACTGAGTACGGTATCTGCCTCATTTTTTTATGCGTTTGCCCTGATGCAGATACCGGTCGGCATTTTTCTGGACAGTATCGGCCCGAGGATAACCATGACCCTGCTCACTTTGGTTGCCGTCATTGGTGCCTTGGTGTTTTCCTATGGTGAGTCCTATTATTCTCTGACACTGGGAAGAGTCCTTCTGGGGATCGGGATGGCATGCAATTTTATGGGAGGTTTAAAACTGATCACCCTCTGGTTCAACCCGAAACAGTTTGCAACCCTTTCCGCCCTGATCGTTTCCATCGGCACTGCCGGCAATATTGCCGCTGCAACCCCGCTGGTATTGATGGTTCAAGCAATGGGATGGCGGAACGCTTTCGTGACAATAAGTGCGGTCACTTTTTTTATCATGATTTTTTTCTTTTTATGGGTAAGCGACAAACCAATAGCTCAAAAAAAAGAGAAAACACAGAAAATTTCAAAACCAGGAATAAAAGATACCATGAAAAGCGCCAGAATACTTTTTTCACAAAAAGACTTCTGGATTATTTCTTTTTCGACTTTCTGCCGCTACGGCATATATGCTTCAGTTCAGGCTTTGTGGGCAGGCCCTTATCTGACAAAGGTTGCCGGTTTTTCAAGCGTAACCGCCGGCAATATCCTTTTGCTTATGAGCATTGGTTTAATTATCGGATGCCCGTTAAGCGGACACTTATCAGATATTGTTTTCAATTCCAGAAAAAAAATCATTATTTCGGGTCTGTACGGGATGGTGGGTATCTTATGGGTTCTTGTTTTTCTCCCAACAGAAACAGGACCTGTCATATTTTCGATTCTGTTTTTCGGATTCGGCCTGTTCAGCGGTTCCGGTCAAATTATGTATGCCCATATCAAAGAACAGGTCCCCTGTCAAAACGCAGGTATGGCAATGACGGCCATCAATTTTTTTACAATGGCCGGAGTTGCCGTGTTTTTACAAGGAATGGGGGCTTTGATGAAGCTTCTCTATCCCGCTGCCTCTTTGGGCATACCGGCATTTAAAAGTGCTTTTATCTTTTGTGCTGTTTGCCTGACACTTGTCAGCATCGCCTACCTTCGGACAAAAGAAACCAGATAACCACATCCATATGGAAGATTAAATTGATTTATATTCTCTATTTATATTCCCTTGTCTTATGAAATTTGATCCGGGGCCAGTCTTCCATGGTAAACCCAAGCTGATATTCGCTGGTGGTTAGAAAAGTCAGCCAGTCTTCAGAATCTACTGCCAGTCTGGATTCATTCTTTTTTTTAAATTCTTTTAATATTTTTTCATCTTCGCAGGTCACCCATCTGGCAACGGACAGATCAATGGTTTCATAAGAGGCATTTACCGAATATTCCGCTTTCAGTCTTGCCATGGTAACCTCAAACTGGAGAACACCCACAGCACCGATAATATACATATTTCCGATCAAGGGCCTAAACACCTGGATCGTACCCTCTTCAGCCAGTTGAATCAGTCCTTTTTGCAGGGCCTTAGCCTTTAACGGATCTTTTAAGATCACCCTTCTAAAATGTTCGGGCGCAAAATTGGGGATGCCTAAAAATTTCAAAGGTTCCCGTGTGGTAAAGGTATCTCCGATTTTAATGGTGCCATGGTTGTGTATCCCGATGATATCACCGGGCCATGCTTCCTCGATATTATTACGCTCCTGGGCCATGAAAATGGTAGCATTGGAAATCTTTATCTCTTTTCCAATCCTGTGGTGTCTGACCTTCATACCCTTGGTAAATTTTCCGGAGCAGATCCTGAAAAATGCAATCCTGTCCCTGTGCTCCGGGTCCATATTGGCCTGGATTTTAAAAGTGAACCCGGAAAAATCAGTTTCATGAGGGTCCACCTGCCTTGTGTCAGCCTGCCTTTTCCCGGGAGGCGGTGCAATTTGGATAAAGGCATCCAGCATTTCCCTGACCCCGAAATTATTAATGGCAGACCCGAAAAATACCGGAGTCTGTGTCCCGTTCAGATACAAATCCATATCAAAGGGTTCACAGGCGCCTGAAATTAAATCCACATCATTTCTGAGCTGGTCGGCCTGGCTTTCGGAAATCAAATCATTTAGCCGGGGGTCTGATAAATCATCAATCAGAATGCCGTCATCGTCTTTGGGCGTATAGCCGGGAGAAAAAAGGCCGAATTCTTTTTTTTCAAGGTTGTAAACTCCTTTAAACCGTTTGCCCATGCCTATGGGCCAGGTCAAAGGGATACAGTCTATCTGGAGTTTGTTCTCAATATCCTCAAAAATATCCAAAGGATCAAGGCCTTCCCTGTCCAGCTTATTAATAAAGGTAAGGATAGGGGTATTTCGCATGCGGCACACTTCCATGAGCTTTTGGGTTTGCGGTTCGACCCCTTTTGCATTGTCAATGATCATGACGGCACAATCCACTGCCGTCAGAACCCTGTAGGTATCTTCGGAAAAATCCTTGTGCCCTGGTGTATCCAGAAGATTGATCTCATATCCTTTATAATTGAATTTCATGACAGCAGAAGAAACACTGATGCCCCTTTCCTGCTCAATGGCAAGAAAATCGCTGGTCGCAGCCTTTGCAATTTTTCTTGATTTGACGGCTCCGGCCTGTTGAATGGCCCCGCCAAACAAGAGGAGCTTTTCGGTAAGTGTGGTTTTTCCTGCATCAGGATGGCTGATAATGGCAAAAGTTCTGCGTTTTTGTATTTCCCTTAAAAGGCTCTTATCCATTTATTTGTCTTCTGATCCTATTCTGTTTTTTTGTTTTTTTCTCAGCTTAAAAAAATCATAAATGCCCCAGGGCAGCAGGATCGCACTTAATACCCGGTTTAAATTTGCATGCTTCAACATTTCAGGATTTTTTGTAATCCAGCCGTCCCAGAAGCACCATAAACCAAAACCCAGCAATAGGATCGTAAAAATATAGGGGTTCATGCTAAAAGGGCTTGTTTTATTTTTATTTTCCATCCTTTGTCCTGTCTTTTGATCAATATGAATGAATCGATGAATTAAAATTTCACAATCAGTAACATAATTCCACAATATTTGAAAGTATTTCCAATAATAGCATAAAATCAGCTGATCTTTGATTCTAAACCTAAAAAAAGAAGTTCATCCGTACAGCAGGGCAGCATTCCCGCCCAATACCTGCTCTTTCTGAAGGGAAGTGATATGGCAATGATCAAGGTCTTTATAATACCGGTCCGGGCTTAAGAGCGGAAAATCCGTGCCGAACAATATTTTTTCAATCACACCCGCAGTGACGGCCATATCATAAATTTCAGGGTCGAATAGAAATGGTGAGGCTGCCGTATCATACCAGATATTTTTAAGTACTTCTTTGGTCTTTTTTTTCTGGATATTATAAAACAGGACACCGCCGCCCCAGTGGGCCAGGATGATCCTGTTGTCCGGAAAGGTTTCGGCCAGGATATAGATCTGTTCCAGGGTGATGGGGGTTTTCCCCGGGTAGGGGTGACCCACCGGCTCATTGGTGTGGATCATGCAGGGCAGGTTGTTGTTTTCCCTTAGCACGGCCATGACCGGGTCAAGAAAGGATAAAGCCTCTTTATCAATCCCGGAAAGGTAAAAAGCCAGTTCGCCTGCACCGCTGAGCCCGGCATCAATGCATCGCTGTGTTTCAACGGCAGCCCCTTCCCAGGCAACATCGAAACAGGCAAGCCCTTTGATTCTGCCAGGATAGGATTGGACCGCCTCAATGACCACATCGTTGTTCTGTTTAATCAGGTCCGGGCTTCGCCACGGGAACCCGCAGACAACGGATAGGTTTACCTTGTGGCGATCCATGGATTGGATCAGGTCCTCTGCAAGGCTGATTTTGGCTTTGAGGGAATTATACAGGAGTTTGAATTCAGGTTCGTTTTCAAAATAAGGGGATCGGTCCTGTTTGATTTTTTCATGAAAAATATGAGTATGG
>MGTJ01000125.1 GCA_001799395.1 Desulfobacterales bacterium RIFOXYA12_FULL_46_15 | reverse complement strand
TTAAAATTTTTATATTTTATATTATTCAAATTAAGCATTTCAGCCATAGCAGTCATAGAAAAACCTTTTTTTCGGCTTAATGGCCTATGTCTAACATCTGCTATGTATGATATGTTAAAACGCTTTAAGTAGGCCATGAATAATTTTTGATCCATGCCTTCGTATCCAATTGTATATATGTCCATACCTTTGCCTTTCCGCTTTGGGAGAAACATAGTTTACTGGAATTTTTTAGTCAAGAGTTTAACAGATAAAGTTAAATTTCGGAAAGATAGGCCCTGTTTATTTTTTTCATAATATATCATGATGGAATCATGAATACTTGCAACCAAGCTTAATTATTCAGATGCTTGACCATTCAAAATATATTCGAAACTCAGGCCATGATTTTTACCATATACCAGAATTATTTTGTGGTCCGATTAACCCGCCTGGATTCAGTTTTTATATTTATTTAATTCCGGGCAAAAGCACTGATAATTCCCTCAGTGCTTTTCCATTTTGCAGGTCGTTCTATTTTATATAAGGTATGACGATCGGCCGAATGTCTTTGCCCGGTTTTTAATGCTATTTTTCAGGGGAACACGGCCTTTTTTATCAGGATTTTTATTATTTCAATTTTATAGCACTCCTGCTCAGCGGGATGGTTTTTATATTGATCAAAATTTGAGGATAAACAGCCGAGGCCCTGGTTTTCAGCATCCCGAGAAGATCGGTGCCGCCAGCCATCAACATGGCCTTATCACGGTAATCCGACAATATTTTTACGGCATCCGCCACAGTGGCCGAGACCGTGTGCTGTAACGCTTTTATCATTTTTTGTCCCCTTTAAATTTTTCCCAAGGCTTTCAGAACTTTGCCGGAAGTCAGTGACCTCCGGCAAAGCCGGGGGCTTACCCAATATAGTTATGAGTGTTCTGAACTCCCAATTAATGGCCTTGAATCGGTGCAACATATGATTGAACTTTTAGAAAACTATATATCTTGAAATATATTTTTTATCCGGCAGACGGATTTCAATATACCCATTGCCGGTTAAAGCGATATTTATCAAACCGGCAATGGGTATATGTGTTTTTTAAGGACCGGCTATTTATAGGCTTTTTAAGCAGTCTTATTTTTCCTTATCAAGGCCGAAAGCTGAATGCAGGGTTCGGACGGCCAGTTCCGCATATTTTGCCAGGATGACGCAGGAGATCCGGATTTCAGACGTGCTGATGAGCCGGATATTTATATTTTCATTGGCCAGGGCCTGGAACATGGTGGCAGCAACGCCGGAATGGCTTTTCATACCGAGCCCGATGACCGAAACCTTGGCAATATCCTCTGCCGTCACAACTTCGGATGCGCCGATGTCTTTGGCAACTCTTTCAGAGATTGCCTTTGCCCTGGCAAAATCATCCTTGGTTACCGTAAAGGTCAGGTCTGTGTCACCGTTGGACTGGGTATTCTGGATAATCATGTCCACGCATATTTCCGCTTCTGCCAGCGGGGTGAAAATCTTTGCAGACGTTCCGGGCTGATCCGGGACATTTTTCAGGGTGATTCTGGTCTCGTTCATATCGCAGGTAATCCCGGATACCACCACACTTTCCATATCTTGTGTTTCATTGACGACCATAGTTCCTTCCTCCTCATTAAATGATGACCTCACATGAACGGGCACATTATATTTCTTGGCAAATTCAACTGACCTGATCTGAAGCACTTTTGCGCCCAGTATAGCCATTTCAAGCATTTCTTCATAGGTGATGCGTTTTATTTTCCGGGCTTTGTCGCAGATCCTGGGGTCAGTGGTGTAGACACCATCCACATCTGTAAAAATCTCACAGACATCGGCTTTCAAAGAGGATGCAATGGCAACGGCCGATGTGTCGGAACCGCCCCGGCCCAGGGTTGTGATGTCTCCGTCTTGATCCGCACCCTGGAACCCGGCCACAACGGCTATATATCCGGCATGGATGGCGTTCAGGATGTTTTTCCCGTCAATGTCAAGGATTCTGGCCTTGCCCGATGTTTTATCTGTCCTGATTCCTGCCTGGAAACCCAAGAAAGATTTTGCCAGGTACCCCCTTGAGGTGAGGATCATGGCAAGAAGGGCGGCCGTGGTTTGTTCACCCGTTGCAAGCAGGACATCAAGCTCTCTTCTATCAGGCGTTGCTGAAGCCCTTCGGGCAAGGGAGATGAGATTGTCCGTAACTCCTGCCATGGCAGAGAGCACCACCACTATCTTGTCTCCCTCATCATAGGCTTTGCTTACCCTGTCGGCAACCCGGTTGATATGATCAATGTCGGCAACAGAGGTTCCACCGTATTTTTGTACTCTAATGGCCATAATAACCCCGCTGAATCATTAGTTATTAAAAATTATAAAAACAATCTGCTTAACAGATTTATCCCGGGTTGTCCAGAGGCAAAAAAAGATATGCGTCTGTTGTAGTGTTCATCAAACTGAAACCGGATCTCAATATCAAATTCAAAAGAGATATCCTTGAGTATTTCCGGCCATTCCACAACAATGATATGGTTATCATCGATAATATCGTCAAATCCGATATATTCAAGCTCATCGGCTGATGAAAGCCGGTAAAGATCAAGGTGATAGAGAGTGAAGGGAAAAGATGCCGGATATTCATTGATAAGGGTGAAAGTCGGGCTTGTGATATAATACTCTTCCGGTACACCGAGACCCTTTGCAAACCCTTTGACAAAAGTGGTTTTACCGGCTCCGAGACCGCCTTTCAAGGCAATGGACATGCCCTGTGAAATCAGTTTGCCCATGGCTTCACCCAGGGCAAGGGTTTCTTCTGCTGTTTTTGATTCTATGGGTTTCATAAGATATGCTGAAATATGGTTTTAGGGATGGCGTTGATCATGTCTTTAGCCAAAAAGCCAAAATTCCCCATCTTTTTTGACAGGATGTCTGCGCAAAGACCGTGGATATAAACCCCGGCAAGACTTGCATTTTCAGGGGAAAATCCCTGGGCCAGGAACCCTGCGGTCATGCCGGTCAGCACATCCCCCATCCCTCCCGAGGCCATGCCTGGGTTGCCTGTCGGATTGATAAAAGCTTTTCCGTCCGGCAGGGCAATAACGGTTTGCGCCCCTTTCAGGACCAGGATCACCTCAAATTCTGAGGCAAATTTCCGGGCAATGCCGATCCTGTCTTCCCAGATATCACGGGTTGTAAGATTGCAGAGCCTTGCCATTTCCCCGGGATGCGGGGTCAGGATGGCGGGTTGGGTCTTCTTTTTCAGAATCCCTGGATTCTCTGCAATACAATTGACGGCATCAGCATCCAGGACCAGGGGAACAGGGCTTTGTTCAATCAGTTCCTGAACCAGCTTTTTTGTGCCTTCCCGGGTTCCGAGGCCGGGGCCGAGGGCCAGGGCCTGTTTTCCTTTCAGGAGACCAAGGATATCCTTAAGACAGGTTTCAGACAAAAAGCCTGTTTCTTTTTCCGGTAAAGGATGGGTCATAGGTTCCAGGACGAGGCTTTCCATGACCGGGTTGAGACTTTCCGGAATTCCTAAGGTCACAAGACCAGTGCCGCATCTCATGGCAGCATCGGCACAAAAAGCGGCGGCTCCTGTTTTTCCGGTTGATCCGGCAATAACGAGAACATGCCCGAAACTCCCTTTATGGCTGTCAAACTCCCTTGGCGGGAAAAATGCGGCAATGTCCTGTTTTTCAACGAGGCGGAGCTGAATTTTCTTTTCATCTGCAATGAATTTCGGGATGCCGATGTCAATGATGGAAAGCTCGCCGGTATGGATATTGCCGGGATAAAGGATATGCCCGGCCTTGGCAAAGGCAAAGGCAGCAGTAGCAAAGGCTTTGACCGCAGATCCCAGGGGTTTTCCCGTATCTGCGTTCAGACCCGAAGGAATGTCTACGGAAAAGACCGGCTTTCCGCTTTTATTCATCAATTCAACCGCATCTTTGACCACACCCTTAAGTTCTGCATTCAAACCGGTTCCGAGGATGGCATCAATGAAAAGATCATGATGAAGTATCCGGGTTTTGTTTGTTTTTAATTCCCCTTCATTTTTAATTTCAACAAGGGATGAGAAGGAAGAATGGCCACAGAGTGTTTCAAAAAACTGCATATTGACCCTTGCATCTCCTTTTACCGCTTCCTTTGAAGCCAGCAAAAAAGCCGTGACCTTAAACCCTTTTTCCATCAGGTACCGGGCCATGACAAACCCGTCCCCGCCGTTGTTGCCCCGGCCTGCCATGACGGCTATGTTTTTGATATCCTTGGTGTTGATTTTTGAAAGCAGGGCATCAACAGCCCCTCTCCCGGCACTTTCCATGAGTACGAGACCTGGAATACCAAAGGACCGGATGGTTTTTTGATCCATATCCTGCATTTCATCTGCGGTTACAAGCAACATTGGGTTTCTCCCGATATAAGTCTTTTTTGATCATGATCGATATAAGAGTTTTTCATATGCCGTTTTATTTGCCATTCCGCATCCCTGACCTGACATTAAGCGGAACAAACCTGCTGCCTTGTCAGTCTTGCATACTTCTTTTTAAAATAAAAGTCCAAAATAATGTGAATAAAGCAGTTTAGCCGTTCATGGCCTCTCATTTTGGCCATAATAGCGCCGGTAGAATGCTTCGGGATTGTCCGGCAACAAGCCCAGGCGACGGAAGATGACAAACCTGAGTGTGAGTGACAGGATGGTCGTAAAATTGGCAGTAATCCCTTTTTTCTTCCAGCGTCTGAAAGAAACCACCGGACCTGATAAAAGATACCTGAAATCACCAGCTTCACGAATCCTGAAGGAGAGTTCCGCGTCTTCCATCAACCACATGGCAGGAAAGCCGCCGGGCAGGGCTGCTCTTTGAAAAAACTGGCACTGGTCGCCGAAACTGATCCCCAGAAGGGCTGTTTTCAGAAAATTGATCCAGGAGATCACGGCAGCTTTAAAGGATTGTTCATCATACCGGACCCGGAAAGCACCTCCGGCAAGAGTTCTGTTTTCCGACAATACGGTCATTGCTTCTTCGACCATGGCGGGATGGGGCTGCACATCGGCATGGCAGATCAGGATCATGTCTGCTCCGGAGAATTCCAGGGCCCGGGCAATCTGGATTCCCCGGCCAGGGGCTGACCGGACCACCCTGAGTCCTGGGAAAGCGTTTGCAATTGTTATTGTCTCATCTGTTGACCCGCCGTCGGCGATCCAGATCTCATCCGGGACCCGGGTCTGTGAAAGAATGGATCGGATACAGGCTGCAATGGTTGTTTCTTCATTGATTGCCGGAATGATGACGGCAGCGGTTTGCGGCGGGTCGAAAGAATTTCTCCCAGTGCTGTGATGACGGTAAATCGTAAAAAGAAACACAATCAGTACGGGAATATATTCCGCAAGAACGGTTGCATCGGATATTTCCCAAACCCCGAGACGGCGGTTGATGTCATTGACGGTAAAGGTCAAACAGACAGAGGCGGTAAGGGCAATCAAGGTTGGGGAATGGAAAAACACAAGCAGCATCACCCCCCATAGAAGATACCAGGGGTGAAGAACCATGGTACACAGGAAAAACAACCCCATGAGGATATGGGCTGAACGGAGCCGGTCTGCACCGAAGAAAAATTCGCGCAGCGCCCAGAGGCCAAAGACGGCCCCGGCTGCAAGAGGAGCCGAGCCCAAATGGATTTTTCTTAAGATCCAGGTCAGCGGTCCGTTGTACCAGGTAGACCCGCTAAACCAGACCAGGACGGAGATGAAATTTCCTTCAACCATAATTATGGAGAGAAATGGAACAGCGGCGGTCCAGAGGTGCCGTATATTCTTCCGGGTGACCAGAAACGGAATGAGAAGGATGGGGATGATTTTCAGCATTACGGCACAGCCGAGAAGAAAAAATCCGCTTTTGAACCGGCCGGTGTCATAAAGGAAAAGACCCCCGGCCAGGAAAGTCACCATAACGGCATCCAGGTGTCCTTCCCCTGCACTGAAGACGAGGCTGACCTGCGACAGGGCAAAAAGAAGCACATGCCGCAGCTCATATTTTTTTTGATGGGACCAGAGAAGCAGCACAGCCGTGGTCATGCAGTCGCAGAACGCAAAAAAGGCCTTGAATGTCAGCACGGAATGATGGATGCAATCCAGCACCCTGAACAGGATCTGGGCCAGGGGCGGATAAATGGCGGGAATAGGTTTGCCGTTGATTCCAACCCAGAACTCATCCCTAAGATGGGCCAAAGCCGGGCTGTCCGGTGCAAGCACAAAGGGCGAAAACCCGTGGCCCTGGATCATCCCTTCCCAGAGATACCGGTAGATATCATCCCCTTCTGCAAAAAAGAAAAGATAGGGGATTCGGATCAGGATGGAAAATAAGAGAATAAAGGCTGCTGTTTTTCTTGGGCCTGCTTCCGGAAAGGCATGCCAGACCCCCAGCCCTGAAACCGTTGCAATGATCCACCAGGCGGAAAAGAAAAAACCGCCGCTTCCCAGGTGTCCGGCCCGGAGCATCATCGCGTTGGACAGGCTGTAAAATATCAGGGAAAGAATCAACAGGGGCTGTTTTTTATCCGCAGCAAAAAATTTCATTGGCTTATTATTTGTTCAGCGACCAGTCATAATTGAGATAGCTGATGTCCAGGCGGTCTTTTGAATCATCGATATTCCGTTTCAGGTCTCCCAAGGCGTACTGACGGACAAATTGAGCCGGTTTCCCTGAAAAATCATCTTCATACCATTTGAAAATCCGGCTTAGAAAAAGTGTCCCATCCTTGAAAAAATTATTCCTGCCGTCATTGATAAACCCTTTTGTTTGCTCATCCAATTGCTGATCCAGCCTTTCTCCGTCATAGGGTTCGTTCCGGAGCGGGGGGCAGCTTTTTGAGGCGCAGTTGGCGGCAAAATGGACCCGGGGGTCCTTGTAAACGGGGCGAAGGATTTTATGCTCGATATCATCCAGGGAAAAGGCGCCTTTTTTAAGCCGGATAAATTTTTGGTCCCAGGGGCTTGAAAAAAGTCCGCCGATATCTTTGATGGAATCGATTCCGGGGTATCGGGTCAGAACCAGCTTGATGGTAAAGGCATTGTACACATTGATAAAATAAGCGAATTGATGCCTTTTTGGCAGCAAATCCGGGTCAACAGCGCTTAATATTGAAAGATAGTCGTCAAAAAGGGGCTCATCCTTTTTAAACCCGTCATAATCCACCCTCCCCCGGGCCACATGTTTTTCCAAAAGCCCGGCAAAGATAGCGTTATCCGCCGTGTCTGCTCCCAGAGACTTGGAATCAGGGCAAATGAACAGGATCAGGATTGCGGCGATCATGCATGTTCTTTTCATCAGGACCTCCAGTATTTTATTTCTGCCCGGACAAGGCGGCCCATAATTCAACCGAGCATGGATTCTATAAGAAGATCAATCAGGGGCTGAGCATCATCAAGACCTTTTGACACCTCATTATGGCCTGACAGGTGCAATTCAACCATACCATGAATAAAGGCAAATAAAACAGCCGTCTTTTGGACCGGTATCTCAGGTGACAGGCCCGGCCGGGCTGCCCCGGAAACAAGGGCTGCCGTTTTTGCAAACATGCTTTTGGCCGCCTGTTTGATTTCCGGGTGCCGGGTCTCATCCCATCTTGTACTGAACATAAGCCGGTAATGATCCGGGTGCCGGATACCGAATTCATAAAAAGCCGTTAAAAGTATGGACAGGGCCTGTCCGGGTGTCTTGCCGGGTTCTTCGGCCTGGTTGATGATTTCTTCCAATTGGGAAAAGTTTTCGGCCACAATGGCAGCAAGCAAGGATTCTTTATTTTCAAAATGGCGATACAATGCCGTCCGGGAGAAACCGGCCAGATTCCCCAGGGTTCTCATGGATAAAGCATTGATTCCCCCTTTATCCATCAAATCCCGGGCAGCCTTTAGAAGGTGCTCCTTCATTTCATTCCCCATTTTTTCAACTCCGTTTCAGCCTGTCAAATGAATTGAATAAAATTTATGTTGACGCTGTCAACGCAGTGCTTTATTATCCATGTTGACGCTGTCAACTTTAAATTTGTAATTTCATGTTACCACACAAAGAATGAAAGAAGGAGGAAAAAAATGAACTGTATCAAAACCGTATCCGGATATGAAGACAAACATATTTTTCGTGAAGTGAAGATAATGATCAACCGAAATGCCGATGACTATTTCAATGAATTCCTTCACACCCCGCTGAAATATTTCCTTCCGGGAACCGAAAAACTGGCGGGTGTGGACCACACAAAACCGGTGACGGAGGCTGAGTATCCGGAAACCGGTTCCATCCGCAGGGTATTTCTCATGGATGGAGAATCCGCAAATGAAGAGGTCCTTGAAAAGAACCCCCGATATTTCAGATATAGGGTATGGGACTATTCCCTGAAGCAGGCGAGACCCATTGAATATGGAATCGGAGAGTTCCGGTTTATCCCGGTTACCGATCATTCCTTTCTGATCCGCTGGAAATATTCCTTCAAGCTGAAAGATGATATGTTTCCGGGGAGCATAGGATGTCTGGGCAGGGCTATATTCAAATGGACCTTTATCGACAGGGACTATGCCGATTATATGGATGTGGGGCTCAATGCCATAAAAGCACATGCTGAAGGGAAAATGAATATGCAATAACCTCCGGTGCCTTACACCGGAGGCAGGTCTTCCAGATGCCCGGAACCAGGAAAATTTTCAAAATTTTTACCTTTTAGCGGGACATTTTAAAAATCGCTCCTTGTATGATAGGGGTTATAAATGCGCATTGTTCTGCTGTAAGATATCCGCCAGGCAACCGCTTATTGTTCTTTCGATGGTTTTTTGCGTGTTCTTCCGACCGGAAGAAAACAGACTGATTTCAGAACGCATTGATGATACTCGGGTCTGAAAGTGTTGTAAAATCAACATCCGGTATAAAAACCAGGGGATTGGCATCAGAGTTGTGAACCTGAACATTCAATTTGCTGTCAATATCAATGGACAGGGGCTCCGAGCAGCAAGCGCACTGGGTCTCAATCCTGACTTTTAAGGTTTCTTTTCTTAACCACCCTTGCACGAAGGGCACCGCAAAAGCGTCTATGGCTCAGGCCGCATAGATGGTTTCGCCGGTTGGAAAATATGCCTTATGGGGGGTGACTGCCGCTGTTACCGGGTAAGCCCAGACCACTTCCTTTTCTTTGTTGCGGAAAATAAAAAATTTGTTCTTTTCAAGTTCGTCAAGGATGGCGGAAACATATTCAAGGTCAAGATCCAGATCTTTGGCAATTTTATCCTCAGATAAGGGTTTCCCGTATTCAGGAAGGGTTTTGACAACAAAATTGCGGACCCTGTGATGGTCCTTTGTCATAAAACCGATACCGGCCTCAGCCTTTTTGGCCATTTGACGGATTTTCCGTTTCCATAAGAATGGCGGAACCGGCATCAGATATTTCCATACACCTTTGAGCAGAGTGTTATCCATTTTTTATTTCCTCCTTTTTTCAGATTTGTTGTTACACGATACTCTACAACTAAAAAAGAGATATGGATTGCTGATTGACGAAAGAGTTTTGACTTTTTGCGCTAAACAGGGGCTTGTTTCTGCCGCAGAAGGTTATTGCATTTTTCTGAATTGCCCGGGTGTTAACCCTGTCCACCGG
>MGTJ01000124.1 GCA_001799395.1 Desulfobacterales bacterium RIFOXYA12_FULL_46_15 | reverse complement strand
CCAGGAACATATAAGAAAAAAATGAACCTGCGGATTTTGCATTGATCATGGCGTATACAAGAATCGGAATGATGAAAACACACATCAAAGACAAAGTATTTGATCCCAGGGTAACGCCAAGGGTTCTAAAATGACCTTCCCAGGTATTCATATATGTCATTCCAAAAAAATACCCAAGGCTGGCAATCAGGGAATTTAAACCGATACTGAGCCCGAGTGCCATGGGTAACCCGCCAGCCAGGCTTTTTCTGTCTAAAAAGAACAAATTGATGATAATAAAAACATAGCCCTGGAATAGAACGAACAATTCTGACAAGGCAAAATCCCGATATTCTGAAAACAGGGATGAAATCAGATTGATCAGAAAAAATAAAATAAACCAGATGTTCAAATTATTGAAAAAAGCCTCCGGAAGGCGTTTTGTTATTACAAGATGAATCAGTATGATGATCATTAAAATAAAAGCCAGAAACCAGTCAAAAGGAACAACCGGAAAGGCCTGGCGCCAATAATAAAAAGGAATGGTTGATAACAGAAGATAATAAATCAACCTGGACAATGGATGCGTAAGGATGGACTCATCAGAAGACATACAGCATCATCCCTTTTTTTAAAAAATACTGATCCACGAAATACTGATTCAGATCCGTCACAGGCCTGTATCTAAAAATATAGGAGTATTTATGGTCTTTATTCAGATTTTCATAACTCCTGAGTATCTCGCCATAGCAATACGCTGATTTTTTTACCGGCATTAATTTCAGGATTGAAAAGCGCTTTTTTATTGTTGCAGTGATTACAAACTGGGTCTGGGTGGTGTCGATTTTCTCATTCGTATCCATCCTGAAATATTCTTCATTCATATCATACAGGATACCGCACAGTATTTTTTCTTCAGAAAATCCCCTTTCAAATGCTTCATCATGTGCAAATGCAACAGTTCCCTTTGTTATTTTCTTCCTGTCAAGACCTCTTTTCTCATTATAATTTCTAAAAAATCTTCCCTTAAATGAAATACTTAAAGCGTGCCTGAACAGCAATTGGACGCAGGCGCTGCTTGCAGCAAATGCAGCAAGCACGAGAATAAGAAACTCACTCATCCCTTTTTTATATTTAGTTGCCCGGTTATCAATGGCAGAGCGGATTCTTTTCGGAGCACTGTGGGGTGTAAATAATTGAGAATACCCGACAAGACCGGGCTTTACCTCAAAACGCTTATCATAATCCCTGATTTTCCTGCATGCCTTTTCATATACCGCTGGCCTCACCGGCCGGGGTCCGATAAGATCCATGTCTCCTTTTAATACATTATACAACTGGGGTATTTCATCAAGCCTTGTATCCCTTAGAAACCGGCTGAACCACGGCAGCCGGTATCCCTGTAAATATGAAACAAGAGTTCCATGATTTTCCGCTTCAAACTCCCTGGGCAATGTCCTGAATTTATACATGATGAAAAGCCGCTTATTCCATCCATACCTGTTCCCTGCATAAAAAACAGGCCTGCCGTGAATTGCCAGGATTATTGGTATAATTATAAGAACAACCGGTATTGTAAAAACTATCAGCAGGGTTGAAAGAATAATTTCCATTGCTCTGTCCCCCCACAGACGTCCCCTCAGATATCCTGATTTTCTTTTAAAAATTTTCAGCCAGATCAGATGACGCAATTTTATTCCCTTTCCCATGAGTTCCTCTACCATTTCAATTGACTACTCAGGGATTGAAAAGATATAAATCATATCCGTGTTATTCTCTACATCTTCAGGTGTCTTAAACGTATGGTTGAAAAATTCCATTAAAAACCCCACGGCTATACCCATTATAATCCCTGCAATAATTCCCATTGGAATCACTTTTGCTTTGTTTGGAAAAATCGGAGTATCAGATGCTTCAGGTCTTGTAAGCAAACTGACTGAAAACAGGGTATTTGTCTGATAAGTATTGGAGATTTTAGCTTCTTGAAGGCGTTTTGTAAATGTTGTATAAGAATCTTCCAGGACAGCAATCTGACGCTCCAGCATTTTTGATCTTGTAGATGCTTCGTAAAGGCCCATATTCTCATCTCTCAGGGTTTTGATCTGATTCATGAGAAATGATATCTTATTATTTATATTTTCAAGCTCGGATTTTTCTGCATTGACAAATTTACCGATTTCACGCTTGAAAGTTCCCATGGCAGCATCAATCTGTTTATTATAATTCTTGATTTTCTCGCTCTCCGGGTGAAATATCCTGCCTGCTTCATTTCTCTGTTTGATTATTTCAAGCACCAGGTTGGACAATTCCTGGAGCTGGGGATCCTTTACATATGAAAAATAGCTCGCTTCTCCTGAACGGATATCGGTTTCCATGAGATCCACCCTGAATTTCTGATCATAATAACTCTGTTTTAAATCAAACAATTGCCTTTCAAGATTTTTCATATTCAAAAGATTGTTCTGCATTTCAGATGCTGAATCAGGTGTCTGCGAATCAACTGTCAATTTACGCAATTCACTTTCTTTTTCCTGCAGTTCTTTGGAGAATTTTTCAAGCTGAACTGAAAAAAATGTTTCAGCTTCCCTGGGTTTAAACACCTCGGACCTGTATTCAAAATAATTTTCAAGCAATGACTCAAGTATGGTTTTTGCTTTTTCCGGATTGCCCCAGGTGGTCTGGATTGTTATGGTACTGGATCTCGGGTTCAGATTGGCTGTTGTAATGGATCTTATGAGTTCAATTGCCTTGTCCCGCTTTTTTTCTTCAGTGCCGATTCCCCCGATTCCCCCGAAATCAAACCCCTTCAGAATCAATTCATCTGCTGTATTCTGGGCCACTACATTGGCAAGGATGATCTCAATCTCGGAAAATAATTCAGTTTCGCTGATTGAACCTATCTCGCTCTGGGTTTTTTCAATGCTTTCAGGATTTTTTAATGAAACAGCCCCTTTTAAAATCACTGAAGAAGTTGCCATGTATACAGGGGGGTATAATAGTGCAAACAAGACCGATCCCCCCATGATTACAAGGGCTACTGTAATAATGACCAGCTTTCTTGCAAAGAAAATCGTTACAAAATTTCTAACATAATCATTTGATTTTTTCATGGTCTTCGTCCATTTCCAGTATTTGTTGATTTCCTTTATTGATTTACATCATCCATCCATTTCATGGTTCCGCCGCTGATTCCGATGCTCCATCCATCAAACAGGGCAATTGATGAAATCTGTGTCATCAGGTGAGCAAGATTTGCAATTTTGGTTTTTGGCACAAAAACGATATCATCCGGTTTCAAAAAGAAAAAAGCTTCACTGTCCTTTAAAGCCAGGAGGTTTTCAAGGTTAATGCTCCGGGCAATCAGTTTCTGTTCGTGTTTTCTAAACAGGATGATATTTTCAATCTTTGCATTGTTTGTATAACTGCCGGCCAGGGTTACTGCCTGGAGAAGATTGATCGGTTTCTGTATTTTATAAGGACCTGGTTTATTCACTTCTCCTAACATATATACTACTGACCCTGCCTGTTCATGAAGGTATAAATCAGCATGCATACCCGGAAGATAAGCTTCATATTTTTCCTGGATAAGGCTGTTGACCTGCTTCAGGGTTTTATGAGCCACGAAATAATCACCGATCAGCGGGAATGTCGCATATCCGTCAGGGCGGACATTGACAAGTTTACTCAAGCCGCGCGGAGCCGTATGCAGGTCTTTACGGATCTGTTCAATCCTGGCGTCCATATTGGTCACTTTAACAACCAATTGCGGGTCGAGCAGAATTTTTGAATATTTCTTAGCCAATAAAGCATGAACCTCATCCAGGGTAAGCCCGAGCACATAAACCTCTCCGACATAAGGCATGACAATATTGCCTGTGGGCATTATCTTCTGGGTGTTTGACAATCCAGGCAGATCCGGGAAAACAACATCGATTTCATGATAGAGATCAATCCTGAATTCTTCAGCTTTCTGGGCTTTGATCTGAAACATGACATCCAGCACATCACCGGGGGTAATTGTGTATACAAGGAAAAGATCCTGGTCGGACGGATATGTCCCCTGGTCAAAGGAATAAGTTGTCCGGTGATAAGGTTTTTCAAAATCCGGAGGCAAATTACCTGTAGTTGAACAGCCATTCAAAAGAATGACCAGGCATAAAATAAAAAACAGGCCGATAATTTGTTTTTTAAAACCTTGATTTTTCATCATATCATTTTTTTGAAATCACCTTATAAACTATTGATGGTATATAATATTTCCGCCTATTGCAGACAACGCCAATAGAAACGGGGCCACTACTCTTCCTGATTTTTTCCTCTGCTAACTGCAGGACCTCCCAGCGGGTCTTCTCACATTCGATCACAATCAGAACCGACCCGAATACCGGGATATTTCTCAAGGCAACTGAAGAAGATAAAACAGAACTCCCGTCACAGATAATATAATCAAAATGCGGCGATAGAGAATCCATTGCATTTTTGACAGCCTGTTCACCTTTCATATACCCATTGCCGCCGCCGATGGTAATGATACTCAGCCCCTTATGGGCGGTCGGCAGGATAACCTGCCCGGGGGATGCCTTCCCTTCACATAATTCATGGAATCCCGGGCTTTCACTGATACCGAACAGATTATGAACCTGGGGGTCCTGCTGATTAAAATCAATCAGCAGCACTTCTTTTCCGGAATACAGGGATAAGCCGTATGCAGCGCTGATCGCTGTGATGGTTTTGCCGTCCCTGTCCATGCAGCTTGTGATATAATAAGTGTTTTGACCCTTGCCAAGGGCTGCCATATTGGCCTCAACCATCATGAGTTCCTTGTAATTGGATTCAAGCTGCCGGACTGATTTTTGAGATAAAAACGGCATCTCATGTTCTGAAAAACGCCGGGCGTTATTAGCCCACATAAATTCCGGATTCCTGGCCTGAGGCTTTTTCTTTTGTTCCTTTGGCTGCATTTCGATCTTCGGCTGCCCGGTCCCGGGAGATTCAACAGATTCTGATAAGCCTATGAAATTCTGTTTATAGCTTTTGGCTCCTGACTCCGGATGTGTATCCGGGTTTCCTTTACCTGCCAGGAATTGCCTTGAATAACTTGACTGAAATAATTGAGTGTTCATAGATTATCCATTTATTTGATAAATTCCTGTTTCAATTCTGAAAATCTATCATCGGATGAGCCAGAGACTTATGGTTATCCGGTTCAATGTAATTCTGAGTGACAGACCTGTAAACGATCACATCTTTTTTTGGAGGCAATTCTGAAATAGACCGGGTCACGACCCCGTTTCCTTTCCCGTTTGTACCGGTCTTGGAATCGGAAACATCACTTAATCTATTATCCCTGAACAAAAACAATGCCATGAGGACTATAATAAGTATCAAACAGATGATAAGCATGCTTTTAGCATCCATAAACGAACTCTTTTTCAAATCCGCGGGTTTTCTTTCCTTACGATTCAGCTCCGGCCTGTCGTCTTCCGATACTTCAAAAAGTTCACCTCTCGCAGATGCAATAGATTCTGTTTCACGCTTCCTGGCAAAAGATGTCAATTTCCGGGCCTGACGGTCCGGCCTGGGCCCTGGTTCTTCCCGCCTTGGTTCAACAGCAGGTACCTGGATCATTGGCGCTGAAACAGGAACCTGCTCTAATCCGGATTCGCCCAATGCCGTCTCCACCATTTTTCTGTTAATCAGATTCGTTTTCTTTTTGCATGCGGCCAGAAGGCTGATGTCACAGATTCTGTTGATCAGCCGGGGAAGTCCCTTACTGACGGAAGTGATCAATTCTATTGCTGATTCGTCAAATACCGGACTGCCCGATGCTCCGGATGAAATCAACCTGAAATAAATATATTCGGTCACCTCAGGGACGGTTAAGGGGAAAAGCATGGGGATTGCTTTGATTCTCTGCTTGAAAGATACAAGATTCCGGTTGTCCAGATCCTGTAAAAAACCGGTGTGGCCGAACATGAAAAGCTTTATGGGAAAATATCCGTCATGGTTGAAGGTGATCAGTTGGGAAAGGCCGAGAATAAACTCAAAATCAAATTCATGTATATCATCAATTACAAGATAGATGAATTTATTGTTTTTTGGCGGCTCAGATTCAAAATATTCATAGATCATCTGCCGAAATTCAGTCTCATCACCCGGCTCTGACTGGATATTGAGTGTTTTCAATATTTTCTCAAGCAGCATGGAAAACCTATACCCTGATGACGGGATATACACTATAGGCGATACATTATTTTTTTTCATCAGCTGGATCAGTTTTAGACACAATAATGTCTTGCCTGTACCATAGTCTCCGGCAGTCATAACCACCGGCTCTTTTTTCCTAAGACAGTCAACTAGATGATTCCAGGTTTTTCCATGGCGGTCGGATTTATAAAACAGATCTGGAGATGGAACTGGAGAAAACGGCTCTGCCTGCATTAAATAATAATTCTTATACATACCTTATCCCCACTATCCTTAATCATAATTCATTCTTTTTCATGTTTGAAAACCTGGGTGTATTCTATTTTTTTTTCACCTTCAGGTTTTGCTGCATTCAATCCTTTGATAATCTTGGTTTTTGTTACACGGGTCGGATCAACGAGCATTCGCTCGGTCTGGCTTATTACCTTGGTGCTGACATTTGCAAGACGGGAAAGGTCTGTAATGCTCAGTCCTAGATCTACCCTGAATTTTTTCAAATTATTTTCTTTGATTTCAGATGGCTCCAAATATTGGAACATTACTCCTCCTGATATTTATTCTACGGTTTTGAACCCTAGATTTAACTAAACCTTTCCAGGTTATTAACGATATATTCGCCTTTTTCCGGCTTGTCAAGGTTTTTTTTATACTTATCTGAAATATTCCGGAAATTTCCGAATATTTCTTAATCATAATTTTATAGAAAGCGATTCAAAGGGCTTAAGGGCATTATTACGGGCCTGGATTTACAGCAGACAGGATACAAAAAATTGAAACAACAAAGGATTTAAAATTTCAGAGAGACAAGATACAGAGCAAATACAAACAAAAACAAAACTGCAGCAACTGCATAATATATGGCCTTGGTTTTTTTTCTTTTTTTCTTGGAATCCAGCAGAACATAGCTCCGGCTTGCATCAACCACCCGGTCCGGATCCTGGGATTTGTTTTCATCCATCAAAGCAGGTCTGCCGGTTTTGGTTCCTGATTCAACAGGGTTATCTTTGATTGGGATTGTTTTTTTTCCCGGGAAAATGGAATTTTCCCTGACACACTCCTCAACAATCCCGGTATCAACCTCGTATAAATTCCGGACAAACCCGGTCAAAAGTGAATGGTCGCAGATAATGTTAATCTCCCGGGGCAATCCGTCTGAATGATGGTGAATGCATTGTACTGCATCAGGAGTAAATATCCTTTTTGAAGTCCCGGCTACCTGGAGACGGTATTTTATGTATTCATCCGTTTCCTCAGGCAAGAGGGCTTCAATATTATAATTCAAGGTAATTCTCTGTCTTAAGGCACGGTTTTCAGGTTTTGAAAGAGATTTTCGCAGCTCCTGCTGGCCTACAAGAAAGATATGAATCAGGCTGTGCCCGTTATTTTCAATATTTAAAAAAAGCCGGATTTCTTCCAGAAGCTTATGGGATAATAACTGGGCTTCATCCACAACCAGCAGTATTTTTTTATTCTTTTCATTGGCATTTCTCAGAAACCGCTCAAAGCTGATCAGAAAACCGGTCTTTGACGAAAATCCCTTTTTGCTTCCATAGGCTGATGCAATAAAATTTAAAAAATCAAGTTGATCCATATTCGGGTTTGTCACATATGCCTTGATGACGTCTTTGCCCAGTGATTTGAAAAGGGCGTTGATCAGGGTGGTTTTTCCTGTACCGACATCCCCTGTCAAGAGAAGGACCCCTGTGTGTCCTTCCCCCTCAATACCGTATTTCAGCATGGATATAGCTTCCCTGTGTTTTTCCCCAAGCCAGAGGAAAGTAGGATCAGTGCTGATTTTAAATGGCTGTGTGCTTAACCCGTAAAATGACGTATACATTTTTCAATCTCTTTTTTTTAAATTTCTATAACAGGGGTTTCAGGATAAATCAAGGAATAATCCCATTGTCCAGTGCCGCAATAAGGATATCCATCTGGGACGGCTTAAACCAGTCCCTGTGGGTAGCCTCTGTTTCAATCCTTTTGATTTCTCCCTGGATATAATTTCTCAGGTGGGGATCATATTTTTCTTTCCATTGAATGGAGTCCAGGACAACGGCATCTCCTGTATAGGGAAGGGGCATATATGACTTATAGGCTTTCCAGAAGAAAGATTCCATAAGCCTCAATTGAAGAGTTTCAGGTAATGGTTTGCCCAGGGCCGAATAAAAAGCCTCCATCTTGTTATCCAGGAACAGGGAACACATATGAATTTTTTCTTTTGCTTTAGGAATGATTTTTTTAAGAATATGGCCAAGGCCGAACCGGGATATCCCTTTCAAATGATGCCCCACAAAACCGGCCATCCCTTTTTTCTGCCAGAATTCATCGATCAATACCAGTTTTTCCACTTTCTTCCCCATGCGGGTTAACTGTGTTGCAATTTCAAAGGCTGCAATCGAATAACGGCAGAATCCCACTATGATATAGGGGCCGGCCGGTTCTGCCTGAAGGATCTCTGAAATATTATGCCTTGCTGTTTCCCACAGGTCCATGGGAACGATCCTTTCCTTGATATTTTTATGTGCAAACACTGTGACCGTATAAAAAGGATGTCCTTTAAGGTCATGGTTTTGATAGGCCATGGTATTTTCATTCGTGCCGGCAATGAAAAAGATTGGGGCCCTGCCCCCGTCTTTCCTGATGGTTTTGACATTGCTGAATTTAAAATTTCTGTCATTTTTCCGAAGAAGCTCAGCCATTTCCTTTAACACGGGAAACCGGAAAACGGCAAGCACAGGCAAAGTGACGGCAAATTTTTTTTCAATCGCAGTGACCAGCCGGATGGCAGTCAAAGAAGATCCGCCAATATCAAAAAAATTATCCCCGGAACTGAAATTATTGATTTTCAGTATCTCTTCCCAGATCCGGGCAAGCCCTGTCTCATATTCTTCCAGGCCGGCATCCGGGTAAGCTCCAAAGTCCCATCCGGCTCCGGTATCCTCTTTTTGCCGGAAATCCTTTTCATGGATGTTTTTCTCAACCAGCATCTGTTCCAGGAAAGTATAATCAATTTTCCCGGAAGCCGTATACGGCAGTCCGGATACGGCCACCATGGCAGACGGAACCATATAACCGGGAAGCCTTGACATAAGCCGGGATTTAATATCCCTGCCGTCAAACCCTTCTTTTATTGCAGGCCCTGTTCCGGTTTTATCCTCTCCTGTCCCTGGTCCTGTCCCTGGTCCGGCATTTTTTGGTACAATAAACAGGGTAAGGCCGGGATTGCCGTCCGCATCCTGTAAAACGACAAGAGCGCATTCCCTGACCTGTTCATGGGAAAGCGCTGCTCTTTCGATTTCTCCCGGTTCTACCCTGAATCCCCTGATTTTGACCTGCCGGTCGATTCTCCCGAGAAATACCACCTGCCCTTCCGGAAGCAGCAATGCCTGATCACCTGTTTTAAAAAAACGCCTTTTGTTCTGATTGATATTCATCATGACAAAAGACTTTTCAGTCTGGTCCGGCCTGTTCAGATACCCCCTGGCAAGCTGGGGGCCGCCTATATAAAGCTCACCTGTTATTCCCGGAAGTGCCGGCTGTTGAAAATGATTGAGTATGCAAAGATTGACATCAGGGAATGGCCTGCCGATGGGAACTCTCCCGGTTTCAATCCCAGGCCTGGACAGATCGCAGAAAGTTGCTGCCACCGTGGTTTCTGTCGGGCCATAGGTGTTGACGAGCCTGACATTATCTCCTATATGGGCCTGCCATTTCCTTACCTTGTCCGGATGGGCCTCTTCGCCGCCGATAATGACCACCCTCAGGGATTCAGGGAGCAGCAGGGTGTCTATCTCGTCGGCAATCAGGTGCCAGTAAGAGGTAGGCAGGTCGATAACAGTCAATTGGTTCTGCCGGCAGAATTCGAAAAACCGGGCCGGTGTATGAAACTGGCCCTGGGGCCTCATAACAAGGGTAGCACCTGAAAAAAGCGCAGGATATATTTCCTCGGCTGACGCGTCAAAACTGATGGAAGCGAACTGCAGCACCCTGTCGTTGGGCTGGATATCATAGATATCGATTGCCGATTTTGTAAAAACCGTCAGCGCATTGTGTTCAATGACAACCCCTTTGGGAATACCGGTGGAACCGGAAGTATAAATAATATAGGCCATATTCTCGGGCGTGACCGGCTCTTTGGGGTTAACTGACTTCATGGCCAAAATTTCCTGAAGATCCCTGTCGATCAGGACAATCTGCGCCTTACAGGGCCTGATCCGTTTTTGATCCTTATCTGCCGTGATGACGATATCAGGATTGCAATCGGCCAGAATCAGCCTGATCCTTTCATCAGGATATGAAATATCAAGGGGAATATAACAGGAACCGGATTTGAGCACGCCAAGAAGCACAGCAATCAGATCAGGGGTCTGTTCCAGGAGCAGCAGTATTTTTTTTTCAGGCCCTCCGCCCTTTGAGATGAGAAAATGAGCCATCTGATTGGCAAAGGCATTAAGCTGTCCGTATGTATAGGAACGCAGGCCGTCTGTAACGGCAGTCATATGCATATTGAAAGCGGCCTGGATTTCAAAACGCTGGTGAACACAATGGCCTGATTTTAAATGACCTGTCCATGTATTGAGCTTTTCTGCAATCTTTTGTGTTTCCCATTCTGTTAAAACCGGAAGATCCTTGAGGCAGGCCCCGGGATTTTCCGAAGCGGATTTTAAAAAAACAGCCAGGTGATCCAGTATCCGGCGGGTGATCCCGGCATTGAATTTACGCTGGTCATATTCAATTGAAACCATGAGATCGTCTGTTCCCTTGATGACAAGGAAAATCGATGCAGGGGTCCGTTCCAGAAGAAGAATCCCGGAACAGGAAACTGCGGGCTTGTATTCATCCAGGGATGAGGAAAGGCTTTGATAATCATAGGAAAAATATATTTCAGAAAGGGGAAGAGTCCCCCTGATGGGACTTAAGGCATGAATATCGGTCAGGGACAGATACTGGTATTCCCTTATTGCAGTCCATTGGTCGCGTATACCTGAAATAAAACCGGCAAGGCTGCTGTCCGGACATACCTTGATCCGGACCGGAACAGTATTGATATACATTCCTGTCTTATCAGCCCTGTCCTGCTCAAAATTCCTGACTGAAACAGAAGCCCCGAAAAGGATATCCGTTTTCCCGGTATAATGGCTCAGTAACACAGCCCAGGCTCCCATGAGAAAAGAATTCAATGTGAAATGATTCTGCTGGCACATGTTTTTTATTTTCCGGGAAGTCAGGGAAGACAGCCGGATTTCATGAGAACCGGTTGACAGGGACATGGCATGCTGCTGCCGCCGGCCCTGGATTTCCGGTCTTTCCCTTGCGCTGAAAGGAAAGACCAGGGGTTCGTTAAACCCCTTGAGATAATCTGTCCAGAATTTTTTGGCCCTGGCCTTCTTCTGCCTTTTCAGCCACAGGATATAATGCCTGAAAGATCCTGCCGGATTAAGGCCCGCCCCAGGTGTTTTATATGCAAGAAACAAATCTCTGAGAATAAACACCATGGATCTTCCGTCCGCAATGCAGTGGTGAAAGCTCCATAAACAGGTATATCGCCGGGCCTCCATCTTGAAAAGAGCGACCCTGAAGGCAGGCGGCATGTCAAGGGAAAACCCGAGCCTCCGGTCAGCCTTGAGAAACATGTCCAGGTATTCTTTTTTTTCATCAGGATTGATGGAACTCCAGTCATTGTATGTAATTCTCAGGGGCTGGGGCAAAGAAATATATTGCTCGGGAAAATCCAGCCCCTTCCATAAGAATCCAAGGCGAAGGATTTCATGATGATTAATGATTTTCTCCCACGCGAGTTTAAACCGGTTGATATCAATTTCCTGCTCCATGCCGAACACGATCTGTTCCACATAAACACCGGCACCATGAGGCGCCCTTAAGGTTTCCATAAGCATTCCGTGCTGGAGCGGCGATATGGGAAACCTGTTCATGCCGATGATGTCGTCGATAGTGGATTCAGGCCGGTCAAGCCCGTTTTCGAGAATCCTCAAAAACAGGTCTGCCATCTGTTCAATCTCCTGCCTGGAGAAACGCCCGGTCCTGTATTTAAACCATCCGTTTATGCCTGATCTTTGTTCATACAATTCCAGGGTAATATCGACATTGGCAGTTTTAGTTTTCGCATAAAGATAATCCGATCTTGTTTCCGGCAGATCCAGAAAAGGAAAATCCATGGTCTGCATTAAAAAAAGGCAATTGAAAACAGGTTCTGTCCTTCCCTGGTCCCGGCAGAATCTGCTGACCTCATAAAACGGAATGTCTGCATATTTAAAAATGACCTCAAGATTTTTTTTAACCCGGGCCAGAAACTCTGTAAAACCTGATTCAGCCCGGATCTGATTCCTGGCTGCAAGAGTGTTCATCAGAAAGCCGATCAAGGATTCCGTCTCGATCCCGTTCCGTCCGGCATAGGCTATCCCCGTAATCTGGTCATTCTCATGGGTTGCTGCGAACATGAGCACCTGAAAAAAAGAAAGCAGAACGGCAAAAGCACTTGTATTATTATCCCCGGCTATCTTTTTGATCCGGTCATATTTGTTTTCGTCAATGCTGAAAAGGCAGAAATCCGCTTCAAGCCCTTCATTCCCGGTCATGGTTTCCCGGGGCAGGTCTTGAAGATAATCCTTAAAAAAACCGTCTGCCCTGTGCAGGCGTGCAGGAATGGAGTTTACAGTGTTCAGGACATAATCCTGATAGGTTATCCCGGGATCAGGCAGACAAATATTCTCTTTTCGGGCAAGACCTGCATATACTTTATTCAATTCACTGATAAACAGGGAAGCGGACCATCCGTCAAATACAAGATGATGAAAGGTAAAACAAAGATAATACTCATATTCATTCATCTTTAAAACACCGGTCCTGAAGAGCGGTCCTTCTTCAAGGTCAAAACAGGTCTCTGTCTGGCTAAAAAGCCATTGCCTCCTGAATGCATCACACTGTTCCTGGGAGGGTTGGGGCAAAAGCCCTGAATTTGCGGCCTGGGTAAAAACAAATGACAGCGGGTTCATTTTCAAGGTCTGAAATGCCCTGCCGTCCTTGAGGGAAAAAACCAGATTTAAAGCGCTATGGCGTTTCCGGATAATAGAAACGGCTGTTTTCAGCAGGTCAGGATCAAGCTGTCCCAGAACCTGGTATGCAAGGGGAATATGATAGACCGAAGTGCCTGGATTTAAGTTCTCAAACAGCCAGATGAGTTCCTGGTCACAAAGAAGAGGAATGAATTCCCCAGGCTGATGACCCTTCCCTGAAAAATAACCGTGATTGCCGGTTCCTTTTTCCCGGGGCCCTGCAAGAATGACCCTGGCGCTAAAATCCTTGAATTGAGGATAATTGAGCAGTTCATTTAAATCCAGGGCCTTGTTGAACAGATGATTGACCCTTGAGATGATTCTGACACCGGCAATGGAATCCCCTCCAACAAGAAAAAAATTGTCATCCCGGGCCAGGCGTGTCAATCCGAGAACCTGTTTCCAGATAGCGCCGATCTGCTTCTCCTCTTCAAGCCAGGGATGCGGATCTGACAGTGCTTGTTCCGGGCTGTCTGTTTCAAGTTCTTGATCGTCTCTTTTTTCAAGAGCCTTCCTGTCTATTTTGCCTTGAACCGTCTGGGGCAGAAAATCAAGCCGTATCAGGGCTGACGGCAGCATGGACCTTGGAATCCGGGATCTTAGAGCCTCAAATAATAATTTTTCATCAGGCCTGCCGTCCATGTAAGCAATTAAAATTTTGTTCCCTGACCGGCCGGTTTTCAGAACCACGGCTGCCTGGGAAACACCCGGAAAGGCCATGATCCTGCTTTCAATTTCCCCAGGTTCGATCCTGACCCCCCTGTGCTTTATCTGAAAATCGATTCTGCCGGCAAACATCAAGTTCCCGTCATCCAGCAGATAACCCAGATCCCCGGTTTTATACATCAGGGCCGGGTCTTTGGAAAAAGGATCAGGAACAAATCTCTGGGCGGACAGTTCAGGATCACCCAGGTATCCTCTTGCCACCTGGATTCCCTTAATGCAGATCTCCCCTTTTTCACCCTTTCCGGCCGGTCGCCCGGATTCGTCCAGGATATGGATTTCAAGATTTTCAACAGGTTTTCCAACAGGAGCATTCCCTGGCCGGGAGGGAACTGAAGGCACCGTATAAAGACTTGCACAGACAGCTGCCTCGGCCGGACCATAACCATTGATCAGACACAGACCGGGTATGTGGCCCTTTATCCTGCACAAAAGGGGTTCAGGTATCGGATCAACCCCTGTCAGCATCCGTCTCAGGGAAAGCGGAGGGTTCCCGGTTTCCGCCATGCCGGTCAGCATGAACGGCGGGATATAAGCGCTGGTAATACCATTATGCCTGAGCCAGTCAATGAATTTTTCCGGGGAAAAGCGGATCGAATCATCCGGTATATACAGACAGGCCCCGGTTAAAAGGGCTGACCAGATTTCATAAACGGATACATCGAAATTAAGGCTTGACCACAAAGAGCACCGGTCTTCAGACCCGATGGAGGCGATCCTGTTAAACGCATTGACCAGGTTTATGATTGCCGGGTGAGAAATTGCAATACCCTTTGGATTGCCTGTAGACCCTGAAGTGAATATGATATAGGCATCCTCCTGATCATATATTCCGGGTTCAGGTATCCCGGGTTCAGGCTTTGCCGCCTGCAATGGTAAATGCCCTGATATTGCCAGGGTTTCTTCATCCATGATAATAACCGCACAGTCATCGATCCGTTCAATCCTCTTCGCCAGGGCCTGGGTGGTGATAATCCGGCCTTGGGCTGAACCGGATGAGGTCTTGATGATATTCCCTGTTCTTACAGGAGGATCGTTAATATCCACAGGGACATAGGCCGAACAGGCTTTCAGGACGGCAAGAACCGCACAGACAAAGGGGATGCCTGGAGACAGATAAATCACAACCGGTCCTCCCGGACAAATTGCCGGTGCAATCCGGCTTGATATCTGGTTTGATATCCGGTCCAGTTGACAATACGTGATATAAGAGTATGTTGTGACTACTGCTGCATTTTCAGGATATTTTTCAGCAACAGAGGAAAAAATGTCATGCAGTCGCTCAAGCTTTGCCATTTTGATGATTTCCTTGTCAACACCATGGACTATCCAAGGTTTCAGTGGTTATATAATATATCATTCCTCTTTTTACAAACAATTAAATGCCTGCAAAAAAAATGAAAAATAATTGCAAAATTCAGGGTTTACCCTGATTGATTTATTCAGATAAGCCATATATAAATTCTATAAATTGATTTTTTAAAGGAAAACCGTTTTTCAAACCGGTCCGGGTTACCGGCCATGTAACCGACAGAGCGGAGCTATATCCGGGAATATGGGTCATGGCTTATAAGAAAAAAATGTAATATGTTATGTAATCTTTTACCCAATGTATGTCATTTGTTACCCACCGGCATTATTTACACGATACAGGGTTTGATAAACATTCAAATTAATTTCCCCTGATTTATCGATAAATTTGAAACGATTAGACTTCAATATTGCGTTAAACCCGGGAAATATCATGAAAAATATAAAGCATGGTATGGTAATTGCTATCCATATTCTGATGTACATTCGGCCAGGCACGCCCGATAAACGACGGAGCGGAGCTATATCCTGAGGGGCTGAATTCAGTCACGCCACTCAAGCCGGAAAGGAATTATATGAAATCATCCGTTTTCACCCTGTCAAGCCGTTTTTCCATCCTGGTCCTGCTTTTGGTGTTTGGGACCGGATGCAGCCCTGACACGCCGCCTGAAACCAAAGATATCGTGCTCAAGATCAACGACAGTACCATTACACTGCCGGAATTCAATGAGATGCTGCGTTTTTCAGCCAATGCAGACCCTGAGCTGGAAATTACCAAAGAGAGCCGCAATGATTTTATCCAGTATCTGATCCGCAGGCAGATGATGATCCAGGAGGCTGCACGCCTGAAGCTGGACCGGGAAAAAGAATTTGTCATGACCATTCAAACCTATTGGGAATCCACCCTGATACGGAACCTGATGGACCTGAAAACCAGGGAACTGAAACAGCATGTCCTGGTCACTGATGATGAAATATCCGGATACTTTGAGGAAAACAAGGAACGGTTCAATACCCTGACCGAAGACGTAAAAGAACAGATCCGTACGGTACTGGCCTCAAAAAAGGTTGAAGATAAACTTGAGCAATGGGCTCTTGATCTTCAGAAAAAAGCGGATATACATATCGACACAAGCGGATTTACCGGCAACTGATATATATTAAGGATACTTCGATGACAGATACAAATACATCTTCCCCTGCATTCAAACGGAAACAGGTGTATATCAAAAAAGATTTCCAGACCCGCTTCATCATCCGGTTTCTTCTGATCCTGCTGGCAGGGGGAATCCTTTCCATTGGCCTTACCCTGCTCAACACCAGGGAAACATTGACTTCAGCCTTTGTAAATTCAAAACTTGTAATTCAGAGCACGGCCCTTGCCATAATGCCCTCAGTGGTCTTTACAACAGTGATCACCACCCTGATCCTTGGCGTCATAGTGGTTCTCGTTACCCTGTTGGTTTCCCATAAAATTGCAGGACCCATGTACAGGTTTGAAAAAGACATCGACAGGATAGCCGGCGGAGATCTGAAACACAGGATTAATATACGCAAAGGGGACCAGTTCCAGGAAATGGCTTCGGCACTTAATAAAATGGTCCTCAATTTGAATACAAAACTGTCAGATATCCGTGAAGATGTGGCCGCTTTCTCTGATCACCCGGACCTGCCTGAGCCTCTCCAAAGGGAAATCCGTGATCTCAGGCAAAAAATTGAATCCCTTTTTATCCTGTGAAACTGTCCGGTTTTAAAACGCCTTTAAAGGCTGCGCGTCTGGTAATATTTACCGCAGGCCTGGTGGGGCTTTTATGGGTGCCTGCAATGGCAGACCAGTGGTCTGTCTTTGACACCAAATATCTGGTAATCCGGTACCAGTCTTTGGAAGACCTGGAAGAATTTGACCGCCGGATTGAATTTGAAGAATCAGCAGGCGTTTCCGGCTTTTTTACCGGCAGCAATACCGGGGAAAACACTGAAGGAGACAGGCTGAAAAAAAAACTGGATGCATTGTTTGAAAAGGTTCAGCTTATCCTGGATATGCGTAAACCGATAAAGATAACGGTTAATCTGTATCCCAGTGCCGAGGCCCTTCATGAAGCATATTTCCAGATCTATAAAAAACCGGGAAAACTGAGAGCCTGGTATATTTATGAATATAACACCATTTATATGAATGTAGCGGATCTGAAAGCCGGAATGCTGGCCCATGAATGTGCCCATGCAATCGTGGATAATTTTCTTTCAGTACGGCCTCCCCGGGCAAGCTCGGAAATCCTGGCCAGATACGTAGATTCCGCACTTTACAAGGAGGTGAAAACATACTGATGATAGATATCCATACACATATCCTGCCCGGGCTGGATGACGGTCCAAAAACAATGGAAGACTCGCTGGCCCTGATAAAAATTGCAATAAAAAATGATGTGGAT
>MGTJ01000123.1 GCA_001799395.1 Desulfobacterales bacterium RIFOXYA12_FULL_46_15 | reverse complement strand
GGCCACCCGGTTTGGAACCATCCTGCATATCACCCTGAAATTTTTAAGGCCTTCCATTATAGGGGCCCTGGCCGTTTCGTTTCTCATGTCCTTTGAGAATTTCAACACTACTCTGTTTCTGGTTTCATCCCAGGCAACCCTGCCCATTAACCTGTATCTCCAGGTCCGGGATGGAAGCACTCCGGTCATCAATGCCATTTCCGTCCTCATGATCGGCGGCACCTCTTTGCTGGCCCTGGTCAATCTTTATTTTTCCAGGCCGGACCGGTGAATCCCCTTTAAAAGCCGTCAGGCTGATCTGCAGCCTGAAATCGAATTCTTTTCAGGAGATTGATCTGTGGCATATATTCATGATATACAAGCTTGACGGGAAGATCGGATAAGGACAAGGCAAAGTGCAGGGGTTCTTAAATGGGATCATTAAAAGGAGAAATTCATGACAGAGTTTAAACATGTGGCCATTATTAAAAAAGCAAATGTATATTTTGACGGTAAGGTGACCAGCAGGACGGTCGTGTTCCCGGATGGTTCCAAAAAGACGCTGGGCATCATGCTTCCCGGTGAATATGAGTTTAATACCGATGCAAAGGAAATCATGGACATCATGTCCGGTGATCTGGAGGTGTCTCTGCCGGGTCAGGAGGGATGGAAAAGAATCAAAGGCGGAGACTCTTTTGAAGTCCCGGCCAGGTCCGGGTTCGGTCTCAAGGTCAGGGAAATTACGGATTACTGCTGTTCCTTTATCGCATGATCATCCTGAATGCCCATGGATATCCATTTAAAGGAAAAACTCGACCGTCTTTATTCGGCCTATCATCAAAGGCAATTTGTAAATCCTGATCCCTTGGTGTTCCTGTATGATTATCCGGATAAAAAAGATCGTGAGATTGCCGGGCTGGTGGCAGCCTGCCTTGCCTACGGCCGGGTGGAAATGATCCTGAAAACCGTAGCCCATGTTCTTGAAAAACTGTCGCCCTCACCCCATGCCTATGTCCTTAGCCGGGCTCCAAAAGATATGGCCAGGGATTTTAAAGGATTTCGATACCGGTTTGCCAATGAAGCGCATCTGGTTAACCTGTTATGGGGAATCCGGCAGGTCCTGGATGAATTTTCATCCCTTGAAAATTGTTTTTATCAAGGATCAGGCCCTAAAGATAAGACAGTTCTGGAAGGCCTTGCCTTTCTTTCCCGGAAACTTGGCAGGGGGATGGAAATAGGTCATCTTCTGGCTGATCCGGAAAAAAAGAGCGCCTGTAAGAGAAGCCTTCTGTTTTTACGCTGGATGATCAGGCAGGATGAGGTTGATCCGGGCGGGTGGGAAAAGGCAAGCCCGTCCCGGTTGATTGTACCCCTGGATACCCATATGCATAAAGCCGGGTTGATGCTCGGATTCACCTGCCGTAAAAATGCCGATCTTAAGACTGCCCTTGAAATTACAGCAGGATTCCGAAAAATTTCAAAGGATGATCCGGTAAAATATGATTTTTGTCTGACCCGTTTCGGTATTCGAAGAGAAATGAGCATGGACGGGTTAAGACAAGTGGTCTGCTGTTGAGTCATCAGGGGATATCCCCGGCCGCCTTAGCGGGAGCCGGTAGGGATATTCTCCCATGAGCAGCCGGTTCTTGGGCGTAATGGTGTCAGGAATTTTCTGAGTCAGGATCTTATAGCCCATTGATTTTAATCGTATGGCCCTTGCCGCATCAATGGCAAGATCAGGGGCCAGCCAGCCTTCAAGATCGTTTGTGGTACACAGTTTTGTATCATGGCAGCAGGGCAGG
Organism: Desulfobacterales bacterium RIFOXYA12_FULL_46_15; assembly: GCA_001799395.1. Lineage (GTDB taxonomy): Bacteria > Desulfobacterota > Desulfobacteria > Desulfobacterales > Desulfobacteraceae > Desulfobacula. The sequence goes on along the minus strand of MGTJ01000123.1, from coordinate 7,849 downwards.
ACCGCTATTCGGGCATGCTGTTCAATGGCCTTGTCCATGATGAGATCGGTCAAACTGCCGCAGGCATGGACCGATACCACGATATCCTCTGAGAGAACAGTGATGTCCTCTATGGAGGCCTGCTGAAAAATAATCCTGTTTTTCAGCCTTGGCCAGGAGTCGATCAAGGCATTGGATAGTTTCTGAGCATTTTCAGGAATGACTTTATCTATGGCCAGGGCAATTTTTGAGGTATCGTCCAGGATGAGCATGATATGGGCCAGAAGGCCATGGCCGCAGGCAAGGTCCAGAACCCGGCCGCCCCTGAATCGCCGTCTGACCCGCTTTGCCGTTTCCCAGGCTTCATGCAGTTCTTTTCTGGGGAGAACCCCGGCCCGGCAGACGGCCCGCGCAATGCTTTCAAACAGGCTTGTGCCGGGGAAAAGGAGTTGCTGTTGAGGTGTCAGTCTGTTTTTTGAAGATGGTTTCACGGATTCCTTTTTTATCTGTTTTTTACCCATGGTTGAATTTTTAGGGTAATTCTGTTAAAGAATAGCTCGGAATAACCCTGAAATGAAATGGTTGAAATAAAAAATATGAAATATTTTTTTAAATTGAAAATCACCGGCCTTGTGCTGGTAATGATGGTGTTGTCGGATATGGCGTTTGCTCAAAACGCCGTACTTCCCGTCACCATTGACTATCCCATGCTGAATTCCCTTGTGGAATCCCGGCTTTTCAAAAAATCGGAAAAAGAAGTGGAACTGGTAAAAGATCCTATGGGATGTAAAAAGGTCTTTATCAGCGATCCTGAGTTCAGCAGAGATAGTTCACGGCTGAGGTTTGAACTCAAGGTCCGGGTAAAAGCCGGGGTTGAGGTGAACAATGACTGCTATCTGCCGGTTGAGTGGGAGGGATATGTGGTATTTATTCAAACCCCGGTAATAGACCCTGAAACCTTCCGCCTTTCCTTCAGGACCGAAGATTCCTGGGTTCTCAATAAAAAACGTGAGCCTGGAATCATTTCAGGCCCGCTCTGGAACCTGGTCAAAGAGAAAGTCCATACCCAGGTTGACGGCGTAAGAATTGATCTTATCCCCTGTGTGAATGAAATGAAAGCCTTTCTGGCCGTCATGTTTCCGGAAAGTGACCTGGATAAGGCCGTGGCCATGGTGGAAAGCATGAAACCGGGGAAGATTGAGGTTCAGGACAAGGCGGTCCGTATCGCCATGAATGTGGATGTGGCATCGGTCTATGATGAGACAAGAAAGAGGAAAGAGGAAATCCTCAGCCAAGAGGAACTTTCCGCATTCATCGATACCTGGCAGACCATGGATGCCTTTATTGTATATGCCATGGGAAGTCTGGCCGGACAATCCCTGACTCAGGATGAACGGGAAAAGATATTTGAAACACTTCTCGATACACGGTACCGGTTTCTTGCCGAGCTTGATAAACCGGAAAAGGAAAATGATTTTGTAAGGGCCCAGTTTATTGACGCCTGGAGCAACCTGTCTGTTTTATTCAGACATCATATAGGGAAAAATTCATCTTCTCCCATGGGAGCCCTTGCTTTTTTTTCATCCCTGGATGCATTGAAAGCACTGGATGCCATAGGGCCTGCCCTGGGGATTGAAATCAGCCGGAACGGTCTTTTAAGGATGGCCCGGCTCGTTTCCGGCGGACAGGCGACAGATCTGTCTTATTCTTTTGGAATAGATAAAAGCTTGAGAAATGTCATGGGGGTTGACGAGGAATTGAAAGAAACCCCGGAATATATAAAAGAAGAACCGGGCAAGGAGCAGGATTTTCTTTATAGGATTTTGAACAGGCTGCTCAGCACTGTTTTAAAGGTCATTTATGCCGGCCCGTATTCCGAAGCTATAGCTGCGGACAAGAAAGGACCGGACCGGGAAGACCCGGCCCAATGGTTGCCGGACACGACAAATATCAATGCGTTTGTGGCAAAAGTGAGAAAAGAATTGAAAATCGCTGCAGACCAAACTGTGGTGAAAAAAAATCCAACCCCGGAATTCCGGGATCTTTTCTATCTTATTGTGGATGCCGTTGCCTGGCAGGAGAGTTGTTTCCGGCAATTTAAACAGAACCGGGGCGTCATCGAATATCTCAGGTCTTACAACAACACCTCCGTCGGTCTCATGCAGATCAACGAAAAGGTATGGCGGGGCATGTACGACCCGGAAAAACTAAGATGGAATATCCGCTATAACATGGCTGCCGGATGTGAAATTGTCGATCTTTACCTCCAAAAATATATTCTTAAAAAAATCACGGAAAAGAGCTATCCTGTTCTTGAAAATAAAGATAATGTTGCCAGGATGCTTTATGCTTTGTACAATGGAGGCCCGGGTGAATTTTCAAAATTTCTTGAAAGAACGGCAAAAAAGAAATTCTATTCCAGCGATGATCTGTTTAATGAAAAATATCTCTGGGTAAAGAACGGGCAGTGGGAAAAGGCAAGCATCTGTCTTGTAGGGGAATAATATCTCCAGGGTCTCTCGCAGGTCAGGCCGGAACGGATGAAGAGGGGTATGCGGATGGATGATTCATACAATTCCAACAATACCGGTAAGGCGCCGGCACTTAAAATTTACCATGAATTGATGGCCAACAAAGTCGGGGACATCCTTCTGGTATCCTGCCCCTATGATGCGTTTATCATGGAAGAAGAGGGCCGGCTTTCAACACGGATCATCAATGAATACAAAGGGCTGAATCTTTCCAAACCGCCTCGGCTGACCTGGGTATCTTCAGCCGCGGAAGCCTTTTCCAGGCTTGAAGAAAAAAAATTCGATCTCATCCTGGCCATGCCGAGCCTGGATGGAATGGATGTCTATACCTTTGGCGCCAGGGTCAAGGAACAGTATGCCAACCTGCCGTTTTTCATGCTGCTTCACAATACCTGCGATATTGACCAGTACATAGAGAAGAATCATTCCACAGCCATTGACCGTACCTATATCTGGGGAGGGAATGCAGATCTTCTTTTAGCCATCATCAAGAATTTTGAAGATGAGAAAAATGTAGCTTTTGACACGGCCAATGCCAATGTCCGTGTGATTATCCTGGTAGAGGATTCCCCCTATCATTATTCTTCTTTTCTGCCGGTTCTGTACAAGCAGATTGTCCTTCAGACCCAGTCGGTTATTGACGAATCCATTAATGAAGAACATAGGCTCCTGAAGATGAGGGGCAGGCCGAAAGTCCTGGTGGCCCATAATTATGAAGATGCCGGTGCCCTTTATGAAAAGCATAAACCTTATCTTTTATCCGTATTTTCAGACATGCGGTATCACAAGGATGGGGTTGAAGATGAGCTTGCCGGGTATAAGCTTCTGACCCGGATCAAACGGGAGATCCCGGATCTGCCAGTCCTGATGCTGAGCACTGAAGAAGAGAACAGGGACAAGGCGGCTCAGATTCCGGCTGTGTTTATCAATAAAAACTCAAGCACATTGAATGACCAGATTAGAAATTTTTTTGTATCTGATCTCGGGTTCGGTCCTTTTGTCTTCAGGCTGCCCAACGGCGAGGAGATTGCCAGGGTTACTGATTTACGCGGTATAGAACGGCTTTTGTCCGAAATCCCGGATGAATCCATTGTTTACCATGCCATGAATAATGATTTTTCAAGGTGGTTCATGGCCAGAAGCGAGATTGATTTTGCCCTTAAACTGAAACCCTATAAGATCAGTGATTTTCCAGACCCCCAGGATATGAAGAATTTTCTTATCAAAAGTATCCGGGCCAGGCGAAAAGGATCAAGACAGGGCCTGATCATTGATTTTGATTCAGAAGCCTTTGACTCAGACACGGATTTCATGAAGACGGGAAACGGCTCCCTGGGCGGAAAGGCAAGGGGGCTTGCCTTTATGGCGTCCCAGATCCGGCGGGATTCTTCTTTGCGTGAAAAATTTCCGGACGTGGAGATATCTATTCCCCAGACCTTTGTGATTTCAACGGAAGGGTTTAAATCCTTTATTGAACAAAACCATCTCTCACGGCTTCTCGATTCTGCCGATGACTTGGAAGACCAGGAAATTGTCAGGCAGTTTGCCCGGGCAAAATTTCCTGCCTGGCTGAAGAAAAACCTTGAAATATATCTGAAGGGTGTCCGGTATCCCATTGCCGTCCGCTCCTCCTCACTTTTTGAAGACGCACATTATCAGCCCTTTGCAGGCCTTTACAGAACCTATATGCTTCCGAATTCCCACCCGAATTTTGAAAAACGGCTGGACCGCCTGATCATGGCCGTCAAACTTGTGTATGCGTCCACCTATCTCAAGGCCCCGAGATCCTATGCCAAATCCACCATGCATCGAACCGAAGATGAAGAAATGGCGGTGATTCTCCAGGAGCTGACCGGAAAGGCCCATCTGAATTATTTTTACCCTTCCGTTTCAGGGGTAGCCAAATCATATAATTTTTACCCCATCGCCCATCTGAAAGCAGAAGAAGGAATTACTTATATTGCCCTGGGACTTGGCAAAATTGTGATGGAAGGCGGCAAGACTTTGCGGTTCTGCCCGAAATATCCGAAATTTCTTCCCCAGTATTCCATGGTCAAAGACATTCTTGAAAATTCCCAGAAATTTTTCTATGCCCTAAAACTGGATGACTTCCCGGATGATAAAGACTTTATCGAAAGTGCAACAGATGATCCTGCGCTTGCAAGGCTGGACCTTTGTGAAGCGGCCGGCCATCCGGTGGTGAGGTTTCTGTCCTCGACCTATCACGCCGAAGATAACCGGATCAGGGATTCTTTTTCCATGAAGGGGTTTCCTGTCTTAACCTTTGCCAATATACTGAAATACAATTCTTTTCCCCTGGCAGATATCCTGATCGAAGTTACAAAAATAGGCAAAAGGTGGATGGGATCTTCCGTGGAGGTTGAATTTGCCGTTACCCTGCCTGACAATGAAGGCCGGAAGCCCAGGTTTTCCCTTTTGCAGATCAGGCCCATGGGCCGGTATAAACAGAACCTCAGGGTTGAAATCAAAAAAAAGGAAATTGACCGGGCTTTCTGTTATTCGACCTTATCCCTGGGAAACGGAGAATATAAGGACATCCATGACGTGGTGATTGTGGACCCTGAAACCTTTAACCCGTCACAAACCATTCAGATTGCTGCGGAAATCAATAAGATCAATGCCCTGTTCAATGAAAACCAGAAAAAATATGTTCTCATCGGACCTGGCCGCTGGGGGTCATCGGACCGTTGGCTGGGAATTCCTGTCAGTTGGAATGATATTTCCAATGTAGGGGTTATGGTGGAAACCACTATTGAAAGCATAAAAGCCGATCCCTCCCAGGGCTCCCATTTTTTTCAGAATATCACCTCCCTTGGCATCAGCTATATTACCATATCTGACAAAGGGGATGATTTTATTGATTATGAATTTTTGAAAAGCCGGACACCCGAGAACACCACCACTTATCTGAAACACGTCCGATTCATGGACCCTGTCAAAATACTGGTGGACGGGAAAACATCCAGGGCGGTATTTATGCCCCATCAGAATGAGGATCAAGGGAATGTCATGAAGGATATTCCCTTGATCGACATCTGATGCATATCATGGTCATATTAAATCAAAGGAAACCGTTATGAAAATAATGATTGTTGATGATGAGACCATTTCCAGAAAAATCCTGATTCAGAAGATGGTGCTGATCGGCACCTGTACCGCCGTGGATGACAGCCTGACGGCCATGGAACTGTTTGATAAGGCATTGAAAAGCAAAGACCCCTTTGACCTGATCACGCTTGACATCTCCATGCCTAAAATGGATGGCCGGCAGTTATTGAGCATCATCCGTAAAAAAGAAAAGGACATGAAAATCCCGAAAAATAAAAAAGTCAGGATTATCATGGTCACCTCCCGGATGAATGTCTCCACCATAAAAGAATGCATCAAACTGGGATGTGACGGTTATATTTCAAAACCGGTGAACAGGTATCAATTACTGGGAAACCTTGGCCGTATGGGATTTGCCCAGCCTGATGAAATTCATCATGATGATGAAAAGACCCACGCAAAAATTATTGCAACAATCATCAGACGGTTCTACCAGGGAGACATCCAGTTGCCGGTATTGCCGGGGGTCGTAACCCAGGTCCAACGGCTCTTGGAGGATAAGGATTCAACCATTGAAGACCTTGCCGGATTGATTGGAAAAGATATTCATATCAGCACCAAACTCATTTTTATTGCCAATTCCCCTCTCTACAGGGGGACCGACAAGGTTGAAGATCTCCATTCAGCCCTGATCCGGCTGGGGATGAAAGCAGCCTCAGGATTGATATCCACACTTGTTGCCAGGGATCTGTTTAAATCGAAAAATAAAAAATTAAATGAGCTTTTGCAAAAACTGTGGCTGCATTCCTTTGCCTGCGGGTGTCTTGGCAAGAAATTAGCCATGGAACTGGGAATCCGGAACCCGGACACGGTTTTTCTGATGGGGATTGTTCACGACATCGGCAAGATGCTGCTCATCAAATCCATTGCCGACATTCACCCGGAAGAAACCTTTGAAAGCATGGAAATGATGCTGGCCATCCATGAAATCCATACCACATTTGGAGCCGTTCTTTTGAAAAAAATGAATTTCCTAAAGGAATTTATCCATGTCGCAGAATTCCATCACTGGAATGATTTTTCCAAAGAGGATGAAAAAGAACTTCTCGTCATCCATCTTGCCGACTACCTGGCAGCCCGGATCGGCTTTGTTTTTTTCAATATCGAGCAGACAGAGGATGACCCTGACCCGGATATCTATGCCAATCTTAAAAACCTGGAATCTTTAAAGCAGTTAGGTCTTTCAACCGGTAAAGCCATGGAAATCGCAGATCAGGCAAAGGCCGTCATCAGGGAATCTTCTACTGCATTTTAATCTTTGACATAACGGGGATAGGTGGTTTTTGCCTTTTTGGCCGCCGAAAGATCAATGTCAAGGGTTAAGAATTCTCTGGCAGGTGATGTCGTCGAGAGGATGCTCCCCCTTTCGGGTTCAATGATCCATCCGGTTCCGCCAAAGTCTTCACCCGGTATATTGGGTCCGTTAAAATTGGAGGAGAGACAGAAAGCACCCGATACAACGGCTGCGGCTTTCCCGCCTGTGACCCAGATATCAGCCTCGGTCAGAGGAGTGGCCCTGGGGCATACCAGGATGTCCATGCCCTGTTTCATATATTGCCTGGCCATGGCCGTGAACCAGAGTTCCGTACAAATGAGAAACCCTATCCGAAGGCCGTTAACCTCTGCAACCGCAAACCGGCCGTCCCCCCTGTCATACCATGACGCTTCATAATAACCGGGCTCATCCGGCAGATAATATTTGTCATGAACCGTCAGAATCCCCTTGTCTTTGGTAAAAATGACACCCCTGTTGAGCCGTTTGCCGCCATCGATGACCGGTCTTGAGGTGATGACCATATTCACGGGCAGTTCATTCAAGCGGCCCATCCATTCATCATGGGCTTTCACTGCCTTATGCCAGAGGTCTGGTTCCACGGCATCGGATCTTGTAATCCATTCAAAAAAAGGCATTTCAGGCAAAAGCAGGAGGTCTGGTTTTTCCATGTCCAGGTGCAGGATCAGACGGTTCCAGCAGGTATCGGTATTTGTCCAGGTATTGGGTAATTCGCAGACAGTAATTTTCATTATATATCTCTCCATTTTAAAATATCAGACAGGGAAGCTATTATTTCAGGTTACCAGGGACTTGTAAATAAATTTGAAGCATATTGGTTTTTTATGGTTATAGTGGGATTATAAATTAAAAAAGGCTGAAAATTGCCTTTAAGATATTGATAGGGAGGTTTGTATGACAAAAGAAACCCAGACCT
>MGTJ01000122.1 GCA_001799395.1 Desulfobacterales bacterium RIFOXYA12_FULL_46_15 | reverse complement strand
TTCGGTAAAGACTGAATCCTGAGTGTATTGCCAGACTCAGCTACCACCTCCACTCCACCGGAATTGTAAAAACTTGAAGATCGAGTATCAAAAGAACTTGCCGTCAATACTAAGATCGTCGAGATTTTTATTTGCCCCGCTTTCAAATTTATTTTCCCCCCCCAATCAATACATTCTTGAGTACAAAATCTTCTGCCCAATCTTTCAGGTCTATTCCATTCAATCTTGGGTTTCCATCCCGCAGCATACCAGCCATCCAGTCTTTGCTCTTTTGAACAATCCCTGACCAGGTTCCAAATTCGGATGAAAATTGCATTTCAAGAATCTGGAGGATGATGGCCGTGGATAAAAGCAAGAATTTATCAACCTCAACATTCACTTTAATATCTTGGGCGGTATCCATAAGATCATCAAAATCCATTCCGATTTCACGAGTGATTTCTTTATTTAACATCATTCCGCCATCAGCCTGTTGAAGACTGAGAATATCAAAAAGCTTTTCTTTTTTTGTATCTTCACGGGCTTGATCAAAATTCAAAAATCGGTCTTCACAACGACTTTCTTGGACAGCGCTATTGTAAATTCGTGAGGCAGTTTTTTTTGTTTGGAGAGAGCGTGGCATAGCTAACTGATACTTTATGCCGCTTTCTGCGATTGATGAGGGGGAACAAGACATCATTACTCTGTTACCGACCGGCCCGTCGTGCCCAGACACACTTCCCTGACCACCCCAGCCGATGGTAATCGGTACGGGTATCTTCCTGAAAACAAGTTCACCTGTTGCCTTGTCTTTTTCTTCTCGTTCTTCGATGGCCACAAGGCTGGTGGCCTGAGAAAGGATATTATATTTTCTGGATAATTCTAAAATGGATTCTCTTATTGTGTCTATTTTTCTTTCTTTCTGCCTTGATCCTCTTTTTTCCGGAATGTCTCTATTTTCCTCCAGATCCCTGATTCTCTCTCTGGCCCAAAGAGCGGGAACCGGAATATGAATGGCATCGGATTCTGTGATATTGATTTCCCATTCTTTTTTCCTGCCGTTAATACTTCCATTGACGATGACTTTATCTGTCAAAAAAGCATTATCTTTGCAGCGTGCAAATAGCGTCACAGGATTTTCTAAAAATATAACCGGGTTGACAGGCGATTGTTCGAAGGTTCCTTTGCCCCATTGAATGGAAATACTGTCCAGGCTTTTTTGAGTAATTTTGCCGAACAGGCTCAAAACTTTCGGCTCTATCCTTTCTCCAGGATAGATAAACTCAGAAGCCCCTCTGCCGGATCTTGCAAGCCCTTTTATTAAATATTCATTACAGCCGGCTCCAATGCCGATTGAAAACATTCGTGCAGTTTTCTGATTTTTCCTCACAATTTCAAAAATCTCTTCTTCATTGCCAACTTCACCATCGGTCAGCAGCACGATATTCTTTTCAATGTTGTCTCTTCCGTGGCATGCGTCATATATTCCCTTCAACGGATTGAGGATTTCAGTTCCACCAAGATTGGCATCTGTATTCCGGAGATATTCCAGCCCTTTTTCAAGGCTGTTTTCTGAATACTTTTCAGGTTTTTTGAACAGACAGTCATACTCGCTGCCAAAGCGATAGATCGTAAAAGCAATTTTTGAGTCCAGCCCGCGGAGGCAAATTTCCAATGCCTTTTTTGCCTGGCGAAGCGAATCTCCGCGCATAGACCCGGAGCAATCAAGCAGAAAGATGATTTCTTTTTCAGCTTTCTTTTCTTCCTGAGTTTGTGATGCTCCAGTCGGGGAGGGGTCATGCTCCGGGAAAAAATCCAGTTGAAGGAAGGTTTCCTGTTCATTGCGCCATTGATACGCCCTGGTTGCAGAGTGCACTTCATATTCCATATTCAGAATAAAATCTCGATCCATCCTGACGGATTGCGCGGAAAAAGAGATTTTGACAGGATCTCCTTTCAGATCCCGGATCTTTATCGGATGGCTGGGGGAATCGATGGACTTCATCAACCCGCCTTTGTGGATATTCAAAGAAATGGAAAGACCATAGGGGACATTTTCCGAATATGGCGGATGTATCGTGTCGGTTGTGGGAATGCCGTCATCTTTGCTCATGCTGCCCGGGATATACCGGGGAGAGATGGTTGTGGGCAGAAAAAAACGCACGGATTTTCCTGTCATATCCAGGAGAGTGACATAGTCAATCTCAATCATGACTTCTGCATTCGGATTGAGATTCCCAACGGAAAGCGTGAAGATATTGGGCCTTTCCTCGTCTAAAAGGTATCCGCCGTCCCCTCTTTCAAGGGCATCATCATACATCTCAAATGCCTTTTCACGATCTTCAATATGGCCTGTAATCTTTTTGCCATCAATGTCAGCACTGAAACCACTTACGGCAGCTCCTTCTGGTATGGGGAATTTATATACAGCTTCGACGGCATTTTTTTCTTGATTCTTGAATCTCTGGGATATCTTAACTCTGGCTCCACGTCCCAGAATATCCCCTTCAACGCTCACACCCATTAAAGGTACAGGACCAGACTTTGAAGACAAAAAACCACATGTTTCATTCATTCCCAATTCCTCCAGATTCGATAATTGATTTTGCAACTCTTATAATTTCGGCTATCTTCTTTCTTTCTTTTTCTTCCAGGTCACGGCTTACATGGATCTCAAGCCCCGGCTCAATCGGATATTTTATCCATAACTCTCTTATGTTTAAGTTTAAACATCTTGACTCAGGACCCTTTTTAAGGACATCCAGAATTGCGGTCAGCTCCAGTCCCTTATCTTTGAGGGATTTAATGTCCAGCAACCTGTTTAAATGACTGTCATAATAAAATCCTCCACGCCCCCGGCCAGCCGGTGGATCGAGAAGACCTTCATGAATATAATACCTTATTGTTCTTCTGGTATATCCAGTAAGTTCACAAAGATCCATAATTGTATATTGCTTTTCATTCATAATTTTATTATGACACCTGCGTGTCATTATGTCAAGTTTCTTTTTAAAAGAAGAATTCTTAATCCATGGAATTTGGCACACCTGTCTGTTTTGATCACAAAACCGGTATAACATGCGACATCTTCCAGCGGACGTAAGGTGATCACCCTTAAAATGGGTTATGCAAAATTTCTTATGGCAAATATCCAGATTTCTTCATGCTTGCGTTGACAAGATCCGTTGATCCTATATACAACGTATTTGATGAAATATTTAAAAAAAAGCAATGCTTGGGTGGCCATTCTATGGATAGCCATCATACCGGCAATCCTGATAATTTTTGGTTGCACAGCAGCCGGGCCTGATTATGTTCCTCCTGTCAAAGAGGTGCCTGAGTACTGGCAGGGCGACTCTCCCGGCAGGGTAACCCGGGAAGGGCCGGCTCCCGGGGTCCTTGCAAAATGGTGGTCAACCCTGAATGATCCGATATTATCGGATCTTATGGAAAAAGCGGTTGGGGGTAATAAGGATGCCGGTCAGGCAAGGGCCAGGATTCTCGAAGAACGGGCACGGCGCAACATCAGTAAGGCAGGTCTTTTTCCAACCCTTGACGCATCAGGCTCCTTTAGAAAAACCGGCAGCAGCAGAGAAACCGGAAGCAAAAAAGAGGTTGATTTATACTCGGCTGATTTTGATGCAGGCTGGGAGCTGGATATTTTCGGAGGGCCGAGAAGATCCCTTGAAGCTGCAACAGCAGAGCTTCAGGCAAGCGAGGAGGATTTGCGGGATATCCTTGTCTCGCTTCTTGCCGAGGTTGCCTTGAATTATACACAAGTCCGGATCTTTCAGGCCAGGCTGGATTCGGTTGAAAAAAACCTTGTCATCCAGGATCAGACGCATCAAATGGCCGAATCGCTCTATGTTTCAGGCTTATCCAACGAGATCGCGGTGCAGCAGGCAAAATACAATCTTGAAAGCACCCGTTCACAGATTCCTGCGTTAAGAATATCGCTTGAGGAAGCAAAGAACCGGATTGCAGTGCTTTTAGGTGAAAATCCAGGTTCGGTTCATGCGCTGTTAAAGGAGAAAGGCCCGGTTCCTGTCTGTCCTTTGGAGATTGCAGCGGGCGTTCCGGCCGATGTGCTGAGGCAAAGACCGGATATCCGGCAGGCAGAAAGAAAGCTTGCCGCACAGACCGCAAGAATAGGGGCGGCAACGGCAGAGCTTTATCCAAAGCTGAGCCTTTCGGGCTCCATCGGATATGAGGCTCTTGATCCGGACAAATTATTTTTAGCGCACAGCAGGAGCTATGGGTTCGGACCCCGAATCACATGGCCCATCTTCAGTGCCGGTTCCATCCGGAGCAATATCGAGGTTCAGTCTGCTCTTGAAAAGCAATTGCTCGCTAAATATGAATCCGTTGTTCTCAATGCCCTGAGTGAAGTTGAAAATCAACTGACCATATATATGGAAGAACAAAACCGGAAGTTTTTTTTGAACGAGGCAAGACAGGCTGCCATGCGGGCGGTTGACCTGGCAAAAATCCGGTATCAGGCAGGGATGATCGATTTTACAGGTGTGCTGGATGCTCAGAGATCGCTTTTATCCTTTGAAGACAGCCTGATTCAGACTGAAGGAAATATTATATCCGGCCTGGTGCGGCTGTATAAAGCGCTTGGGGGAGGCTGGACCTCATTGGCTGAAGACCAGCCCCTTAAGCCATAAAAACAGGACGTTGAAAACCATGATGAATAGCTTAAAGACTGAAAAAAAACCTGATATTGCTGAAATTCTATCAAAAGGTTCCGGTCCCGGACAGGGCTCAAAATTTCTGTACAGGGCAGTATGGCTCATCCTGGCAATCGCAGTTGTATGGGCTGCTGTCAAATGGGGAACAGGCAAAAACAATGACAAATTGGAATATAAAACAGAAACGGCACAAAAAGGAAACCTTGTCGTTACCGTAGCCGCGACAGGAACCCTGCAACCCACAAACCAGGTTGATGTCGGAAGCGAACTTTCAGGTATCATCAGGACCGTTGAAGCCGATTATAACGATATTGTTGAAACCGGGCAGGTTCTGGCACGGCTGGATACGGTTAAACTTGAGACCCAGGTCCGGCAATACAAAGCATCCATTGAATCGGCCCTGGCCAAAGTGATGCAGATTAAGGCAACAGTCCGGGAGACCGGCAATGAATTGGCACGGATCAGGGAATCCCGGCAATTAAGCGGTAACAGGGTGCCGTCCAGGCACGATCTGGATGCTGCCTTGGCAGCCCATGAGCGTGCTCTGGCAGACGAAACGGCTGCAAAAGCATCCGTATCCCAGGCAAAGGCCATGCTGAAGACATTTGAAACGGATTTATCAAGAACCATAATCTATTCCCCTATCAACGGAATCGTGCTGAAACGGTCCATTGAACCGGGCCAGACCGTTGCAGCTTCCCTTCAGGCCCCGATTTTATTTACAATTGCTGAAGACTTGACCCGGATGCAACTCTCGGTGGACATAGACGAAGCCGATGTGGGAAGGCTGAAAGACGGACAGAATGCGGTTTTTACCGTAGACGGATATCCGGAGATCACATTCCCGGCAAAAATAACCCAGGTCCGGTATGGGTCAAAAATTGTAAGCGGTGTTGTCACGTATCAAACCATTCTCGATGTTGCCAATCCGGATTTATTGCTGAGGCCTGGCATGACGGCAACCGTAAAAGTCACGGTGAATGAAATTGAAAATGCTGTTTTAGTACCGAATGCAGCTTTACGCTATATTCCGCCAATAAAAGAAAAAGAAGGATCTGCCAAAAGCGGCAGCATTATCGCCAAGCTTTTTCCAAGACCTCAAAGACCCTTGGCATCAAAAAAAGAGGTTTCAAAAGCAGACAGAAAAAAATCAAAGGTCTGGACCCTGAAAGAAGGACAGGCAGTTGAAGTTCCTGTCACAACCGGGGAGAGTGATGGCATCATGACCGTCATCACCGGCCCCGGGGTCACACCGGGAATGGTCCTGGTTGTTGACACCATAAGGAACGGGAAATGACGACACCCCCCATCTTATCCGAAAGCAACAGCCCGGTCATCGAGCTTCATGACGTGACCAGGAGTTATGGCAGCGGCACGGCAGAGGTCAGTGCCCTCCAGGGGATTGATGTGAACATTGAACATGGGGATTTTGTGGCCGTCATGGGTCCCAGCGGGTCTGGTAAATCCACGTGCATGAATATCCTGGGTTGCCTGGATACCCCTTCTTCCGGTACGTACCGGTTTAAGGGCATGGATGTGGGAAAACTTTCACGGGACCAGCGCGCCCTCTTACGGCGTCACTATCTTGGATTTGTATTCCAGGGATTCAATCTTTTAAACCGGACATCGGCCCTGGAGAATGTAGAACTTCCCCTGATCTACAGGGGAACCTTAGCAAAGGAGCGCCGGCAGAGGGCAAAAAAAGCCCTTGCATCCGTAGGGTTGGCCGGTTGGGAAACCCATACTCCGGCTGAGCTGTCCGGCGGGCAACAGCAGCGGGTGGCCATTGCCCGGGCCATTGTCACGGTCCCTTCAGTCCTGTTTGCAGATGAACCCACAGGAAATCTCGATTCAGCCCGCAGCCGTGAAATCATGGAACTTCTGACTTCCTTCAACCATGACCAGGGCCTTACGGTGGTCATGGTGACCCATGATGCCGTCATGGCCTCTTATGCAAAAAGAATGATTCATTTCAGGGACGGATTCATTGAAAAAGAAGAATCAAACAGGGGCCGATAATGCTCTTTGAAACCATCCTGATCGCCATGCGTGAAATAAGGCGCAATGTCATGCGTTCATCCCTCACGATCCTCGGCATTGTCATCGGGGTTGCAGCCGTTATTACCATGGTGACGGTGGGGGATGGGGCAACAAAACAGGTAGCCAATGAAATATCAAGCCTTGGCAGTAATCTTTTGGACGTTCGTCCGGGTCAGAGCTTCCGGGGGCCGGGCGGAACCCGTTCGGGCGCCCCGATGTTTAAATTGGCTGATGCAGAGGCCATTACAAGAGATATCTCCGGGCTTGCCGGCGTTGCTCCTATTGTCAGCCGGTCGGTCCAGGCCATTCACGGGAACGATAACTGGGCTACACAGATTGCAGGAAGCACCAATGAATATCTTAAGGTCAGAAACTGGACACTTGCCGCCGGACGTGCGTTCAACGACGGAGAATTAAAGGGTGGGGCAGCAGTCTGCATTATAGGTGATACAATCCAAAAACAATTTTTTGGAGCCCTGGACCCCATAGGAAATACCATTCGCCTTGAAAAAATTTCCTGTCAGATTATTGGAATATTAAAACCCAAAGGCCCATCCGGTTTTGGGTCAGATCAGGATGATTTTATTTTGATGCCGCTGCGTACGGTCCAGCGCCGGATTGCAGGCAGCACGGATATCGGTTCAATCTCGGTATCAGCCATGGACGGGGCCTCAACCCAGAAAGTGAAGGCAGATATTGAGCGGCTGCTGCGGGAACGGCGGCAGACCGGGAAAAATGAAGAAGATGATTTTAATGTCAGAGACATGCAGGAAATCGTAAAAACACTGACCGGAACAACACGGCTGCTGACGACCCTTCTGGGTGCCGTGGCTGCTGTCAGCCTGCTGGTGGGAGGAATCGGCATCATGAATATCATGCTGGTTTCCGTGACGGAGCGGACCCGTGAAATCGGTATCCGGCTTGCCATTGGTGCCATGGAAAGCCAGGTTCTCATGCAGTTCCTCATCGAGGCGGTTGTCCTGTCCTGCTTTGGCGGTATTATCGGGATCATTATCGGAATTGCTGCCTCTGCGGCCGGGGCAGGGGCGCTTAAAGTGCCGTTTATCCTGAATTTAGGCATTATTGCCATTTCATTTTTATTTTCCGCAGGCGTGGGCATTGTCTTTGGATATTTCCCGGCTAGAAAAGCGGCCCATCTTGACCCTATTGAAGCCCTGCGTCATGAATAATGATTGGGCCGGTATTTCAAGAGGATTGCTGCAGTTAAACAGACTATAGATTAACCTGACAAGAAAAAATCAAGTTTGTTCAAATAAATCTATTGTTGAATACACCGGATTATAAGATTTATACTTTTCTTGTCTGATTATCCGTGTTTCTTTCATATTCTGGGCCAGCAGATTCTGAATACTGAATTTATTTTTAAATAAAGCAGCGACTTTTTCAAAATGAAGTTTTCTAGGATCTATGCGCTCACCGGCTTTTGCTTCAATAAAATAAAGCATACCTTTGTTTTCTATAATAAAATCAATTTCAACGCCATTCTGGTCTCTGTAAAAGAACAGATTGTTACCCGGGACCAGGTGATGATTCTTCATCAGTTCCATCATAACCAGATTTTCCCATAAACTGCCTTTTTGTGGGTGGGCATGCCAGTCACTGCTGTTTTCGATTCCCAGCAAATAACAAAGAAGACCGTGATCGGCAAAATAGATTTTAGGAGATTTTATCAATCGTTTCCCTACATTTGCAAAATACGGTGTCAACAGATAGATCAAGCCGCTGATTTCCAGTGCATGGATCCACTTTCCGATTGTAACGTCCGAAACGCCCACATCCGAAGACAGACTTTTATAATTCAGTAACTGTCCGCACCTGGCAGCAACAACATGGATAAACCGTCTGAAATCGCTTAAATTTTTGACATCGATAATCGTTTTGAGATCTCTTTCAATATAAGTTCGAAGATAGCTTTCAAAAAAATCCGATATCTCAAGCAAAGGATTTGACCACAACTCGGGATAGCCGCCTTTCCATAAAAAATCCGCCACATTGCTGATGTTCTCATTCCGCAGTTCGGCAGCACTCAGCGTTTCAAGGTGGCAGATCCCGATCCGTCCGGCAAGGCTTTCGCTGACATTCTGCATAAGCCCAAACTGCTGACTGCCGGTCATCATCCACTTGCCGTAATTGTCTCTGTCTTTATCTATCACAATCTTCAGTTCCCGGAACACTTCGGGCACGTATTGAATTTCATCCAGAATAACCTGATTCTCAAACTGGCCCAGAAAATGTTCCGGAGAACCTTTAACCGCTTCTACCTGTCTTAAATGATCAAATGTTATGTATTCCACATCAGGGAACACACGCTGCAGCAGGGATGTTTTTCCGGTCTGTCTAGCCCCGGTTAGCAGCAAGGCCGGCCGGGAAGCCGTCATTTGAAGGATTCTTTTTTTTATCAAACGTTCTATCCACATATTCGCTCCTCGGCTTTAAGTAATATCAAACTTTAGCTTCGACATAACTTAAAGTCAAGTGTCAATTATCCGGATTTTCATAGTTGAAAAGTCAAGGGGCCGAAACCCGCGCTGCCAGACCTATATAAAATTCAAAAGCTTTTTTAATCTCCTCAACCGGGCAATGCTCATCAACACAGTGAGCCTGTTTGGGGTCCCCTGGTCCGAAACCGATCGTGGGTATGCCAAGCCTTGTCATACTGGCAACCCCATTAGTTGAAAAATCCCATTTGCACAGCTCAGGAGCGGCTCCGTTCAGTTCACTGAAAGCCTTGATTGCTGCTTTTGTAAGCAGATGTTCTTTATCGATTTCCCATGCCGGCATAAAGGAATGCAAGGTAATATCCCTCCCTGTCCAGCTTTTTTGGGTTACTTTGTACACTTCCCATGCAGCGTCAGTTCCGGCAAGCAAAGCATTCATCTCCTTTTCCATTGCCGTTTCATCTTCACCCTTCACAAGACGGCGGTCAACATAGATGCTGCATTTGGATGGTATGGCATTCTTTGAAGCAGCTTCAACCTCGATACAGGTTAGTGCCAGGGAGCCTTTTTCACCTTCCATTGCCATGAATTTATTTCCCAATGCTTCTATCCGCCTTATGATTTCAGGTGTCTTGTATACAGGATTGTCACCCTTCTCCGGAGCCCCGCCGTGAGCCGGAATTCCGCTCATTTTGATCCGTATGAGCGCTCTGCCCCGCTGCCCTACTGCCAGCTTACACTGGGTCGGTTCGCAAATAACAGTGAAATCCGGGTTCAGCCCGCCTTCGGTGCATTCATAAAAGATGGATTCTCCATCAAAATCCTCTTCCATTACCGAGGTGGAGATATAGATGGTCTTTCCCTCATGAAATTTCAGTTTTTTCATGGCATATCCGGCATAAACCGATGCTGCAACAGCACTTTTCATATCTACTGCACCCCGTCCATACAAATTGCCGTCAATGAGTTCTCCGCCAAAGGGCTTCACGGTCCATTCCTGCTCATCCCTGACAGCTACTGTATCCACGTGGGAATCGTACAGAATCCGGGTCGGGCCGTTTCCTATTATCCCGATGACGTTCCCCATTCCATCGACGATGACATCATCATAACCCAAAGCCAGCATCTTTTTTCTTATGTGCATCACGATGTCCTTTTCCTGGCCGGTATAACTCTTTATACGCGTAAGTTCCCGGGCAAAGCTTATCATATCCGCTTCAACCTCTTTTAACATCTCTTGTATTCGTTCTTTCATAAAAATGCCTCTAAAAAAAATGGATTATACAGATGGATATTTTCCATCCCATACAACATCCCTATAGTTTCCCGGATCAGTATTGCCTTCCGTGCTGAAAAGCAGCACCACCGACTTTTCATCAAGTCCGAAAGAGTCTCTCATGGCAGCAAGCTCCCGGTTCTGCATCAGTATTGCCAAAAGTCCGGCTCCCACTGCCCCTGATTCCCCGGAAACAACCTTTGGATCATTCCCCAAAGGATTGGCGAGAATCCTCATGCCTTTGGCTGCTACATAATCCGGACACGTACAGTAATAATCCGAATAGTCCCTTAATATTTCCCAGGCAATGGGACACGGTTCTCCGCAGGCCAGCCCTGCCATAATGGTTTCCAGGCTGCCTTCGGCTTTGCAGAGCTTTTTGTCCTCCGATCCTGCCGATTTATAGATACATGCCGCATTCTCAGGCTCGACAATAATCGTCGCAGGGTAATCTGCCCCATACCGGTTTACAAGATAACCCAGTACAGCTCCTGCCATAGATCCGACTCCTGCCTGCAGAAAAACATGGGTCGGCCTTTGTTCCCCATACAGCCGGAGCTGCTCAACTGCTTCGGCTGCCATGGTAGTGTATCCCTGCATGATCCATGCCGGAACTTTTTCATACCCTTCAAAAGCCGTATCCTGAACCAGCCACCAGCCCTTTTCCTCAGCCATCCTTGCTGCCAGCCTTACTGCGTCATCATAGTTCAAATCCGTCACGATAACTTCGGCGCCGGCTTCACGGATGGCATCGACCCTGGCTGCAGCAGCACCCTTCGGAAGATATACAACGGACCTAAAGCCGAGCTTTTCCGCAGTCCAGGCAACTCCCCTGCCGTGGTTCCCGTCCGTAGCCGTTACAAAAACCGCATCGCCAAGCCGGCTTCTTACTTCACCGGACCGGAGCATGTCAAAGCTCACCCGGCTTATATCCATGCCAAGCTTTTCAGCGAGCAGGCTTGCTATGGCAAAGGCCCCGCCTAAAACCTTAAACGCATTGAGCCCGAAGCGGCAGGATTCATCCTTGACATAAATCCCTGCTATGCCAAAGGATTTCGCCAGTTGGTCAAGTTTTGCCAGGGGCGTAACCCGGTAGCCCGGCATGGTCGTATGGAACCGTACGGCAAGCTCAGCATGCTGCAAACCCGTCATTCCTGCCCCGGCTTTTTTCCCGGGCGAACCGGCTAATGCTTTTATTTTTGTTATCTCATTCAAATATTCAATCATTACAGCCTCCATTATGTTTTTTGTGCAACATATAGAGCATTTTATCAGCACATTTTATGCCAAATCCCTTTTTTCCTGGATAACTGCTTATTTTTCTTAAGTTTTTTCTCATATCAACCACAGATAGAATAAAGCGATTATCATTTAGATAATCGCCTGTTTGATGACAGACCAGTATTTTAACACACCTGGCCTCTATGAAGCGTTATTCCAATTGATTATCAAAATGAGAAAATTATCATTTTGATAACAACGAGTTCTATCCAATATCGTATTTCTTCAGCTTACGGTACAGCGTTGCAATACCGATTCCCATCTTTTCAGCTATCAGTCTCTTTGCCGGTCCGTCACTGCCATACAATTCAAATGCTTTGAGAAGCAGTTTTTCTTCCATCTGTTCAAGGCTTGACAAATCCGGCTTCTCGCAGTTTGCCAGACTAATTTTCATCTTTTCCGGGAGCAGCCCGGCCGTAAGAACAGCCTGGTCCTCCATCATATTGATGACATATTCGATTGTGTTCTGAAGCTCCCGCACATTACCGGGCCAGGCATATCTTTCAATCAGGTCCCAAAAACCCTGGCTGATGCCGGCAACTCTTTTTCCGAACAAGCCTGCGAAGCGGTGAATAAATCCGCTTGCCAGAAGATGGATATCCTCTTTTCTGCTTCTTAGAGGGGGAATCTTGAGCGGAATGACATTTAAACGATAGAATAGATCCTCTCTGAAAGCCCGTTCTGCCACCATTTCTTCCAGATCCTGATTCGTAGCCGCAATTACCCGGACATCTACCTTGACTGTTGTATTTGAACCAAGCCTGCTGATTATTTTTTGCTCCAATGCTCTTAAAAGCTTGGTCTGCAGATATATGGGCATGTCACCGATTTCATCCAGGAAAAGCGTACCCCTGTCGGCCTGCTCAAACAGGCCTATTTTCCCTTTAGGATCCGCACCCGTAAAAGCACCCTTTACATATCCGAAAAGTTCGCTTTCCAATAAACCTTCAGGTATCGCACCGCAGTTGACGGCAACAAAGGAGCCATCCATACGGTCTCCTTCTTCATGGAGGGCTCTGGCAAACAGCTCTTTGCCGGTTCCGCTCTCTCCGGTAATCAATACCGTTGAATTGGAAGAAGCAATTTTTTTTACTCTTTCCTTAAGCTCCCGGATTGCCTCAGACTCACCCGATATGCTGTCAAGACCGAACCGTTCCTTTGTCGCAGCCAGGGCAAGGGCCTGTACTTTTGCCAATTCGGCATCCTTGAACATAAAAATCCGGTTATAGTCCGGGTTGTTTATCTCAAACATCCTGCCGATCACTTCTCTTAAAATTCCATTGACAATAACCTTATATTCGCTAAACGTAGGGATGTCATTCCCGGAAGGAATAATCTTAACACTAAAGCTGCCGGTTTCGTTCTCAAGACCCAGCACAGCTCTGCCAATGGAATTGATCTTTAATATTTTTTGTTTTCTGTCAAGAACGATAATTCCTTCTTCCACATTGTCTATGATCTCATTCAGCAGCTCAATAACCGCATGGTTTCTTTCCATTTCTTCTATTTCAAGGGTTTTTGATGCAATCAACTCTGCGATCTGATCAAGAAACCGGGTATAGATATCAAAATGTTCCTGAATATGGAATTTTTGCTCTTCAGTAAAGCAAATCAGCCCGATGACACCCACCACCTGTTCCTTCAGCCTGATGGGCGCACCCATATCAAATGTTTCTTCGCAGCACAGTCTTTGGGGACAGTTTTTGCAAAACGCATGCTCTCCCGGGTTATCAATGACCTGTCTCTTTCCGGTTTCGATAACCTTTTTATATAAGTCTCCCTGATTCTCTATGCTGTGGTTGAGCTTATCCTTTAACCGGCCGGTTCCGGCGATCCTTTCCAGGCTTGCATTTATTATTTCCACATCCACATCCAGGACCTGGGAAATCACTGCAGCATATTTACCTGCTGTTTCCTGCATCTTTGACAGAACATCCTGCACGGGGAGACTCCCAGGGTTTGGCATTTACGGGAATAACCGAAAGTCTCCATTCATGTGAACCGCTCAAAGATCACAGAAAAAAGACTTTCGATGAACAACTGCCATAAATTAAACCATACAACAGGGGATTGCAAGCATCACCTAATTCGGATTTTGAAATATTTTGAATCAGTATTCGGAGAACCGGTCTTATGGCTAACATCGGCGCACAGATAAGTTTGGGAGAGTTATCAAATAGCGTTGAAGCGTTCAGTGTGATCATATATTTAAAGGCGCATAACCTTAAGGATTGTCCAGATCCTCGGGCCTGATCATAAAGAGCCGGTCCAGATGGATCAGGCTGTCGTAGCGGAAAACATACACCCCCATGGCAAGCCAGAGAAGATCCCGGAAAAGGGTAATCCGGGAGACAGGATCACCCACATTCTGAAAGCAGCCGCAGTCAATGGGGGTCTTTTTTAAAAGCACTACCGTCAAGGCAATGGTAAAGGTTCCAAGCAGGGTTGAGATCACTGCGGCAGAGGCTCTGACGCGAATGCCTGCCACAAGGCAGACACCGCTCACAAGTTCGATCCACGGCAGGAAAACAGCCATGGGGTTGACAAGGAAATGGGGGACCAGGAGATAAGAAGCAATATTGTCTGAAAACTCGGCAGGAAAATTGATTTTATTAAGGCTTGCATAGATAAACAGCCCTCCGATATAAAACCGGACCATGAGGGCTGAAAAGGGATGCCTGATCCAGGTGGAAAACCGGCCTGACATGATTATTGCCCTCCTGGAATAAAAAGATCATGAATATCCCCGGTAAGGATATACACCTGTTCGTGATCCCGGTATAGAAATTTTCTGGCCACGGTTTCATCAAAAAGACGGCTGAAATTTCTTCCATAAATCACCAAGGGCCGCTCCGGGTCTTCAGTATTGAAGTTTGCTGTGTAAACGGCATCAAAAAGAGCCGGCGGGACATTTACAGCACCTTTCATATGCCCGAGTTCATAGAATTCCCTTGGCCTTGCATCTATCAAAAGTGCATTTTTCTCTGATAAGATCTTGTCTGCCTCTAAAGCAGTGATGAATTTGACCCCATCGGGTTTTGGCAAGGGGAAAAAGGATATGCCCCTGGGGTTTTGCAGGTTAAAAACCGTGCCAAGAACAATACTGATCCCGATCAGGAGGATAAAATCCAGGGGCCTGATCTGCATGAGCTTTTCTGCATTGCGGTTTACCATCTGTGCAATGCGTCTTGCAGCAATTTCAAGGACAGTGATGCGGTGTTCGGCCCGGGTCAGTTCATCAATGGTTTCCTGCAAGGCCTGATTCCGATCAGCCAGATGTTTGTTTAAAGCGACAATGGCTGCAAAGGAGTCGGCATTTTTCAGATGAAGAACGGATTGGGCCACAAAGGCGGATAAGAGTTCTTTTTCCTGGTCTGAGAATCTGCGGTCCTCCAGGGGGGGGCCGAGAAGGATGGCGCCATACATCCCGTCTTTTACAAGAAAGAGAAAAACATTTTGGGGTGTAAAACCCGGAACCAGGTCAAAAAGCGGTTCAATCTGAAGGACGGGTTCCGGCTGAAGAGGCTTTATATGCTTGTCCTGAATCCCGGCAAGACAAAGAAACAAGAGCCGGTTCACTATTTGAGGTGTCATGGATGGTTCCGGTTCAATGCCCATGCTCTTTAACCACACGTCTTTGGTGGTTCTGTCGTGAAGCACCACCATTCCCCTGGATCTGGAAAACCGTCCCAGGAGAGTCGGCAGAAATGCAGATAAAAATTTTTCCACATCAACGGATTCTCCCGCTTCCATAGACAATTCCCTGAGTCCGTTAAGATAAAAGACCTGGCGGTCAAGGTCGGTATTTTGTTTTTCAAGCTCGGCATTTAAAAGCTCTACCCGGGTCGAAAAGAGGGCTGCATTGAGACTGATCTGGAAAAGAGTGGAAAGGCTTATCAAAAGCTGACAGTCTTCATCATCATAGTCCCGGCCGTGCATGGCAGGGGCCAGCCCCAGAAACGCGAGTCTGCCGTCTTCCATGGGACAGGCCAGGATGAGCGTAAACCCCTGGGGAAGCTGCCTGATTTTTGTTTGTGATAAAAAAAACGGAAATTGTTTTGCCTGGGAAAGGTCAGGATCACAGGCAGCTTTGACTAAAATCCGGATATTGTCATGACTGACCTTGTCTTCACCCCTGACAATGAGATCGGTGATGTCCTTAGTCCTGTCCGTAAGTACGGCAAATCCTCCCAGGGCGCCTATCCCGCCCTGGGCAGACATGAGAAAGGATTCCAGGATAACCTTTGGGTGACGCACACCGTGAAGCTCAGCAGCGGTTTCCCGGATAAGGGCAAGATGATATTGTTTGCGGTCCATATCACCGGCCATGGTCTTCACTTGCCCAGAAATTCCTTGATTTCTGCATAAAAGGCGTCGATATCGGTGATAATCCCGAGATGAGTATAGAGGATGGTTCCATCCGGACGGCAGATAATGGTAAAAGGGGTTTTGGGTTCCCCTAAAAGTTTGTGGGCTTTGAATTCCATATCACTGACCACTGGGAAAATGTATTGCCTGCTTTGAACGAGCTGCTCAATTTCCGGATCCGTACCCCCGGCCGCCAAAGCAAACATGGCCACCCGGCCCTTCATTTTTCCTTTGTTCAGGCGCTCATGCAATTTGTTAAAATCCGGCGCCTGTTTAAAACACTGGGGACAATAGACGCCGATGACCTCCATTAGGACAAGTTCATATTTAAGATCGGAAATGCTGAACGTAACCTTGGTATTTTTCAACCCCAGGCTTTTTTTGCCTGCCGGGTCCAAGGGTGCCGGCAGTGCCAGGGGGACAAGCTTTTTGCCCGGTTCAGGCTTGGGATTCTCTGCGTTTGAGGTGACTGAAAAAAAGAGAATCAGCATCATCAATATGGATATTTTTGATATTTTCATACACTCTCCCTGTTTTTTTATCATTTTTTCGATTTTATTCTATTGTGCAGGCATCTTCAACCGTGGCAAAAAGTTTGACCATACGGCTTAGCCCCACAATATCAAATACCCGTTTAAAATTCTCGGGAACCCCGGCCATGACAATCTCAATCCCTTCTTTTTCGCTCTCGAGAATGAGCTGGGTCAAAATGGCGATGCCGGCACCACTCACGGAAGTGCTGTCGTCAAAATGAAAGACCACCCGTTTTGTCTTTTTCTGCAAAGCATCTGCATAAGCCTCTCTCAGGTATGGTTCGCTTTTGGCACTGATATTGCCCTGGAGTCTGATGATAAAAGCAGTGTTTGTCATTCTGCCGTTCACCTGATTCTGGAGGCTGCGGGCGATTTTCAGGCGTTCACGGGCCCTGGTCAGACCATTTTCCAGGCTCTGCCGCTGAATGGGTTTGTTGATAAAATCAGCCGCATCCAGATTCAGTGCCTGGATGGCAAGATCCATATCGCCGTGGCCGGTAATGACAATGACCTCGGTCTGGGGGGATCTTCGTTTGATCTCTTTTAAGACTTCAATGCCGTCCATGCCCGGCATCTTGATATCGGTCAAAACGATACCGGGTTTTTCCCGGTCAAAAATTTCAAGCCCCTCTTCACCCGACTCTGCCGTATGAATATCAAACCCGTAAAGGTCAAGAAACAGCCTGAACATTTTAAGGGTGGTTTTTTCATCATCAATGACCAGAATTGTTTCCTGTTGCATCTCTTTTATATCTGTCATTTTATCCTGTGTCCTCTTTTTGGGTGAGTCATGATCCTGTTGTATACATCATACTGCGGAAAATATCAGATAAAAGCTGGTTCCCTGTCCCGGAGTGCTCTCAATTTCAATGGTCCCGCCATAATCCCGGACAATCCCATAGGTAATGGCCAGGCCCAGGCCCATGCCTTTACCGGTCTGTTTGGTTGTAAAAAAAGGTTCGAAAATTTTACCCCGGACAGATTCCGGGATTCCGGAACCATTGTCCGTCACGGCCACGATCACCTTGCCGTCTTTTGCATAGGTCTGCACAAGGATATCCCCGTAAAGATCCGGCTGGGTTTCCATCTTTTCCTGGATGGCATCCCTGGCATTGTTGAGCAGATTAAAAAACACCTGCTGTAAATGATTATTCTGTGCCTTTACCAGGGGCAGATTGTCTGCCAGATCCAGACGGATGGTAATTTTCTGGATGGAAAACTGGCGGCCGATAATGGAGAGAACCCCCTGGATCGGTTCTTTCATACTCACCAGCTCCATGGTCAGTTCGGATTTTCTGCCGAATGCCCTCAGGTTATTGATAATCTCCGTGGCCCGGTCCACCTGTTCGCTGATTTCCGTGACCATATCCCGGATCTGTGCTTCGGTAATGGTTTTTTTCTGATCCAGCAAGAGATTTAAATATTCGCTGCCCATTTTGATGGTATTCAAGGGCTGGTTGATCTCATGGGCAATGCCGGCGCTCATTTCACCAAGGGTTTTCATTTTAGCTGCCTGAACGAGCTGGGCATCTTTTTCGATCATTTCCGTAATATCGGTAATGGCCACCACAACTGCCTGGCGGCCGCCGTAGCTGATGGGGCAGGCGTGCATATTCACATAAAAGGGATGGCCCCCGTTTTTAAGATGCAGGATCTTAGGATAATAGACATAGTCTCTTGCAGACCCTGACTTTCCTGTGTCCCCATAGGGTTGGACGGCAATCGGGGAATCTTTGATATGATCCTGTCCCAGTTTTTGAAACGGCATGCCGAAAAGAGCTTCAAGGGGATATTCATAAAGCTCTTCTGCCCTGGGGTTGGCATCCAGAATGGTCTCCGTGGATGCGTCCACAACAAAAATGGGGTTGGGAGCCGAGTCAAAGAGAGACCGGTATTTTAATTCAGACTCCTGGAGCCGTTTCCGGTAAAGCCGGATGGACCAGACCATGTTCAAAAAAGAATCAGCAAGCTGGGAAACCTCATCCCGGCCCTGGTTTTTCCTGTAAAAAAGACAGTCCAGGCACATTTTTTCACTCCCGGCATCCATGTTCCTGAAATGCCTGCTCTGCTGATCAAAATGCCGGCAGGGCATATTGGTGTCTTTATAAGCCGGACAGTGTGTCACCCCCCAGCCTATGGTTTCTTCCAGGTCCACGGTATTGCCTTCAGGATTGAGATTAAAATCAAAATTTCCCCGGCTGAGTTCATCCGAGATCCGGGTCAGCCGGGTGATGGGCATGGTAATGTGCCTGGATATCCTGTGGCTGACATAAAAAATAATGACGATGACTGCTGAAATAAATCCTAAGAACATGAACCTGAGTTTTGAGACCAGTTTGTCGATATGCTCTTTGCTCAGCCCCACATGAACCGTTCCGATCCGATAGAGCCCTTCGTTCATGGGCACGACAATGTCGTAGGAGGTGTTGGTCCCGTGTTCCACCAGCCGGACGCTGTGCTGTGCATTTTCCGGCATGGGGTTGATCCTGCTGAATTCAGAAGGAAAAGGGATGGTAAAGGTATGGGAGATGACCTGGTCGGTGCGGTCCAGGACATAGATATAATTAATCATGTGCTGCCGTTCCCTGAGCCTGGCTTCATCAAATATAAGGGTCAAAAGCTCAGGGGAATTTTTTTCAAGCACAAACCCGGCGCCTCTTTCGGCAATGGAATGGGCCACGGCAATCCCGCGCAGCTCAAGCTCCTTGGTCAGGCCTGAGATAAGAATCCACCGGGCCAGGAGGGCAATGGTGGCGCTGATGATCAGGATGACAACCAGGATGGTGACAAAAATCTGGTTTTTTAATGAGACCTGCTCGTAATAGCGGATCATTTCTGCCTGTCCTTGTTTATTGATTTGTCTCTTCCGGGATTCTTCCCGGCCAGCTCTGTCCAGTCCGCCAAAAGGTTGAACCTGTCCCTGTGTAATTTTGTGAAATAGATGGTGTCCATGCCCTGGTGGTCTTTGGGGCCAAAGGACAGCCGAACATCCGGGCCCAGGGAAAAATCATTCATGGAATTAATGGCGTCTAAAAAGGATTCCCGGGTCAATTCTTTTCCTGTCCGTTCCAGGCCCTCCACCAGGACCTTGGCATTGATATATCCTTCAAACCCCACAAAATTCGGCTCTTCCCCGGGATAATACTTTGCCAGGAGATGGGCAAATTCAACAGCACTGGGGGCGATTCCGCCATCCGGGGTCTTGGGCGGCGGAACCACCTGGGACATGAGGATATTCACCCCGGCCGTATCGGTATTCATCATATTCCTGGACAGCTCTTTTGCCCCGACAAAAGAGACCATGTAAAAAATGGGGGAAAAATTATTCTGCATGGCCTTTCGTATAAAATTGGCGCAAGGGTCTGATGTGCCTATCATAACCACGGCTTCAGCCCCGGATTCTATGATTTTTTCCAGGCCTTCCTTGATATCATGGGTCCCCCGCACATAACTTCCCCTGGCCACAGGTTCAAGCCGGTATCGTTTGAGGGCCAGCTCGGTTCCGGTAAGGCCGTCGAATCCGAATGCATCATATTGATAGAACACTGCAATCTTGCTGAGTCCCAGGTCCTTTACCATATGGTCGACAGCGATTCCGGTCTCCTGATAATAGGATGCCCTGACATTGATTACATAGGGTAAAAAAGGGTCGCGAAGGGCATTGGCACCTGTAAACATGCCCAGGAGGGGAATCTTTGCTTCTTCCACCAGGGTAAGGATTTTCACCGTTGTGGGCGTTCCCACATAACAGAAAAGCCCGAACACCTGGTCTTCAATAATAAACCGCTGGGTATTGGCCAGGCATTTGGGCGGATCATAACTGTCATCGCGGGTGATGAGGCGAATGGTCCTCCCGTGTACACCTCCGTTTTCGTTCACGTGCTCAAGATAACACATGGCGCCTTTGAGGGTTTCCTGCCCCAGGTAGCCTGCATGGCCCTGCAATGCCAGGGAAGACCCAAAAACCACCTCTTGCTCATCCACATTCAGCACCACCGGAGGGACAGGAACTTGAATAGTCTCGTTCCGGCATCCGGAAAATCCGCTGAGACAGAGGATGATCATTAGAAAAATGGGCAGTGTTTGCATATTCATCGTTATCCCCTATAATTTAACCCTGTTGAAATATTAGGATAGGAGTACCGGTAAAAAGTCAATCCTTTTTTTATCAGGAGGTTAACAAAAGTTGTGGTTGGTGTAAAAACATGGTACTTAAAAAGCTATACCGTCTATGGTTCTAATTCAAAGGAAAAGACATGGAAAAATCCGACATCCTTTTCGCCCATGAACTGTTTATGAGATTATCCGATAATATTGAGACCGTGATCAAAGGCCAGAAGGAAAATATCCGCTATATCCTGGCCGGGTTTGCCGGCGGCGGTCATATCCTTTTGGAGGATAACCCCGGAACAGGGAAAACCACCCTTGCCAAAGCCCTTGCCAAAAGCCTGGATGCCCGGTTCAAACGCATCCAGTTCACGCCGGATCTGTTGCCTTCCGATATCCTCGGGGTTTCCATCTTTGATCCGGAAAAAAAGGAATTCAGGCTTCACAAAGGGCCTGTATTTACCCATATCCTCCTGGCTGATGAGATCAACCGGGCATCCCCAAGAACCCAGTCCGCTCTTCTGGAAGCCATGGCAGAGGGACAGGTGAGCATTGACGGCAATCTTATGAACCTGGAAGCTCTTTTTTTCGTCATCGCCACCCAGAATCCCATTGAATCCAGGGGAACCTATCCTTTGCCGGAATCCCAGATGGACCGGTTTGCCATGCAGCTTGAACTCGGGTATGTGACAAATGAAACCGAGGCTCTGATGATTTCCGAACAGAGTCAAACCCATCCCATTCATTCGGTTCTGCCCTGTGTGAACCTGGAAGAAGGCCTGAAACTTCGGCAGCTCACAGGGGAGGTCTTTGTCTCAAAGGAATTAAAAGATTATATTGTAGCCCTTGTCACGGCTACCCGGGAAAAACCGGGTGTGCTTCTCGGTGCAAGCCCCAGGGCATCCATTGCGCTCATGAAAACAGCCCAGGCCCTGGCGCTTTTTGATAAAGCAGACTTTGTCAGGCCGGATCATATCCAGGAAATTGCGACCCGTGTTATTGCACACAGGCTTGTCCTGGACCATGGGTTAAAATTTTCCGGTGTGTCTGCCCGGAGTCTTGTGGATGAGATTTTAAAATCCATCCCGGTTCCTGTATAAAGATGGTTCTTGAATCATGATGAAGGAAAGGTTTTTATACCGGTCTTATTTTTTGTTTTATGCAGTCGGGTTTTGGCTGAAAAGGCATATTACACCGGCCGGGGTCATGATGACGGCTGTTTTTTTGATGACAGCCCTTTTTGGGCTGAATATATTTAAAACCACCCTGTACCAGGTTATGGCCGTCAGTTTTTCCGTTCTCAGTGTTTCAGCAGGGTTAAGCCTGATTCCTTTCCGGCTGAGAGTCAGGGTCAGGCATATCCTTCCTGAATATGCAACCGTGGGCAAAAAGGTTACCTATTCAATTGACATCACCAATACCGGGAGGAAACCCGAAAAGGGGATCATCCTTTTTGAAGACCTGGCCGATCCAAGACCGGATTTGAAAACCCTTTTGGAAAAAAAAGAACCCTATGAACACATCAGAAACGCCTGGGACAGGAAAATTCTGTATTACAGGTGGGTGTGGCTGATTCTCAAAGCCGGAAAAGCAAGCTTCAGACCCATACTACTGCCGGATCTGCCACCTGGGGAAACTATCCGGGTCACGTCGGCATTTGTTCCCAATTACCGGGGATATATCCATTTTACAGGAGTTACCTTGGCACGGCCGGATATCCTGGGGCTTTTTATGCGGCTTTTCTGCATTAAAAAAACAAAAAAACTCCTGGTGCTGCCAAAGCGATATGCCCTTGATCCGCCGGATTTACAGTCAACGCGCCAATATCATCCGGGCGGGGTCAATCTTGCATCCTCTGTCGGAAATTCCGATGAATTCATGAGCCTGCGCTATTACCGTCCTGGCGACCCCATGCGCTTTATCCACTGGCGGACCTTTGCCAGAACCGGGGAACTGGTGATAAAGGAATTTGAAGATGAGTTTTTCGTGCGGCATGCCTTGATCCTGGACACCTTTGTACCCCCGGAAAGGGAAGCGGTTTTCGAAGAAGCCGTGAGCATTGCCGCTTCCTATGTGGCTTTGTCCCGGCCCCAGGATTCCATCCTGGATCTTATGTTTGCTAATCATGGGATTTATTCCTTTTCATCCGGCAGAGGGCTTGGCGGTTCTGAGAAGATGCTTGAAATTCTCTCCTGTGTGGAGCCCTGCCGGGATAAAACCATCCTGGAACTGAAAGCCGTCCTTGAGCGCGGTTTAAAAAAAATATCCGGTGCCGTCTGTATTTTTTCAAGCTGGGAAAAGGAACAGGAAGAGATATGCCGGATCATCCATGAAGCCCTTGTGCCTTGCTTTATCATTGTCCTCGCAGAAGATGCATCAAAAAAGAAAGACCTGGCCGAAAAAACACGGGATGTCTGTCAGACCATACGGGTGGTCCAGACCGGCAAAGTTTTGGAGGAACTTTCAGGGATATGAAAACGCCAAGATTTTTTTTAGGTGCCATTCTCCTTTTCTGGGGATGGCAGACTGAGCTGTTATGGGTTGCTGTGTTTCCCGCAATCATCCTTGAATCCGCCCGAACCATGAAAACCCGGTTTGAGATGCAATCTGCTGATTTTAATAAATTTGTGGACATCAGCACGGTTCTTCTGGCCGGAACCATTGTCGTGGCCCTGACCGTGGAATCCCAGAAAACCAATTTCATCCTTTTAAAATGGCTTCCCCTTATTTTTTTTCCTGTTATCGGTGCCCAGGAATTTTCCCTAACCGGCAGAATAGATATCAAATCCTTTTTCTTTGCAACACGGAAAAAAGCAGAAATACGATTCTATGAGGAAAAAGCAATAGATGTATCCTATATTTACGGTTTTTTTTGCCTCATGTCGGCAGCGTCGGCAAATACAAAGGGTTTCTTGTATTTTTCCAGTGCAGTACTGTTTTTTGCCTGGGGGCTTTGGCCGATGCGTTCAAGACGGATTCCTCCGGCAGGGTGGGGTGTGTGCATGCTTATCGTGATCCTCATAGGGTATGAAGGGCAGGCGTTTGTACGTGCAGCAGGGCGCAACATCAGTCACTGGATCATGTCCTATTATGCCCGTTATTACGATAGCAACCCGTTTAAAACATATACGTCCCTGGGTGAAATCGGGAATCAAAAATTTTCAGGCGCAATCGTGCTCCGGGTCTCCTTTGATGATTATGTGCCGGGGAAAATTTATCTTCTTCACGGCAGCACCTATAACCGGTTTTCATCTTCCAACTGGTTTGCAAAATACAGGTTTGAACGGATTGAAGGGAAAAAGGGCAGCAATTTTTGGCAGGTGAATCCTTCAGCAGAAAATCCCAGGAAAATGACCCAGTATTTCCGGCTGCAAAAGGGAAAAGCGGTTTTAAACCTTCCTCCCGGTGTTATTGACATCTCTGAAATGAAAACAGGGGATTGCGGGAAAAATGCCATGCAGGTGATCCGGATCGAAGAGGGCCCACCGCTCATCAAAGCGGTTGTGTCCTATACCGGGTCATTAACCTATGATGCTTTGCCCGAGCCGGACGATTATTTTATTCCCATAAAGGAAAGACCCATTCTTGAAGCAACAGCACAAAAGCTTGGGTTTGAAAATAAAACCGAAGAAGAAATTTTGAAAACCATACATGCCTTTTTTTTATCTGAGTTTACCTATTCCCTTGAATTAAAGGGTAAAGGTAAAAGCAGGACGCCTTTAGAGAATTTTCTGTTTACCACAAAAGCAGGCCACTGCGAATTTTTTGCCACGGCAACCGTACTTCTCTTGCGTCAGGCCGGGATACCGGCCCGGTATGCAACAGGATTTATCGCCCATGAATATTCTTCCCGGGAAGACCGCCTCGTTGTCAGAATGAGGGATGCCCATGCCTGGGCCAAGGTTTTTGTCAATGGACAATGGCGCAATATGGATACCACACCGCCGTCTTTTCTGAACTTTGACACCAAAAAAATTCCAACTTCCCGGTTGCAGGACCTCTTTTCTTTTTTCAGGTTCGAACTGTCCCGGCTCCGCCATGAAACAGGAGTTATACTCATGGAGACTTATGGGCTCTGGCTCACCCTTCCCCTGGGGATTATATTGTTTTTAAGACTCAGAAGGGCAGGGCAGATCAAAAGAATCCCAGAGCCTGGCCGGCAGGGGAAAAAGAAAAAAGACAAGGCAAGCGGATTTTATCGGATAGAAGAGATCCTGTCTGAAAAAGGCTTTCCGCGTTATCCTTACGAGACCTATACCTCATGGCTGAAAAGAATCGCCCCGTATCTTGATGACAAGGAGTTGACGGATCATCTTTTTCTTGCCCTGGAACACCACAACCAATGGCGGTTTGGCAAAAACTTAAGTCATGCTTCCCTCAAACAGCCCACCGTTTCCAGGCCTTTAGAACTTTTACAAAAATCGCATACAATCTAAGTCATAGAAATTTTATCCTCCACAGTGTGACCGGGAATTTAGGGTGATCACCCTTAAAACGGGTTATGCAAGATTTCTTATGACAAATATCCAGTGCCAGATTTTATGGCTTGACATGGGCTGATTTACGAATTAAATATAATTCATTAAGTTAGTACTATTAACATAAATTGCATCAAAGGGGAAAGGGGCCATGATACTCAACCGGATATTGGAAACACTGCAAACAGGGGATGTCAAACAGATCGCAAAATTGATCGGGCAGGCCCTGGACTCGGGAATGACACCGGAGAAAGTGCTCAGCCAGGGGCTGATTGCCGGGATGGATGTGGTTGGACAGAAATTTCAAACAGGAGAAATTTATATCCCCCATATGCTCCTGGCCGCAAGGGCCATGCATGCCGCCCTGGGCATTTTAAAACCCTTGCTGGCAGAAAGCGGCAATGCACCGGCCGGCCGGGTGGTGCTGGGGACGGTGCAGGGGGATCACCACGATATCGGGAAAAATCTGGTTTCCACAATGCTGGAGGGGAAGGGGTTTGAGGTGATTGATGTCGGGATTGATGCCTTGCCTGAGAAATTTGTCGCTGCTGTCGATGAAACCGTGCAGATTGTGGCCATGAGCGCCCTTTTGTCCACCACAGCACCTTTTATGGGGAAGACCATCGAGGCCCTGGAACGGGCCGGGGTGCGCAAACATGTCCGGATCATGGCCGGCGGCGGTGCCGTTACCCAGGCATTTGCCGACAGCATCGGTGCGGACGCCTATGGGGCGGATGCTGCTGCGGCAGCCCTTCTGGCAATGGCCCTGGTCTCTCATGCAAAGGAATCAAGATGAACGGAAAAGAGCGTATTTTAAAAGCTCTGGCTGTCGGCCAGGCTGACCGGGTGCCCCTGTATATTCATGGCATCAATGAGGCCCCCATCATCGGCATCGGCCGGCATATCACAGAAGGTCTGCCTGAGGTGAAGGATTTCCGGAAGATGAATGATGCTGAAAAATTCAAAATGCTGGACACCCTGTTTTTAATTCATGAAACCTTTGAGGTGGACGGGTTTTCCGCCTTTGAAATCGGCCACGAAACCGCCCTGGATGATCAGTATATCAAGGATGAGTTCGGTGTGGTGTATGCGCTTTCGGATTTCGGGCTGCCCGTTGCCAAAGGCCATCCCGTTAAGGAGGCATCGGATCTGGCCCGGTATGCGCCGCCGGCGCCGGACCGCGGGCATTTGCTGCTGCTGGACCTTGCCCGGGACCGTTTCAAGGGAGAAAAGGCGCTTTTCTGGCTCATGCGGGGGACTTTTGTGCGCTGCTGGCGGTTGATGGGGATGGAGAACATGATGCTCAAGATGTTCGATGATCCGCAATTTGTTCATCAGGTGGCCCGCATGACCCTGGACTACAGCCTGGCCCAGCTCGATTTGCTGGCAGACGCCGGTCTTGATGTCCTGGTGATTGAAGATGATATTGCCGATAAAAATTTCCCACTGATTTCGCCGGCCCAGTTTCTGGAATTTGTCAATTTTTACAACCGCCGCATTGTTGAGGCAGCTCATCAAAAAGGGCTCAAGGTCGTGCGGCACAGCGACGGCAATCTCTGGCCCCTCCTGGATATTCTGCTGGACAGCGGCTATGACGGGTTAAATCCCCTGGAGCCGCAGGCAGGAATGGCCCTGGCCAAAGTTAAGGCATACTGTGGGGATCGTCTGTGTCTGCTGGGTAATATCGATTGTATTGATCTTTTGCCCAATGGCACCCCGCAAGAGGTGGATGCGGCGGTTTCCCAGGCCATCCTGGACGGCGGCAAGGGGGGAGGGCTGATTATCTGTTCTTCCAATTCCCTTCACCCCGGGGTTGATCCGGACAATTGTATTGCCATGTTCGAGGCCACCCGTAAATATGGCTGCTACGATACCTTGTCGCAGCCTTAACCCTTTAATGTGAGATGATTGCCATGAAAAACAGCTCAGCCCTGGAAACCATGCCGTCACAAACCTACCGGTGGTATCTGTTTTCTCTTTTGTTTCTTTTGTATCTGTTTGATTATATGGACCGGATGGTCATTGTATCCTTGTTCCCCTATCTTAAAGCAGACTGGGGAATCACCGATACCCAGTGCGGGCTCCTGGTTTCCGCCGTATACTGGTCCATCCTGGTTTTTTCATTTCCGGTTTCCATTCTGGTGGACCGGTGGAGCCGCAAAAAAAGCATAGGGTTGATGGCAGTCCTGTGGAGCCTGGCCACCCTGGCCTGTGCCTTTACCCGGAATTTCAGCCATTTGTTTATTGCCAGAACAGCCATCGGGATCGGTGAAGCCGGTTATGCCCCCGGGGGTACGGCCATGATAGCCACTGTTTTCCCCAAAGCGCAGCGGGCAAGGGTTCTTGGATTGTGGAACGCCTCCATTCCCCTGGGCAGTGCCCTGGGCATCTCCATCGGGGGCCTGGTGGCCGAGCATCTGGGGTGGCGCTATGCCCTGGGGATTGTGGCCCTGCCCGGAATGATCATTGCCTTGTTGTTTTTCACGGTTAAGGATTACCAAACCATTGCCCTGGTTCAAACCGTGGTCCGGGGAGATGAGAAAATCTTGGTGAAGATGCGTCTTGCCGACATGATCCGGCAATTCACCCGCAACCGCACTCTGCTGTTTACCAATCTTGGCTTTGCTGCCAATGTTCTGGTCACCACCTCTCTGCTCACCTGGCTGCCCACTTATTATTACCGGTTTGAAGGGCTGTCCATGAGCAAGGCCGGGTTCAAGGGCGGGACCGTGATGCTGCTGGCCATTGTCGGGGCGCCTCTGGGCGGCTATCTGGCTGACCGGTGGATGAAACGGCGGTCCAATGCCCGCATGGTGTTTCCTGCAGTGTCATCGGCTGTTACGGCTCTGCTGCTGTTCATCGCCTTCGGGTTTTTCAGGGGCCAGGTTCAATACCTGATCCTGCTGCTTGCCGGTGTTTTTGCCGTGGCATTTGTGCCGGCTGCCGTTGCCGTTACCCAGGATGTGGTCCATCCCGGGCTCAGGGCCGTCTCCCTGAGCGTCAACGTGGTGGTGCAGCATCTTTTAGGCAGTGCTGTCGGGCCCTTGTTCATCGGGGCCTTGTCCGACCGCTTCGGCCTTGAACGGGCCATGACCTGGCTGCCGGTGTTTGCCCTTCTGGGCTGCCTGCTTTTCTGGGCAGGGTCCGGGTTTTATGATAAGGATCTTGCCGCAGTGGAACAAGCCGCAGCAGCTTCAGAATAACAGGTACCCATGTTAATTAAAGGATAAATCCATTGGGAGTAAAGGAACGTAAGGAACGGGAGAAAACGGATCGCAAGGCCCAGATCCTGGGAGCTGCGCGGACCCTGTTGTTTGGCAAGGGGCTTGCCGGGACATCGGTCAACGCCATTGCGGCCCTGGTTGAATTGAGCGTGCCCGCCATCTACCGGTATTATAAAAACAAGGATGAGATTATTTTTGATCTTTCCGGGGAAGGCCTTGAACTGCTGAAATCCGATATCACCCGGGCCGCGGACACGGTTCAGTCTCCTGAGCAGAAGCTGGAAGCGGTAGCCATGGCCTACCGCAATTTCAGCAGGACCCGAAAAGATTATTTTACCGTGATCAATCATTTTTTGTCTTCACCGCAACCTGCCTTGCCAGACCCCCTGAAGCACAAAATCGACAGTTATGGTGAAGAGATCCTGATGCAGGTGGTGGCTGTCATTGAAGCCGGGTGCAAAAGCGGACAATTGATCTGCGATGATCCCCGCCGCTTCAGCCTCATGTTCTGGGGGGCCATCAACGGGGTCATCCAGCTTCAGAAAATCGAGCACACTATCTTTTCAGGCAAGGACCACCTGTCCTTGTACCGGCATACCGTGGAAACCCTGATCAACAGCATCCGGGTCTGCACCCGGCAATGACGGGTGGTTGTAGAGACCATTCAATTAATCTTAGACGTAGTATATAAAGATAAATAAATCATAAAATTATTATGGAGAAGAGTTTATGCCGTTGTCCTTCAGGTCTGAAAATTATGGAAACATTGCATTTGGATTTTTTAATATTGAATCGGATATGCTGCTTTTAGAAAATTATTTCTTTTTTGCCCATAGGTTTTGTGAATGGATGGGAGACCTGTCTGAAAAAAAAGAGATTGAATCCGTAAAACTTGAACCACAGGTTGACGTGATTGAAAACCCGGGCGATATCGGGGATCTCATGGGCGCCATCCACGGTGTCCGGTTCACAGGGTTTATCGGAAGGATTTATCAGCTTTTCCCCTTTCCCCATGATCCCGGAGAGTTCAGGCAGAACCCGGAAGGATTCAATACACAGAAGATGGTTGAAGAGGAGATAAAGCCTTTCTCAAAAATAAAACCCATGCCTTTCAGGTTTTTTCATGACAGGGTCGGGGTCGGACCCTATGAATTTTCGATCCCGGTTTTCCATGAGCTGATCCGTTATGTATGGGAAGGAGGCTATCCACGGTGGAAGGATGGGATAAGGCCCGGCTATGTCATGGGCATGAAAAAAAGGGTTGAAAAAAATTCCAATTCCTTTTTCAAAGGAGTCTTTGCATCACAGAAGATTTGATGTATGGTAAAGAAATTTTTTTTAACTCAATATCGGAGGAAAATCCCATGCCTATAGCAGATAAGATGGTCAAAATAGTGGAATCCGCATCCATGATCCGGAAAATGTTTGAAGAAGGAATCCGGATGAAGGCACAATACGGCCCAGACAATGTGTTTGATTTTTCACTGGGAAATCCGGATGTTCCGCCGCCTGCGAAGGTGAAAGACACCCTGATCCAATTGATCAATAACCCGGCCACATCCCACGGATATATGCCCAATAGCGGCTATCCTCATGTGAGAAAAGCCGTGGCCGATTACCTGAACAAAGAATACAATGTGGGCCTGACCCAGGACCTTATTGTCATGACAGCCGGTGCTGCGGGCGCCCTGAATGATATTCTGCGGGCTTTGATGAATCCCGGGGAAGACATCCTGGTCCCTGCCCCGTTTTTTGTCGGGTATAACCAGTATGCCTTTATTGCCGGTGCAAACCTGAAAACCGTAACTTCATTACCGGATTTTCATCTGGACCTTGCTGCCATTGAAAAAGCAATTACCGCCAATACGAGAGTTATGCTCATCAATTCCCCCAATAACCCGACAGGGGTGATATATAATGAGGAAGAACTTATGCAGGTGGGAAAGATATTGGATGCAGCGAGTCAAAAATTCGGAAAACGGATTTATCTCATTTCCGATGAACCATACCGGAAAATTGCCTATGGAGTCGATGTGCCCTCTATGTTTGACGTCTATCCCCATACCATTGTCCTGACCTCTTATTCCAAGGAATTGTCCCTGGCAGGAGAAAGAATCGGATACATGGCCATTCATCCCAAGGCTGAAGATGCCGCCGTTATTGCCGGTGCGGCAGGCGTGGCCAATACCATGATGTATGTCAATGCACCGGCCCTTTTTCAGCAGGTGGTGGGAGCACTCCAGGGTGTTACCGTGGATATCGGGATTTATAAGAGGCGGCGCGATATGTTCTGTGAAGGGCTTCATGGGGCAGGGTATGAATTTGATGTGCCTGAGGGTGCTTTTTATCTTTTTCCCAAAAGCCCGATCTCAGATGATTTCAAATTTGTGAAAATATTACAGGAAAACAAGATCCTGGCCGTACCCGGAACAGGGTTCGGCGGTCCCGGCCATTTCAGGCTATCCTATGCCGTCCCGGACAAAACCATTACCGGGTCCCTGGACGGGTTCAAAAAAGCCTTTGACAGCGTCAAATAAAAAATGAACAGATACCTGCTGCCTGGAAATTTTTCCGGCAGCAGGATTTTTAAAGCATTTATCCGGCATTTATCCGGCAAGCCGGTCAGGAGAGACAATGCTGCCGTGTTTTTCTTTTAACAGGAGAAGTTCGTTTTTCTGATGGTGAAGAATATCAAACAGAACGGCCGGTATCCCTTTCTCCTTTGAATAGGCTTCTTTTTGTAAATCAATCCGTTTGATGACAGGATCAATAT
Source organism: Desulfobacterales bacterium RIFOXYA12_FULL_46_15 (assembly GCA_001799395.1). Classification (GTDB taxonomy): domain Bacteria; phylum Desulfobacterota; class Desulfobacteria; order Desulfobacterales; family Desulfobacteraceae; genus Desulfobacula. The sequence goes on along the minus strand of MGTJ01000122.1, from coordinate 10,123 downwards.
ACAGGGAAAACTGTTTGAGATAGATTTCCTTTGTATAGTCCTTATCAATGATGGCCTTGAACAATGGCTTTAAATCTTCATAAAGGGGAAGATTTCCAATGGGGGTTGAAATATGGCCCACTTCGTTATGGCTATAGCGCTCAAGCCAGGCCAGCCATACTTTTACATCCCGTTTTTCGCCGATCAGTCCGGGTGAGGTCCCGCCCCTGGCCTGGCCGGTCAGAAAATAATTGAGCCCGGCCATCACCGGCTTGTATTCTTTTTTTATCTTTTCGCTGCCAAAGAATTTAAACTGGGCTTCCATATAATCGCCCAGAGCACCCGGGATAAAGGGGGCATTGGCCCAGGGAGCCCGTTTCACACCGGTTGCCCCGACTTCGGTGGCAGTTGCTGCCGATACGATACAGGCCCCGATCACCACCCCTTCGTCGGAATTTTTTGCCACACGGACCGGGGGCATTGTGTCGCTATCCCTGCCGCTGTATGTGAACACCCTTGTCAAGGCGCCTTTGGGATTGTCCGCTTCCCTGGAATAGGTTGAAAAACAGGAAGAACTTAAGGTACACCGGGAATTGGGGTGGGATAAGGGAACGGGTTTTCCGTTTTTATCGGTTTTCCCTTTGAACCAGTCTCCCTGGAAATTATAGCCTTTCTCCGGCAAGGGTTCATTGTTACCCGCCCAGTGGGGGATCTTTTCCTCATCAATCAGGACATTGGACCAGATCACTTCATGACCGGGCTGTCTTAAGATTTTCATCAGCAGGGGGTCGCCGTCCATGTTCACATCTTCCACAATCCCGAAAATGCCGCATTCCGGATTGATGGACCGGATGCTGCCGTCATCGGCTATCCATATCTGGGCGAGATCATCGCCGATGAATTCATCCCCTGCCATGGCCGTGGTGGTTTTTCCGCATCCGCTGGGTGCGGCCCCGGCAAACCAGGTGACCCGGTTGCCCGGACCATGGATACCCGTGATAAACATATGTTCAGCCAGTTCCCGGCCAGGATTCTGATACACGGCTTTGTCCACGGCAAACCTATGATTCCCTTTTTTCAGGAGCAGGGTGTTGCCGGCATAGGTGCATTTGAAACTGTAAGTGGTCTGGTGTTTCCGGTCCATGAGCACCCTGGCGTTTGGCAGGTCTTCGGGCCGGTTTTGCCCTTCGCTGTGGATATTGGTGAAAAAATATCCCAGGCGCTCGATTTCATTTTCAAAATCTTCATATACATTCCGGTAGAGCAGTTCCGCACTGTGGGAGACATAGGCAGAGCTGGTTATTTCAAGAGCCGGGTTGGATACGGGTGATCCCTTCGGGCCCCGTATATAAAATCCCACCACCATGGTCTTGGACTGCATGATATTTTTCAGATTGGATCTTACCTCTTCCAGGGCTGCTGGCCTGTCCATCCGGTTGGCAAGCGAGGAAACATCATCTGAAGGGCCGGCAATATAAAAGGTCCTGTCAATGATCCTGCCCTGTTCTCCGGCCAGGTCAAAATGGATGGTATGCCCTTCCATGGCAAGGGATGCTTCTTCCTTTTTGGTCAGGGCCAGGAGCCGGATAAACTCTTTGTCTGCCTCAGACCCTGTATTGATGAAAACTCTTTCAGGATTGCAAAGCACAACGGTATTGGCAATTTTTTTTAATACTTCAGGGTGTTTGAGTCGTGAAATCCTTGCCAGTTGTGTATCATCCAGATATTGCCGGAATACGGCCATGGCTTTGTCTTCGGAATTCACACCGCCAAGTTCGGTAATGATATCAATGTCTTTTTGAATCTCATTCATGGGAATCAAGGCCTCCAATCATTAGTTAAAAGGCTGATGGATATGATATTTATGATTATGATCGATTCTGAAAATCCTTCATAAACGATACAAGATCATTGACTACATCAATACCGGTGGCATTATAAAGGGAAGCCCTGCACCCGCCGACACTCCTGTGGCCTTTCAGACCGCCGAGATCATTCTGTGCAGCCTCTGCGATGAATGCCTTTTCAAGATCTTCGGAAGGCAGTCTGAAGGTCACATTCATGAGAGAGCGGGACCCCTTATCAGCCGTTGCCTTGTAAAAACCCGAATTGTCCATGAACTGATAGAGCGTGCCTGCTTTTTTACGGTTCCGTGCATCCATTTTTTCAAGCCCGCCAATGGTTTCTTCCAGCCATTTCAGCACGAGCTGAATCGTATAAATGGCAAAGCAGGGCGGGGTATTGTACATGGAATTTTTTTCAGCAAAGGTTTTGTATTTCAGCATGGTGGGGATATTGTCCGGGACAAGATCCAGAAGGTCTTTTCTGATAATGACCATGCAGGCCCCGGCCGGGCCGATGTTTTTCTGGGCACCGGCATAGATCATGCCGATATTGTCCATGTCCACAGGTCCGGACATGATGTCAGAACTCATGTCAATGACCATGGGCACTTTGCCGGTATTGGGAAGAGATGCCCACTGGGTGCCTTTGATGGTATTGTTGGAGGTGATGTGCACATAGGCCGCATCCTTGTTAAAGGGGATATTCTGCGGAATATAGCAGAAATTCCTGTCTTCGGAAGAGGCCGGGACCTTGATGGGTTTGTTCTGGATTCTGGCTTCCTTGATGGCATTGGTCGACCAGGTTCCGGTATTGACATAGTCAGCACTTCTGCCATCGGAAAGGAAATTTAAAGGAATCATGCAGAACTGGAGGCTGGCGCCGCCCTGGAGAAAGAGGACCTGGTATTGGTCATTGAGTTTTAAAAGCCGTCTGGTCCGTTCAACGGCATCGTTCAGAACATCTTCAAACCATTTGGATCTGTGGCTGATTTCCGTAATGGACATTCCGCTGTGATTGAAATTTAAAAAAGAGTCCTTGATTTCTTCAAGAACAGGCAGGGGAAGGGCGGCAGGCCCGGCATTAAAATTATGGATTCTGTCTTTCATGATTTTTTTCCTTATGGCTGTTTTCCGGGGTTGGGAAGACACCCGGAAGCTGCATGAGTTGGCAAAGGGCAGCCCCCGGGTGTTGTTAAAAGATCTTATATCCTTTTAGCCTGTTTGGGCTTTGGTAATGATTCAAGATCTTTTAATGCTGCATCAATCTCTGACTGGGGAAGGTCGTGGTCAGCCAGTTTCCCTCGGAAGAAATTTTCATAGGCACCGAGATCCACAAGGCCATGACCGCTCCAGTTAAAGAGGATAACCTTTTCTTTTCCTTCTTCCTTGGCTTTGAGCGCTTCACGGATCGTGGCAGCTATGGCATGGTTACATTCCGGGGCAGAGATATAGCCTTCAGACCGGGCAAAGGTCACGCCGGCATTGAAGGTCTCCATCTGATGTACGGCCATGGGGCGGATAATGCCGTCGAGAACCAGCTGGCTCACGATGGGCGCCATGCCGTGATATCGTAATCCGCCGGCATGGATGGGGGCCGGTACAAAATTATGACCCAGGGAATGCATGGGGAGCAGGGGTGTCATCTGGACGGTGTCGCCGAAATCATAGGCAAAGGGCCCGCGGGTCAGGGTGGGGCAGGAAGTCGGTTCTACCGCGATAATATCAATTTGCTTTCCGTCTATTTTATCCCGTGCAAAAGGCATGGCAAGACCGGCGAAATTACTTCCGCCTCCTGCACTGCCGATGATGACGTCCGGATAATCCCCGGCCATTGCCATCTGTTTCTGGGCCTCAAGGCCGATGATGCTCTGGTGGATCATGACATGATTGAGAACAGATCCAAGCGCATATTTGGTGTCTTTATCGCTGACAGCCACTTCAACGGCTTCGCTGATGGCCATGCCGAGACTGCCCGGAGAGTCCGGTGTTTTTTCCAGGATGGAGCGTCCGGCTGCGGTTTCATTGCTGGGGCTGGCCGTGCATTGGGCTCCCCAGGTTTCCATCATAAGACGGCGATAGGGTTTCTGGTTATAGGAAATCTTGACCATGAACACCTTGCATTCAATGCCGAAGAAGGAACAGCACATGGCAAGAGAGCTTCCCCACTGGCCTGCGCCGGTTTCCGTGGTGATCCGTTTTGTGCCGGCCATCTTGTTGTAATAGGCCTGGGCAATGGCGGTATTGGGTTTATGAGAACCTGCAGGAGAAACCCCTTCATTTTTATAATATATTCTGGCCGGGGTCCCAAGAGCCTTTTCAAGGCCATAGGCCCTGAAAAGAGGAGAAGGACGCCATATGGCGAGTTTGTCCAGGACTTCTTCAGGGATGTCGATCCATCTCTGGGTGCTGACTTCCTGTTCGATGAGGCTCATGGGGAAAATCGGTTCCAGATCCTGGGGTCCGCAGGGCTGGCCTGTGCCCGGGTGCAGGGGAGGTTCCATGCCGTTGGGCATGTCGGCCATGATGTTGTACCATTGTCTTGGCATATCCTTTTCGGTTAACACATACTTTTTGGTCCTCATAACTTCTCCTTTTTATTGGGGTTAAGAAAAAAATGACGGATTTAAAGGATACATCATTTTTTCAGGTTGACGATATTGGGGGCCTTTCCTGTTAACAGATAATCCACCATCTGATGGGCTACATCCCTTGCCACATTTTCCTGGGCTTCATGGGTGGAGGCACCCAGATGGCAGGTGCAGATAAAATTATCCAGATCCATGAGACATATTTTTCCCGGGGGTTCGGTGGCAAATACATCCAGGGCTGCTCCGCCGAGGTGGCCGGATTTCAGTGCTTCATAAAGATCGTCTTCATTGACGAGGCCGCCCCTGGCGCAATTGATGAGCATAGCCCCTTTTTTCATCCTTGAAAGTGTTTCCTTATTGAAAAGATTGGTGGTTTCAGGTGTTTTGGGCGTATGGATGGAGATATAATCGGATTTGGCCAGAATTTCGTCAAAGGTGGCCGGCCGGATACCGAGGTTCAGGATGGCCTCATGAGTCTTATAAGGATCGCAGCCGATGACTTTCATTCTAAGGCCCATGGCCCTGTCTGCCACAATACTGCCGATATTGCCAATGCCGACCAGTCCCAGGGTCTTGTTGAAAATTTCCCGTCCCTTGAGCGCTTTTTTCTCCCATTTGCCGTCCTTTAGGCTTGCCGTGGCCTTGGGGATATGGCGGGAAAGAGCCATGATCATGGCGATGGCATGTTCCGCCGTTGTGACGGTATTGCCGTGGGGGGTGTTCATGACCGCAATATTGGCCTTTGTGGCAGCCGGGATATCTACATTGTCCAGACCGATTCCGGCCCTGCCGATGACCTTAAGGTTTTTCGCCTTTGAAAGCAGGCTTTCAGTTACTTTTGTTTTACTTCGGATGGATAACCCGTGATAGACACCGATGATGTTTTCAAGCTCTGCCGGGGAGAGATCGGTTTTAACATCGACTTCAATACCGGGAGCATTTTTAAAGATTTCAACCCCTACATCTGACAGGGGGTCGCTGACGAGGACTTTCATGATGGTTCTCCTTTATTAATAGAAATTAATAAAATAAATCCTTTTCAGTTTCTATATGAAAGTTATAAACCATGGGTCAAGTCTGTAAAAACAGTGATAGAATGGTGATTAAAAACCACCATTATTCAAGGGACAAGAGATAGGAGCGCAGGTTTGAGTCTTTATTCTTTAATCCAAGCTTGGTTCTGATTTTATACCGGTGGGAGGTGATGGTATTGAGGGAAGCATTCAGAATTTCAGCGATTTCCTTGTTGGGGACTCCATCCCTGACAAGGCCTGCCACTTTGATCTCCATGGGTGTCAGATTCAGATAGCTTGACGAAAGCTTGCCGATGAGGGGGGATGTGATCCGGCTGATATTTTTTTCAAGCTGGGCCAGGAGAATTTTCTGTTCCGGGTTCAGGCCGGTTCCGGCAATCTCATTCAGATAAGGCAGAACAGAATGTTTGATATTGGTCAGAAAATTTTCCTTGTCTGCTTTTTCCTTCTGCTCCATCTGTTTTAACACAACCTTCATGGCAATATTGGCTTCTTCCAGTTCCTTATTGGCTTTGGTCAGATTATCCGTTCTTTTTTGAACCAGATCCTCCAGTTGATCTTTGCGGTTTCGTAAAGCATCTTCAAGGCGTTTTCGCTTGAAAAATTCCGGGATATCGATTTTATTGTAATTTTCGTATTTGATATAGGCTTTTTTACTGTATTTGGCGATGTGGTCTTTAATCTTCGAGGGTGGCGCCATAATGAACCTGCAGTGCCGGTCGCCTTTGGCCCGGCATTCGACTTCAGCCGTAACCAGGGGAACACCGAAACTTTCCTCGCACCATCCCGATGAATACCCGGCATTCATGACACAGACAGGATAGTCGGTTTTTTCCCCTTTGTCCATCCATGCCTGGGCTTCAAATGAATATGGATGGTCATAAATGAGATAATAATGATCATCCGGTCTTGGATTGGACAGGGGATGAATTTTGACCGAGGCCCATCCGGTATAGGCAAAATGGACGGGCCCTGCTGAAAGCTTTTCAATGGGGTCGGTCACCCCCATTTTTATAAAAAAGCTTTTGGCATCGGCTTTTCCAATGGAATGGGCAATATCAAACAGGAAATTAAAGGAAAGGTCCCTGGCCTCTTCTTTTCCCCGGTCACTGTACATAAGGGCCATCATGTCAAAAAGCTCCTTGGACATGGCTGATGCCCGAACCAGGATATACCGTTCCCCTGAATATTTGATCAGACCTTTTTCAGGATCGTTTTGAACATCTGAAAAATAGTCCCTGACATAGTCCTGGGCCCTTAAAAAAACCGGCCGGAGTTCTTCCGGAACATTTACCGTATTTAAATCCGTGCCTGGAGGGTTATCCATGTTTGATGAATTTTTCAGGATGGCTCATGAAATTTTTATAAATATGATAATAGGATGTGTCTTCGTACCGGATGGGTGTTACCACAGGGCCGTCAAAACTGTAGATCAGGGCATCCGGGCAGGCCAGAAGCAAAGGCGAATGGGTAGCTATGATAAACTGGGCATGACCGGTCTTTGCCGTTTTGATCAAAAGATTCAAGAGTTCAATCAGGGAAGAAGGGGACAGGGCTGTTTCCGGCTCATCCAGGAAATACAGGCCTTTAATGGTATACCGGGATGAAAAATAGGACATGAGCGATTGCCCGTGGGACTGTGTAACCAGGGATTTCCCGCCGAAATAATTGAGCATCTTGGCATCATTGACTGCCCATTCTTCAAGGTTTTTTACAAAATGGGAAAAGATCTGGGACCCGAAAAAAGAGCCTGGGACAGGCCCGTTCACCCATTCAATGGAAATGGCCTTATAAAGATCATCTTCATAGGGGTTTGGTTCAAACCTCAAATTGGACTCGCTCTGCCAGATATGGATACCGCACCGATAGGCAAGGGCTTTGAGCAGGGTTGATTTGCCCGTGCCGTTTTCCCCGATGAAAAATGTAATGGGCGTTTTAAAAGAAACCGTTTTTGTGTCCTGGAAAATTTCCATATTAAAAGGGTAATAATCCTGAACAGGAAAGGTTTCAGAAAGGATGTTGACCTGGTTTAAATAGATCACTTGGGATTTTCCTCCGGGTCCCTGGACTTTTGGATCAGGTCAAAGAGTGCACTGATTTTCGGTCTCGCAGCGTTTAAAAAAACTTTTTCAAATTCTTCTTTACTCATGTTTTCCTTGAGATGGGCATGCACATCAAAATAATTAAACCAGCAGTCAAGGGTTTTAAAACAGGGAAGGCCGTTATTTTCATGGCGGCAATAGGTAAAATAGATTTCGTGCCCGAGTCTTGGGCAGCGGATCTGAACATCATCCTTTGGGGGATCTGAGGTCATGGCATCGGTTTTTTCATTCATGGTCATATCCGTTTCATGTTGACATCGGTCTTCAGCCGTAAAGGACAGGCTGAAGACCCGTATTCCATTATATTCAAGTCGCCTGCCGGGGTTTGGGCAGGGATGCAATATCCTTTAAGGCCGTATCGATCACGGACTGGGGAAGCTCGTGGTCGGATAATTTGCCTCTCATAAAGGATTCATAGGCGCCAAGGTCTACAAGACCATGACCGCTCCAGTTAAAGAGAATGACTTTTTCCTGGCCTTCCGCCTTTGCCTTTAAGGCTTCCCTGATTGTCATGGCAATGGCATGGTTGCATTCAGGCGCACTGATATAGCCTTCCGACCGGGCAAAGGTGATACCCGCGTTAAATGTCTCCATCTGCTGGACCGCTTCGGCCCGGACAATACCGTCCAGGACAAGCTGGCTTACAATAGGGGCCATGCCGTGATATCTCAAGCCTCCGGCGTGAATGGGTTCTGGGATGAAATTATGGCCCAGGGTGTGCATGGGTAAAAGGGGCGTCATCTGGACCGTGTCGCCGAAATCATAGGCAAAGGGCCCCCGGGTCAGGGTAGGGCAGGAGGCCGGTTCAACCGCAATGATATCAATATTTTTTCCATTGATCTTATCCCGTGCAAAAGGCATGGCAAGACCTGCAAAATTGCTGCCTCCGCCGGCACTGCCGATGATCACATCCGGGTAATCGCCGGTCATCTGCATCTGTTTCTGAGCTTCCAGACCGATAATGCTCTGGTGGATCATGACATGGTTCAATACACTGCCCAGGGCATATTTGGTATTGTCATCTGCAACAGCCTGTTCTACGGCTTCGCTGATGGCTATGCCAAGGCTTCCCGGGGAATCCGGAGTTTTTTCCAGGATGCTGCGGCCGGCTCTTGTTTCATTGCTGGGGCTGGCCACGCAGTTGGCTCCCCAGGTTTCCATCATCAGTCTGCGGTAAGGTTTCTGGTTGTAGGAAATTTTCACCATAAAAACCTTGCATTCAATCCCGAAAAATGAACAGCACATTGAAAGCGCGCTTCCCCACTGGCCTGCACCGGTTTCCGTGGTGATCCGTTTAGTGCCAGCCACCTTATTATAATAGGCCTGGGCAATGGCCGTGTTGGGTTTATGGCTGCCGGCCGGGCTGACTCCTTCGTTCTTGAAATAGATCCTGGCCGGGGTATCCAGGGCCTTTTCAAGGTTGTATGCCCTGTAAAGCGGGGAAGGCCGCCAGATGGCATATTTATCCAGGACTTCTTCAGGGATGTCGATCCACCTCTGGGTGCTCACTTCCTGTTCGATCAGGTTCATGGGGAAAATCGGGGCAAGGTCTTCGGGTCCGCAGGGTTGTCCGGTTCCGGGGTGAAGCGGCGGTTCCATGGGAGTCGGCATATCCGCCATAATATTATACCATTGTCGCGGCATTTCCTGCTCGGTTAATACATACTTCTTTGCTCTCATAGGTCCTCCTTGTTCACGGTTGTTTTCAAGTTACGGGTAACTTATCGAATATTTAACACCGGGTTCACTTAAATCCGGTGATGCCAACAAATTGAACAGGTCCGGCTCACACTCAATTTATTTATGAGAATAAAGGGGTCAAGTCAAGTGATTTCCTGCTGAATGGATTTTTCTGCAAGGATCAATCAACATAGCCCCCCTTGTGTTTGGCGGAGAGGGTGGGATTCGAACCCACGATCCCGGTTTAGCCGGGATACTGCTTTTCGAGAGCAGGGCCTTCAGCCGCTCGGCCACCTCTCCTCATCCTCGAACAAAAGTCTGGCAGGCAATGTACATCTTAATGATTATGCAGGATATTTTCAGTGCCAATAACTGATGACGGCCTTGTCATTCATATCATGGGTATTGTTTTACTTAAAAAATATCCTCCAGGGCATCAACCACCATGCCGGTTCCCACAGCAATCATCAGGATATCTCCTGCAACCCTGACATAGCGGTGGTTGAGCGGCGGTACAGGCAGGCGTATAACCAGTTCTTGGGGCAGGTCATAATATTTGTCCTTGAGCGGGTAACCTTTTTTCCATTTTTTTGCCTGCCCCGGAGGCCGGCATCCATTGCCTTTTTTTGCCAGTCCCGGCGGACAGTCACCCTTGTATACCTGAGCCCCGAAATAGTCGATGACAATACGGCGGTCATCAGCACCAAAAGAAAAGATGGCCGAAGCATTCTTCCGGTTGCTCCCGTGATCCTTGCTTTCCTTATTTTTGCCGTTTCCTGCCGAGCCTGGTTTATCCGCAAATGCGACCCCTGTTGCCAGAGCCAGCAAGATGCCTGTCACGGCTAATCCTATCAATATTTTTATATTCGTTTTTATCATGATTCCTCCTGTTTTAC
>MGTJ01000121.1 GCA_001799395.1 Desulfobacterales bacterium RIFOXYA12_FULL_46_15 | reverse complement strand
TTTGACTCAAATTCAACGCGAATATTTGAAAGCTCTGACGTTATCCCCTGAAATTTTCACCAATCCCAATGGCTGGAAAATATCTAATGGTTAACATACCGGCAAAATTAGTTTTGGGGGTGTGGAATGTCAGTTGAAATGCCCCTGATCCAGAAAATGAGTTTTTTTTTAGGGTACCCGTCCTATTCGTTTACCGTGGTCATTGCAGGGCTTTTGATATTTTCAGGCCTTGGCAGCCTGTTTTCGGACCGGGTATTTGTTAAAACCAACCCCATGCTTGCATCCTGCCTGACCATCTCAGCCCTGGTGTTAGCCTATGTTTTTGGCGCCGACTTCATTTTTTCCAGGGCCATGGCCTGGCCTGCGGGTCTCAAGATCCTCCTGGTTCTTTTGCTGCTGTTTTTACCCAGCTTTTTCATGGGCATGCCCTTTGCCTGCGGTCTTACCCGGATAAAACAGGATCAGGCGGCTGCCTTGCCCCTGGCCTGGGCTGTCAACGGGTTTGCCGGCGTAGTGAGCATTCTTGCCGCCACGCTTCTGGCCATTCTGTCCGGATTCAGGGTCGTGCTCATCCTTGCAGCGGTTTTTTATGCACTGGCAGGCATGCTCTCCTGTTATCCGGAATATGGGATGATTAAGGGAAAACGCTTGTAATTTTTTTTCACCGGATCTTTGTTCTGGCCTGCAAAATTGATGGGGCAAGGCGATCAAACCCGGGGAAGGGTAATCCTAAATTCAGTGTATTGATTCACTTTTGAATTAACAATGATGGTGCCTCCGTTCTGTTTGATGGATCTTGAGGCAATGAAAAGCCCAAGCCCTGTTCCTTTGTTTCCCTTGTCGGAATAGAAGAGGTCAAAGAGCTTACCCTTTTTGCTTTCATCAATCCCTTTTCCATTATCTTTAATGGAAAATATAATATGGTCAGGGGTGATCTGAATGGAAAACCGGATTACTCCCTGTTTTTCCCTTGAGCCACAGGCTTCTACAGCATTTTCAAGAATACTCATAAATGCTGAAAAAACAGCGGTTTTATCGATATGAAGGGCAATTGCATTTTGGGGGCAGTCAATTTCCAAACGGATTTTTTCCTTATCTGCCTTGGGTTTGATAATGGAGACGGTTTCTTTGATCAGGTCGTTCAGAAGAACGGTGGAACGGTCCGGTTCCCTTTTTTTGGTATGATACAGGATATCAAGGACCATTTGACGGGTTTTGGACATTTTTTCCTTTACAATGCTCCAGCCCTCTTTGATGAGTTCCGCATCGCCTTTATCAATGCCTGAATCAATAAAGTATGAACCGCCGTCAAGGCCTGTCAGGACCTGTTTTAATCCGTGTGAGACTGCACCGATATGAAGCCCTAAGGCAGCCAGGTGGTCCTGGAGTTCACGAATCAGGGTCACATCCGTGGACATCTCCATGACATGTATAATATTTCCTGAATCATCGGTGATGGCTGAGGTCTGGACATAGATATCTCTTCTTCTGCCGTTTTTAAGGATCACTTCAAATTCAGCCGTGTGTGATTTGCCGTCCTTAAGGGTTTCAAGCACAGGGCAGTCAGTGCAGGGTTCATTCCTGTCCTTGTAGACCTTGTAACAGGTCATTTTGTCCTCTAAATTAAAATGCTCGCGGAATATCCGGTTGGTTTCAACGATATTGAGATTCCTGTCCTGTACGGTGATATAGCAGGGTGCTTCATTGAACAACCGGACATATCTTTTTTCAGATTCAGTCAGCTTCCGGGTTTTTTCCAGAACCAGCGCTTCAAGATCCAGGGTATAGGACTGTATCCGTTTTTTGTTCTCAATTCTGTCGCAGGCCCGTTTCAGGGCTATATCAAGGATATCATTGTCAATGGGTTTGGGAATAAAATCAACAGCGTCCAGCTTCAGGCTTTCAATGGCAAGCTTATAGTCCCCGTGCCCCGTGATCATGATGACCTCAATGTTGGGGGTGTGTTCTTTGATATGCTTTAACAGGGAAATACCGTCCATCCCCGGCATCCGGATATCGGTAAGGACAATATCGGGTGAGGCGGTGTCTGCCAGAAGCATTGCTTTTTTACCGTCATCCGCAGTGATGACCTCATATCCTGCATCCTGAAGGTAAATGGTTAAGACTTTCTGAAGGCCTTTTTCATCATCTGCCAGTAGAATTTTTATCGACATATGCTCTATCCCCGTTCAAGATTCCGGTCTAAGGTGTATTTTTATATACACAGGTTTTGATAACCTCCTTAAGATATTCGGGGTCGGCATCTTTTGCAACATAAATCGCAGGTTCAGGCACAGGGTGTTCAAGGGTCACATTCAGCATTTTGATATAATGAAAAAACGCATCCCGATCAACCCCTGAAAAAAAAATAATGGGGATGTCTTTGAAATCAGGCCGGGTGACGAGTTCCTGGTAAACCGGGCCCCCGCCTTTTTCAGGCATCATGATATCCAGGATAAGGGCGGCAGGCTTGATATGGCTCAGGATATCAAGCCCTTCCGCACCGTTTTTTGCCAATATGGGTTCACATCCGATGGATTTAATCAGGGTCATGAGATAAAACCGCATCTGCATTTCATCATCAAGAATCAGAACCTTTGGCAATTCTTTTCCTTGGGTCATGTTTCAAACCCGGTCTATAATTTATCATCCCTGTTCACGCTGGCAACAGGGCAGGCTGATCTCAATACAACCTGTTCAACGGTTGAACCCAGGAGTGCTTCATCAGGATCAATTTCTTTTGTATGATGGGCCATGACAATGAGATCACCACTGGTTTCCCGGGCGAATTTCAGGAGTTCGACATAGGGGGTCCCCTCCCAGATGGTGATTTCGTAATTGTCAAAATCCTTCATCCGGGACACATATTCGCTTTCAATTTTTTTCTTTGCCGCTTTTATCCGTTCTTCAATGGATTTTTGCCCCGGTGTTATCCCGGCCTGGGAGGTTCCCATATCCAGGGCATGGAAAAGATAAAGTTTGCACCCGATGAATTCAGCCATTTTATAGGCAAATTGGAAGGCTGCCAGGGATGCTTTTGAAAAATCGGTTCCAAAAATAATTTTATTAAAATACCAGAAACAGGTTTCACAGGGCCGGCTGATGATAAGGACCGGGCAACGGGCTTTTTGGGCCACTTTCTGCATGGTGGTGCCCACGATCCCCCTGAATCTGGCTGATCCGGTTTCATCCTGTCTTGTGTGGGCGCCCATGATGATCAGATCCACTCCCTCTTTTCTGGCAAATCTCAGTATTTCGGTTGATGGTACCCCGGAGAGGGTTTCAAACCTGGGTGTTCCATGCTTTTTAATCAAGGTTTCATAAGTGGTTTTCATTTCATCTTTGACAAATTCGATATATTCGGAGCCAACGCTGTCTTCTTCCCCAGTGACATAGTCTGTCACGGAAAAACCGCCTCCGTGGGAAGGGACCCCGAACACATGATAAAGAACCAATTCGGATTTATATTTCTCGGCAAGCTCAAATGCAATTTTTGCGGCTGCATCACAGGCAGGCGACGCTGTTGTGGCAAAAAGTATTTTTTTAAACATAATTACCTCCTTATACTGCATTGTAACGGGTTAAAATTAAAAGACAATTCCCAGGCAATCCCTTCTACAAGCTCAAACAGCGTGTAAAACGTCTCATATCGGAAGATGTCCTCCTTATCCCCGAAAACAATGTGGTTTAATTTTCCCAGGGTTAATGTGTGATCCATTAAAGTTTCCGGATGGAAAAACTTTAAATCCTCGGCCTTTTTGTTGACCACTCCTTTCAGACTGTTATATACAGTCAGTTTTGGTTTTCCGGGAAAACCATGGATTTCAATGGTTTTGTAGAAAACCAGGGTTTCTATTTCACTGGTTTTGCCTTCTATCCCTCCTTTGCCTGATATAATCGTGAGAAGAGAGTCAAGGATTTCGCTGATCTGTTTCAATTCAGGATAGTGATTAAGCATCAGAAAAAAAGACTTGAGGGTGAATTCTTTATCAAGCTCAATGGGCTTTCCCAGCAATTTTAAAACCGGGCCGGTCTGTTTTTTACCCTTTTTCAGGATATGGCCCCAGGGGTCAATGAAAATTTTTTCCATGGGTGCCTCCTTACGAATCCATTGTTTTTAAGGGGAGCTGAATGATAAATTCCGAACCCCTGCCGGTTTCAGTATTAAAATCTATCTTTCCATGATGTTCTTCAATTATTTTTTTTGTGGTCATGAGGCCGAATCCGGTCCCGTTCATCCCCTTGGTGGTAATAAATTCCTTGAACAAAGCGGTTTTGACGGGCTCGCTCATGCCGCTGCCGTTATCCTTTACACGATAGACGATTTCTTTTTCCTGTGTGGCAATGCTGAGTGTTACCTGTCTTTGCCTGTCCTGATCCGGCAATTCATCAAAGGCATCAAAGGCATTGGTGATAAGGTTTAACAGGCAATTGTGGATGCTGTCACAATCCATTAAAGTGAGTTTTTTTTCAAAGGACGGGTGAAATTTGAAATTTATCCTTTTTTCTTTTGCCTTATGACCCATGAGCTGAACGATTTCCCGGGCCGGTGTGTTGGGATTCTCCATCCGAAAATTCAGCCGGGTGGTTTTCGCATAATTTAAAAGGTCCAGGGAAAGTTTGGTAATTTTATCAATATTCCCCTTCATCATCTCCCATCCTTGTTTCAGATACTGCCGGTTTTCATGTTCAATCCCCTGTTCCAGCACAAAGGAACTGCCCTTAAGACCGCCGGCAATATTTTTAATGGCATGGGACATGCCGGCTATGGTCTGGCCGATGGTGATGAGTTTTTCCGATTCATTGAGCTTTTTGTCTTTTTCCTCTACCAGGATTTTCAGATCATCCATATAGCTTTTAATGTTCCGGCCAATGGCCATCCGGTCTTCAGCCTTTTTGACGGCAGATTCAAGGTCGCTGCTGTCAATGGGTTTGGTGATGAAATCCGCTGCTTCATGCTGAAGGCTTTTGACGGCCAGATCCATGTCACCATGGCCGGTGATCATGATCACTTCGGTTTCAGGGTTCAGGTTTTTAATCCGTTTTAAAAGCTCGATCCCGTCAATCCCGGGCATTTTGATATCAGTGATCACAATGTCCGGATTTTCCCGGATAAAGCGATCCAGCCCGGTTTCACCATCTGCTGCAAGCAATACCTCATATCCGGCGGATTCAAGGGTGATTTTCAGGACTTTCCGGATACCCTCTTCATCATCCACGAGAAGCAATCTAGTGGGCTTTATGGTTTTCCCATTCATTTGCGTCCTCCTTTATCCATGTGAAACCGGATAATAAAGGTTGCACCGCCGGGTGGATCAGGATTATTCTTCACGCTGATATCACCGCCTGATTCCCGGATGATCCCATAACTGATGGACAGGCCTAGCCCTGTTCCTTCTCCGACTTTTTTGGTCGTAAAAAAAGGTTCGAAAATTTTATTTGTAAGATCAGCGGGAATTCCCGTACCTGTATCCGAAATGCTGGCAGTCACACTATCGCCATTGGCAGATGTGGTAATGGTGATTTTTTTCTTTTGATCTTCTTTTTTTTCAGATCGTATGACAATGGAATCCCTTGCATTGATCAAAAGATTGATGAAAACCTGTTCCAGCCGGACCGGGTCTGCCAGGACCAGGGGAAGGGCTTCGTTCAATTCCCATTGAACCTCGATTTCCCTAAGCTTTAACTGCTGGCTGAAAATATCAAAGGCGCGCTTAACAGTATCGTTGATATTGACAGGTTCCTTTGAAAAGTCTGATTTCCTGCCAAACAGGCGCATATGGTTGGTGATTTTCGAAGCCCGGTCCACATGGCTTTCAATCTCTTCGGAAAGGGTGTTTAAAATATCTTTATCAATGGGTTCGTTTTTTTTAAGTTTTCTGGATATGAAATTCGAGGCTGTCTTAATGACGGATAAGGGCTGGTTCAGTTCGTGGGCCACGCCAGTGGCCATTTCTCCCAGGGTCGCCATTTTACCGGCCTGGATGAGCTGCTGTTCCGTTTCAATGGATAAGGTGATATCAATGACTGTCACCAGAAGTACGGTTTGTTCCGTAAATTCCGCCGGACTGACCCAGATATTGACGTAAAGGGTTTCCCCGGTTTTTTTCAGATGAATGAGTCTCTCGTGGAAGGGTTTTTTGATATGGGTTTTAAAATCCTCAAATTTTTCAGGACCGGGAAAAAGAAGGGAAAACATTTTGTTTTCGATTTCTTCCTTTGTATATCCATATAAATTCAAGGCACTGTCATTACAGTTAAGGATTTTATAAGTGTCTAAGGCTATGATAAATATGGGGTTGGGGATGCTTTTAAAAACAGCCTGGTATTTTCGTTCGGAATCTTTGACGATTTCTTCCAGCCTTTTTCTTCTTGAAATATCAATGCTCATTTCCATGGCTGCCACGATGTGGCCGTTTTCATCTTTTAAGGGTGCGGTTTTTACAAACCAGTGAGTAATGGTCCCATCCTTGTTGATCCCTGATTCTTCGCTGAAATGGGACTGGCCGTCGACAAAGGTCCTTTCGACCGGGCAGTCGCTGCATTTCCGGGTCAGATTTTTATAAGCGGAATAACAATGGTCTCCATACTCAGGATGGAATTTTTTTGAGAATTCCTTATTGAATTCAACCAGTTTATAATCCTTGCTCTGAACGGTGATGGTGCAGGGCACCTGGTCAAAGAGGTTCTGGTAGCGGTCTTTCTGTTTATTGAGCTCATCCTGTTTGTTTTTTATTTTTTCGCCCATATCCCTTATGGCCAGCGATAATTGGCCGATTTCATCACGTTGTGCCGGAGCGGTGAAATTATTTTGATAATCCCCTTTGCCGATGAGATCGGTCTGTTCTATGAGTTTGCCGATGGGGCTGGTCACCAGGCGGGAGATACAGAACCAGATGGTCAGGCATAGGACGATAAAAAGATAGACGGCTGTCCAAGCCGAGAGTTTTTTGATAAAACCGATGGTGGTTTTGATGTTTTTTAAGGAGACAATGACATCCAGGGTGCCGATTTTTTTGATCTCCTTTGGGTGGTAATGGCATTCGGCAGTGGAGCAACCCGGTTCATTGAGTATGGGATTGATGATGCCGAGAAGAAGTTCACCCTCCGGGGATTCAAAAATCCGGATACGCTCCTTTATATCAGCCCTTATGACCGGGTCTTTCCCTGAATGGCAGGTTTTGCAGGCAACGTCGGTTTTTTCTGCCGAGGTATTGATTTCTTCACCAGTGTTGGAGAATTTTATTTTCCCATGGGCATCAAAAATCCGGATTTTTTCAATCTTGTTATATTCGGACATGCTTTTTAAGACATCCAGCATGTCTTTATTGGGGTTATGAAGCATGGCAAACCACGTGAAATTCAAAACAGTGTTGCAGAATTTATCAACGTCGGATACAGCTTTGTCCAGAAGGTTTTTTTCCTGGAAATGAATGGTGAAACGGGACCAGATAAAGATGGAGACAAAAAGAACCATACCCATGGGAATCAGGAGTTTAAGCGCCAGCCCCCGTTTCTGTACAGTTTTTTTTTCCATCAGAGATTCTCCTTGAACCATTATTTTAAGACATCACGCACGATCTTTAACAATTCTTTTTGGTCAAAGGGTTTTGTAAGACTTGCAACCGCTTTAGGGATCGCATATTCATTACCGGACATCCCGCTGATAACGATCACCGGGATGTTTTTCTTTTGTTTATCCTGAGCCAGCTTGCCGAAAAACCGGGTTCCCCATTCTTCCGGCATGTCCAGGTCCAGGGTGATCAGGTCAAAGGATTGTGAATTGACAAGCTCCATGGCTTTTTTTGCATCTTTTGCCACAGCAGTCTCATACCCGTTGTCCTTTAGTAAATTGGCCAGATAGGTCTGGATCACGGGGTCATCATCAATTATGAGGATTTTTTTCATTTTTGTTCTCCATCTATTGAAGGCTTTTTAATTTATTCATACACAGGACCGGACAGCCTGCACGAAGAATCACCTGTTTGACCGTAGAGCCCAGTTCATCGTTTTCCGATCCCGGGTTTTTAGAATCCTGGGCCACGACGATCAGGTCTGCATATTTTTCCCTGGCATATTTTACAATTTCAATATAGGGGCTGCCTTCCCAGACTTCTATGGAATAATTCCCGATGCCTTCCATTTTTGACACATATTTTTTCTTGGAAAAGCTGAGTTTTTCACGTCTGCGTTCTTCTATGGAATTCTGGTCAAACTCTTTTGACCCGGGCGTAAGACTCACATTCTGGGCATGGAAAATATGGAATTCGCATTTTGCTTTTTTTGCAAGCGTGTACGCAAAATCAAAGGCCATATCCGATGTTTTTGAAAAATCGGTGGCAAAGACGATATTTGAAATATCGCCCCAGAAAGAGGCAGCCGGGCGATTCACAATCAATACCGGGCAAATGGAAGCTTTTACGATTTTCTGAAATGATGATCCGGTGTTTTTAATCGCATTTTCAAGTCCTTCTTCCCCCCTGGTGCTTACCCCCATTACCAGGAGGTCGGGTGTATTTGTCCGGATTTCCTTCAGGATCTCGCTGCAGGGATTGCCAAAAGCTGTTTTTATGTCGCAGTTATCGGTTTTTGACAGATAATCTGCATAATAGGCGGATGTTGTTTCTTTAACCCCTGGTATGGATTTTTCATCAACACCAATTGCTGCGTCACCAGGGCCTTTTGTCTCAATGACATGAAAAATGCTCATCTGTGCCCCGTAAAGGCCGGTGATGTTAAACGCAACCCTGGCGGCCGGATCGCAGGCGCTTGTTATGGATGTTGCAAACAGTATTTTTTTAAACATGATTACCCTCTACACAATCTGGTTGTAAACAATAACTGCCCATGGTTTTTTTTAAACCTTTATCAATCCATACCATCCCTGTGGGGATTGTCAATCACCCTGCCGCAATCTTATCGATCACAATATTTCTCGGAACCGTACAGATGGATGCCACCTGTTTGGGGTCAAACCCCATGCACAGGGCCAAAAGCTGATTGTAGTCAAACACCGGTATATGGTATTTATCCGTACCTTGTGCCTCATTGAGCTTTTTCTGGATATTATCGAGATACATGAGGCAGGTGATACAGGACACCACGATGAAATCGGCTTTTGTTTCTTCGATAATAGCATCCAGTTTGGTTTTTGTAAATTCAGTAGCCTCGGCAGGAGAGCTTTTTGCAAAGCCCCCGGCCCCGCCGCAGCACTGAAGTTCCCGGCTGTAATGGTCAACCGTCGCCCCCAGGGCTTCGGTCAGAATCCGTAACGCCTTGGGCTCCCGCGGGGATTCTTCAAACCCGACGATTTCACTGGGGAAAAGGGTATGGCAGGGGTATTGGACAATGCCGTGAAGACCGCTAAGGTTCTTTTTGATCGTGTTGGAAATCTTTTGTGCCCCCACTTCGTTATACAGGATTTCCGATACGTGGCGGACCTTTGTCTTGCATTCAAGCTTCCGGCCGGTCAGTTCGATGAGTTCATTGACTCGGGCGAGCTTTTCTTCATCATGGGCCAGGTGATCCCGGCCCATCCGAAGAGAGCTGTAGCAGGAGCCGCATTGGACCATGATATCCAGGCCTTTGGCCTCTGCAATGGAAAGATTCCACCCTGAGGATGCAAGATAGGAATCATCATCCGTGGAAGGAAACGACCCAAACGCCGGACAGCAGACATAGCCTTCGGCATCACAGAGATCCACACCCAGTTCCGGCATGGTTGCCCGGATGGCCCTCTCGACATCCGGCCGGATGGCCGGGGTATTACAACCTAAGAAAAGACATAATTCCATTTCTTTTATTCCTCATTAAACATATAGTCGTTT
>MGTJ01000120.1 GCA_001799395.1 Desulfobacterales bacterium RIFOXYA12_FULL_46_15 | reverse complement strand
GCGATCCATGCATGCTTATCTTTTGGTAAATCTACTCCTGCGATACGTGCCAAATTTCCTTCCCCCTATCCCTGCCGCTGTTTATGGTTCTTATTTATACAAATAACTCTCAGGACGCCACGTCTTTTGATGACTTTGCAGTCTCTACAGATCTTTTTTACAGATGCTCTAACTTTCATCTATTAACTCCTATCTTTTGATTCTCATATCGAAATAATTCAATATTTATTTATATCTATATGTAATTCTGCCCCGGCTCAAATCATATGGGGATATCTCGACCGTAACTTTGTCCCCCGGTAATATCTTTATAAAATGCATCCTCATTTTTCCCGAAATATGGGCTAACAATACGTGCTTATTTTCAAGTTCTACTCTGAACATGGCATTAGGCAGCGTTTCAAGTACTTTCCCGTCAACTTTGATGGGTTCTTCTTTTGCCATAAATTCATCCGACTCCTATAGTATAAAGAAACATTAAATCAGCTTCTGCCTTGTATCCTTTTGCCACCTGACCTGCCCAGAAATCCCTGGTAATTCCCTGTAATAAGATGGGATTCAATCTGGGCAATCGTATCGATGGCAACACCGACAACAATCAAAAGAGCGGTGCCGCCAAAATAGAAGGGAATATTAAATTTCCCCATGAGTACCGTCGGCAGAACACAAACTGCAGATATATAAAGCGCACCCCCTACTGTAATCCTTGTCAGTACTTTATCAATGTACTCAGATGTTTTCCTGCCAGGCCGGATTCCGGGAATATACCCCCCATTCTTTTTCATATTTTCAGCTACATTATCCGGATTGAACTGGACTGCTGTGTAGAAAAAACAAAAAAAGGTGATAAAGCCAATATAAAGCATATAATACCATATGGTCCCGGGACTGAACATGGCTGCCACGGTTTTCATGATCGGGAAATTGGTAAATTGAGCCAAAGTCGTTGGAAACATGATAATCGAAGATGCAAAAATCGGCGGGATTACCCCTGCGGAATTTATTTTAAGCGGAAGATGAGATGTCTGACCGCCGTACATTTTCCTACCTACGACACGCTTGGCATAATGCACTGGTATTCGCCGCTGTGCCTGCTCCATAAAAATTACCGCCGCAATAACGGCAACCATCAGAACAATAATCACAATAAGCGTAAACAGACCCATTTCACCGGTTGTCATCAAACGCACCGTATTGCCCATGGCATTGGGCATTCTTGCGACAATACCTGCAAAAATTATCAAAGAAATACCATTACCGATACCTCTTTCCGTAATCTGTTCTCCCAGCCACATGATAAACGCTGTGCCGGCTGTAAGAGTAATAATGGTAACGAGCCTGAAGCTCCATCCCGGATATGGAACAATTGCAACCCCTGCGGGAGACGTCATGGACTCAAGACCGACACTGATCCCGAACCCCTGAATAATACTCAATATCACCGTTCCATACCGGGCCAGCTGGGTTTTCTTTTTCCGGCCTGCATCACCTTCTTTTTTCAATTGATCAAGGTATGGAACAACCACCGTCATCAGCTCAAGGATGATGGAGGCACTGATATAAGGCATAATCCCCAAAGCAAAGATGGATAATCTTTCCAGAGCACCACCGGAAAACATATTAAACATAGAAAACAGAGTGCCTTCAGCGCTTGCAAAAAAAGAAGAAAGGGCTGCGCCATTTATACCTGGTGTGGGCACATGAATACCCACCCGGTAAACAAACAGCAAAGCAAGCGTAATAAAAAGCTTTCTTTTAAGCTCAGGAAGTTTAAGCAAATTCTGGTAGCTGTTCTGGATCATTTATGGTTCCTTACATCACTTCTATTATTATTCTATGCTTCCGCCGACGGATTCAATTTTTTCTTTGGCAGTTTTAGATACAAGGACATTCTTTAAAACAAATCTCTTTTTTATCTCACCCTGTCCCAGAACTTTGACTCCGTCAAAACGGCCTTTGACAATTCCGGCTTTTTGCAGGGATTCTATATCGATAATTGAACCATCGTCAAATAAGTCTAAATCTCTTATATTTAATACTGCATATTGAGATTTAAATATATTGAAAAAACCTCTTTTGGGAAGTCTCCTGTACAAAGGCATCTGACCGCCTTCAAAACCGGGTCTGACACTACCGCCTGCCCTTGCTTTAAGTCCTTTATGCCCTTTTGTGGATGTCTTGCCCATTCCTGAACCCGGACCTCTGCCGATTCTCTTGCGTTTTTTTCTGGAACCGGGTGCAGGTGCCAAATCATGAATCTGCATATTACACCTCCTCTACTTTCACAAGATGAGATACTTTCTTGATCTGTCCCAGGATAACCGGATCAGCATTATGTTCAACTGTTTGGTGCATTTTTCTTATCCCCAGAGAGCGGATAATCCGGCCATGTTTGGCAGGTCTTCCGATGGTACTTCTGATTTGGGTGATTTTTATTCTATCCGTCATTTTAACAACCTCTTATAAATCTTCAGATCTAAGACCACGGCGTTTTGCCACTTCTTCCTTTGTACATAGGGATTGAAGGCCGGCCATTGTAGCCCGTACAATATTCTGTGTGTTATTCGTTCCAATACATTTGGTAAGGATATCGGTAACACCTGCGGCTTCAAGTACGGCACGGATTCCGCCACCGGCAATCAAACCGGTACCAGGAGAAGCCGGTTTCAACAATACTTGGCCTGCACCTGCCTTACCGACTACTTCAAAAGGAACGGTACCGTTCAATATAGACACTTTAACCATGCTTCTTTTTGCCTTTTCCAGCCCTTTTTTAATAGCCTCAGGGACTTCTGTCGCTTTTCCGAGACCATAGCCAACACTGCCTTCACCGTCCCCAACAACAACCAATGCGCTAAAGCTGAAATTTCTACCGCCTTTTACAACTTTTGCAACGCGATTGATCCTGACTACTTTGTCAATTAAACCACTTTCTTCTATCTGCTGTCTTGCCAAGGGTTTGTCCTCCAAATTTTAAAAATTCAATCCGGCTTCACGGGCTCCGTCTGAAAGTGCTTTGATGCGTCCATGATATAAAAATCCATTCCTGTCAAGAACCACTTTCGTAATTCCTTTATCAAGAGCCCTTTTGCCGACGAGATTCCCAACGACCTTTGCAATCTCGATCTTTTTACCTTCAATATTTTTTTCTTTGAATTCCTTATCAAGGGTTGATGCAGATACGAGTGTAGTTCCAAGTGTATCATCAATAACCTGTGCATAAATATTTTTTGAACTTCTGAATACGCTTAATCTTGGGCGATCCTGATTGCCGCAGATATTTTTCCTTATCCTTTGTTTTCTTTTAAGCCTTGATACAAGTCTTTGTGATGTATTTCCCATAATCTTTTTCCTGCCTATTTGTCTTTACCTGCAGTTTTACCGGCTTTTCTGATAATTCTCTCATCTGCATACATAATCCCTTTGCCTTTGTAAGGTTCAGGCGGTCTGATATCTCTTATGTTTGCTGCAACCTGACCCAGAATTTCCTTGTCAATCCCTGATAGGATGACTTGTGTGTTATTTTCCACACTTACGGATATACCTTCCGGGATTGTAAAATTGACCGGGTTTGAATATCCGACATTCAAAGTAAGATTATTCCCCTTTGCTTCCGCTCGGTATCCTATCCCTGAAAGAATTAATTTCCTTTCATATCCGGTTGTAACTCCGGTAACCATATTGGCAATCAGTGCCCGGTACAATCCCTGTAAGGCGACTTTTTTCTTATCGCTTGTATCTGTCTTTACATTTACAACGCTTTCGTTGATTTCAAGTTTAACAGCCGGATGCAGTTGTCGTTCGAGATTACCTTTGGGGCCCTTAACGTATATGGTATCCCCGTTAAGGGTAAACTGAACTTTTCCAGGAAGCTGAACCGGCTTTTTTCCTATTCTAGACATATATTACTCCTGTACTACCAAACGTTAAAAAGAATCTCACCGCCGACGTTCGCTTCTCTGGCTTGCTTGTCAGTCATCACGCCTCTTGAGGTAGAGATCACTGATATCCCAAGCCCGTTTAAAACCGGCTTAATCTGTTTAGATTTACTGTAAACTCTGCGGGATGGCTTGCTGATTCTCACAATACCGAATATTGAGGGTTTTCCGTCCGAAACATATTTTAAATAAATCCGGATTGATCCCTGGATCTCATTCTCAAGGTATTTATAATCCTTGATGTATCCCTGCTCTTTCAACACCCGAACCAATTCAAGTTTGATCTTTGATCCGGGGATATCCACCTTGGCAAACCCTGCTTTACCACCATTTCTGATGCTTGTTAGCATGTCTGCAATTGGATCACTCGTTGCCATTTGAAATCTCCTTAAAATACGCTGATATAACTCTTTCTTTAATTTCTAATCATTACCAGCTTGATTTGGTAACACCTGGAAGCTTGCCTTCTGATGCAAGTGTCCGGAAACAAATCCTGCAAATACCAGCTTTTCTGATAAATCCTCTTGGTCTTCCGCATAAGGGGCATCTATTGTATGCTCTCACAGAAAATCTTGGTTTTCTGCCTGCCTTTACTATCAAAGCTCTTTTTGCCAAGCTTTCCTCCTTAGAATCCTTAATTTTTAAAGGGCATTCCTAAAAATTTCAGTAATGCTTTGCCTTCTTCATCTGTTTTGGCAGTCGTAACCACCGTCACATTGAGACCTTTGATGCTTTCGGTCTTATCATAATCAATTTCAGGAAATATAATATGCTCTGTAATACCGAGGCTATAATTTCCCCTTCCATCAAACGCTTTTCCTGATATTCCCTTAAAGTCCCTTACACGTGGTAAAGCAATGTTGACAAGTTTCTCAAAAAAATCAAACATCTTTTCACGACGCAGGGTTACTTTGCATCCAATGGGAAGACCTGTTCTTAACTTAAAATTTGCAATTGGTTTTTTAGCCCGTGTAATAACCGGTTTCTGACCGGCAATCAATGCAAGCTCTGCCACTGCCGACTCAATAATCTTGGGATTTCTGACAGCTTCTCCCAGCCCCATGTTCAATACTATTTTCTCAAGTTTTGGAATTTCAAATATATTTGTATATTGAAAAGCTTCCTTCAGCTTGGGAACAATATCTGTATTGTATCTTTCCTTAATGGTTGACATGTTTGATCTCCATCTTTGGTCTTAAGAATCTATCTGCTGATTGCATTTTTTACAGATTCTCACCCGTTTTCCATCTTCCAGCTCTTTTATCCCGATTCTAGTCGGTTTGATACACGAGTTACACATAATCATGAGATTCGAAATATTCACCGGCATGGGTTTTTCAATAATTCCACCTTGTGGAACTTTTTGTGTCGGTTTTTGATGACTTTTCACAATATTTATGTTTTCAACAACGACACGATTGGTTTTTTTAACAACTTTTAGCACTTTACCAATCTTGCCTTTATCTTTTCCGGTTAAAACCTTGACCTTGTCATCTTTTTTTATTCTGATTTTTATTGCATCCATGGGATTTTTCTCCATAAACCTGGTAATTAAAGAACATCAGGTGCGAGAGAGACTATCTTCATAAACCGTTTTGCCCTGAGCTCTCTTGCCACAGGCCCGAATATACGG
Source organism: Desulfobacterales bacterium RIFOXYA12_FULL_46_15 (assembly GCA_001799395.1). GTDB lineage: Bacteria > Desulfobacterota > Desulfobacteria > Desulfobacterales > Desulfobacteraceae > Desulfobacula. The sequence goes on along the minus strand of MGTJ01000120.1, from coordinate 4,253 downwards.
GTGCCAACCGGTTCATTTGATTTAGCCAAAATCACAGCAGAATTATCATCAAATCTGATCATTGATCCATCAGGCCTGGATATCTCTTTTTTAGTTCTGACAATGACAGCCTGTACTACATCTCCCTTACTCACCTTTGCATTCGGGATGGCTTCCTTGACAGAACAGATAATAACATCTCCGACACTGGCATATCTTCTTTTTGATCCACCGATGACCTTAATGCAGTACAGTTCCTTTGCACCGGAGTTATCAGCCACTGTTAGTCTTGTCTCATTCTGAATCATAACTCAACTCCCTTTATCAAATAGCTTTTTTCACGATTTCACTGACTCTGAAACGTTTAAGCTTGCTCAAAGGTCTTGTTTCAATGATTTTAACAGTATCACCGACCTTACATTCATTTTTCTCATCATGAGCATGATATTTTTTAAACTGTTTCATAAATTTTTTATAAACCGCATGAGGTATGAATCTTTCGACCTGGACCACAACCGATTTATCCATTTTGTCAGATATGATAAGACCGATCAGCTCTTTTTTATTTTTTTTAATTGTTTCCATAATAATATCTTTGTAAATCAGCTAATGTTTACATTCATTTCTCTGGATAATGTGTAAATCCTTGCAATATCCTTTTTGACAGTTGAAAGCACGGCTGTATTCTCAAGCTGACCGACCCTGTTTTGAAAGCGCAGCGTAAAAAGCTGTTTTTTTAATTCGATCAGCTTTTCTTTCATCTGATCTTTTCCCATTTCTTTAATTTCACTGACTTTCATCTTTATTTGCTCCTCTCAATAAACCTGGTTTTGATGGAAAGCTTTCTTGCTGCCAGCCTCAAGGCTTCTTGAGCTACCTCACGAGGAATCCCTTCCATTTCATAAAGAATCTTTCCCGGTTTAATTCTGGCCACCCATGAATCAGTGGCTCCTTTTCCCTTTCCCATCCTGACTTCAGCAGGCTTTTTCGTTATGGGGATATCAGGGAATGATCTGATCCAGCTCTTACCTGCTCTTTTCGCATGCCTGGTCAAGGCAACCCTTGCTGCTTCAATTTGTCTAGCATTGATATATCCGCATTCGACCGCCTGCAGGCCAAAATCACCGAAATTCAATCTATTGCCTTTATCAGGAGCACCGGTTGTTCTGCCGCGGAACTGTTTGCGGAATTTTACATTCTTTGGACTAAGCATTTCTTATTTCTCCTAATGGACTCTATTTGGCCATCACTTGTTCACCAGGGCTTAAGACTTCACCTTTAAAAACAAAAGTCTTTATACCGATGAGCCCATAAGTGGTTTTCGCTTCAATAAAGCCGTAATCAACATCTGCCCTTAAAGTATGAAGAGGGATACGACCCTCTTTGTACCATTCCGTTCGAGCCATTTCAGCACCACCCAAACGTCCGGAGCAGATTATCTTGATCCCTTTGGCTCCGAATCGCATGGCAGAAGATACGCTCCTTTTCATCGCCCTTCTGAAGGCGATTCTTCTTTCAAGTTGAAGCGCTATATTTTCTGCTACCAGTTGGGCATCAATTTCAGGGCGTCTAATCTCTTTTATGTCGATCAGTACGTCAGAGGTGACCATTTTTTCAAGTTCTGCCTTCAAAACCCCGATTTCACTTCCTTTTTTCCCGATAATAATACCAGGCCGTGCTGCATACACTCTAAGCCGTATCTGTTTTGAAAACCGTTCGATTTCAATTTTTGAGACACCTGCATGATATAATTTCTTTTTTAAAAATTTTCTTACTTTGAAATCTTCTTCAACAAACGCAGCATAGTTTTTGTCTGCATACCACCTGGAATCCCAGGTTCTGATAATGCCCAATCTTAAACTGGTAGGATGTACTTTCTGGCCCAAGCTTTATTCCTCCTATTTGGCAGTTGATTCAACAATTACAGTCAAATAACTGGTTCTTTTCAAAATTTTGGATGCTCTTCCTCTGGCTCTTGGTCTGAACCGTTTCATGGAAGGGCCTTGATCAACAAAAATATTTTTGACAACCAGCTTATCCACATCCAGCTTATTATTATTTTCTGCGTTGGCAACTGCTGACTGTAAGGTTTTATGCATAATTTCAGCAGCTTTGAGTGGCATAAACTTTAAAAGCGTCAGCGCCTGACCGGCGTTTTTACCTTTGACTTCATTAATCGGCAGCCTGAGCTTTAGTGGTGATATCCGTGTAAATCTTGTGATTGCTTTAACTTCCATATCCTTATTCCTTTAGTCGGACAAGAGTTACCTCTTGGCTTTTTTATCTCCTGCATGCCCCCAGAATGTTCTAGTCGGTGAAAATTCACCAAGCTTATGACCCACCATATTTTCTGAAACAAATACCGGGATAAATTTTTTCCCGTTGTGCACCGCAAATGTGATACCGACCATTTCAGGAAATATTGTAGATCTGCGGGACCAAGTCTTAATTACTTTATTTCTTTTGGCTTGACCTGAGTCCATCACTTTCTTTAAAAGCTGCTGTTCGATGTATGGTCCTTTTTTCAATGATCTTGGCATAATTTATCACCTATTTATTTTCTCTTAGCTCGTCTTTTAACGATAAACGGTTCAGTTCTCGCGTTTTTCCGGGTCCTCTTTCCTTTTGTCGGAATACCCCAGGGTGTACAGGGTTGGCGGCCGCCTGAAGATCTGCCTTCACCACCACCCATTGGATGGTCAACCGGATTCATTGCAACACCACGAACTGAAGGTCTTTTCCCAAGCCATCGATTACGACCGGCTTTACCTATTTTTACATCACCATGTTTTTCATTACCGACTCTACCCACTGTTGCCTTGCATTTCAGGTGAACCATTCTGACTTCGCCTGAAGGAAGTAAAACCTGGGCATAACTGCCTTCTTTTGCCATCAGGCGCGCAAAACCACCGGCACTCCTAACGATTTGGCCGCCTTTATTCTGCTTTAATTCAATATTGTGAATTCTTGTACCTGTAGGGATATTTTCAAGCGGCATGCAGTTCCCGGGTTTTATATCAGCACCAGGTCCTGTTTCAAGAATATCCCCTACTTTTATTTCAAGAGGGGCGATAATATATCTCTTTTCACCGTCTGCATAAACCAGCAGGGCTATTCTTGCGCTTCTATTGGGGTCATATTCTATGGCAGATACTTTTGCCGGGATTCCATCTTTATCCCGTTTAAAATCGATAATCCGATATTTCTTTTTTGCACCGCCACCTCTATGTCTTGCAGTAATTCTTCCGTAAGCGTTACGACCTGAGCGCTTATTAATATTTTTTGTCAGGCTTCTTTCAGGTTGGGTCTTTGTAATTTCTTCAAAAGAAAGGTATTCCTGAGCACGTCTTCCGGGAGATGTCGGTTTTGTCTTAATTATTGTTGACATATTTATACCTCTTTAAACACCTTCAAAAAAATCAATTTTTTGACCTGGCATCAGTGTAATAATCGCTTTTTTCCAGTCTTTTCGTCTGCCGATAATTTTACCGCGTTGTTTTACCTTGCCTTTAACCTGAATCGTTCTGACTTGCTTCACTTTGGCATTAAAAGATTTTTCTACTGCTGCCTTGATCTCAACACGGTTTGCACTCTTGTCTACTCTGAGTGTCACCTGATTGTTTACTTCTTTTTGAAGGGTTGTCTTTTCGGTAACAACAGGGCCCCGAACAATATCATAATGTTTCATTTCAGCTTAACCTCCCTTCGATATTTTTGACGGTAGATTCCACTAAAAGAAGATTTTTAAACCTTAAAATATCATATACATTAAGCCCCTCAGTTTTTATCACTTTAACACCAGGAACATTTCTGGAAGAGAGAGAAAGATTTGTATCCTCAGTATCCGAAACAATTAAAAGATTGGACAAAGACAAAGCATTAAGAACAGCAAAAAATGTTTTACTCTTAATCGTTTCAAGATTAAAATCATCTATAACAAATAGGTTTTTATCTTCCAGCTTGGAACTTAAAGCCATTCGAAGTGCTAGTTTTTTGACTTTTTTTGGGACTTTGATCTCATAAGATCGGGGAGACGGTCCAAAAATTATTCCACCGCCTTTCCGTAAGGGTGATTTAATACTTCCGGCGCGTGCATTGCCGGTTCCTTTCTGCCTGAAAAGCTTCCGTGTACTGCCTTTTACCGTTCCCCTGGTTTTACACGAAGCAGTCCCTTCCCGTTTTGCAACGAGCTGAGACCGGACAACCTGGTGAAGAACGCTTGTTTTTACGGGTGTGTTGAAAATTTCATCAGAAAGCTGTATTTCAGACACTTT
>MGTJ01000119.1:40103-42034 GCA_001799395.1 Desulfobacterales bacterium RIFOXYA12_FULL_46_15 | reverse complement strand
ATTTTATTTTCCATTTTTACAATTCCCGGTTACAGGTATTCTCACCTGGATTTGGCATCCCTTATTCAATGCGGCTTTTAATCCAAACACCCCGCCGGCAGCCTCTACGCGTTCCTTCATACCGAGAAGGCCGAATCTGTCAGGATTCTTAAACGAACTCCATCCCTCAAAAGGATCAAAGCCTTTCCCCTGGTCTGAAATTGTCAGTTGTACAAATTTCCCTTTTACCGTAAGTTTCACTATGGCTTTTTTTACATCTGCATGCCGGAAAATGTTGGAAAGCGCGGACTGAAGCACCCGATAGATGCAGATACTGCTATCCGGCGGAATAATGACCTCATCCGGCATCATACGCCCGATCTTTATGCCTGTTTCCTGGGTAAACTGGTCAAACAGTTGATGAAGGGCCGGGATGAGCCCTACCGTATCGATCAGGCCGGGCCTCAAGTTTGAAATCAATTCCCGGGATTGGTTAATGGCCCGGTCCACCGACCGAAGTACTCCGTCAATATTGTTGAGCAATTCATGCTGGTCATGACGGATGAGTTCTTTGCAGTACTGCATCTGGTAACCGACACCGGTCAGGGTTTGCGCAATCGTGTCATGGATATCGGTTGCAATCCGTTTTCTTTCCTCTTCCTGCAAGGTCATTATTTTGCCGGTCAGGGCCTGCAGTTCCTTACGGTTGACTTTGATTTCATGGATCATCAACCCGTTTTCGATTGCCACAGCCGTGATATAAAGCATTTGGTTCAGTATTCCGAGTTGTTTTGAAGTGAATTTGAATCCCCTTTGCCCTGAATACAGGGCAAAAGCCCCGTAACAGGCAGAATGCGAACGAATCGGCAGGCAGATTTGCGATTTCAAAGGATCATCATCCAGACATACGGCAGGTGCTGTATTTTTTAAAAAAAATGCGGGATTACCGGTTTTTATGACCGATTTTAAAAATTTTGAGATATTGGCCGGCACTTTGGGTAAAGGATGATTAAAAAATTTGGAAATTTTTCCATGCCGGATCAACAGGCTGCATCCTTGCACATTAAAAAGACGGCTTGCATTTGTGAGCAGAAGGGATGAAATTTCACCAAAGGATTGCCGGGCAATGATGTCATGGGTGTACTGGTGGAGATTATCAAGATAGGACAGGCTTTCATCAAGCTGAACCTCACGGGTCTTAAGATAGGTATTGGAAAACACATTGAGGCCCTGAAGACAGGTCTGTTGGAGTTTTTCCAGTTCGGAATCAGTTTGAATCCGGCTTGCCCTGCAATATTCAGTATCTGTTCGGCTCCGGCAGACCTCCCATACAGCTTGTAAAAAAGCACCGTAAAACTGGGAAGCACCATCCAGTTGAAATCCTTGTTCAGCTCTCTCGATACTAATCTGTCTCTGATATTCATAAAATTCCAGGGGGCCTTCTTCCAGGCTTTTAATCAGTTTTTCACACCAGGCATGCAGCCGTTTCATTCCTGATTCGGTTTCAAGGACAGATATCTGGTAATGGGACAGGGGGGTCTGGCGGATCAATCTATCGATTATGGCTACTAAGTCAGGAAGCCTGTGAATCAATAATTTTGAAAGAGAAGGAGTATCCACCGGAATTTACCTTTATGGGTTAGGAAATTTCATCCGATCAGGTGATTGATATATTGGTCTCTATCCTTTATCGTAAAAACGAAAACAAGGTATATGGATAGTTGCTGCTTGTCAATATTAAACCTTAACATCAGGAAGGAGAAAACAAATGATGCATCAACAGTCAGAAACAAAAAAAATTTTCATTCTGTTGCTCATGATGATTTTTACCGGGCTTGCTTTGGGGGTCACTCCCGGCAATGTCAACGCAGAGGAGGCACCTAAAGTGATCAAATGGCGGATGCAATCGATTGACCCGCCATCGTTGATCGGCCCCCAGGTTACGCAGAAAG
>MGTJ01000119.1:0-40061 GCA_001799395.1 Desulfobacterales bacterium RIFOXYA12_FULL_46_15 | reverse complement strand
AAATCACGCTATATACGGCTGGCCAATTGGCTCCTTCTTTGGAATTGGTAAAGGCATTAAACATTGGCATGGTGGATATCGCCTATACCAGCTCCGTTTATTATACCGGCATTGTTCCGGAGGCGAATATCGATCTTGTTACCTTGCCTCCGAACATGCTCCGAACCTTGCAGGATGCTATCCAGGTATATTGGTATGGAGGCCTCGACGACCTGATCCGGGAAGGTTACAAAGAACATGGGGTTTATTATGTGGGGAGTATGTTTTACACGGAACCGAATACGTTCTGGAGCAAGAAACCGATGCAAGGGGTGGACGATTTAAAAGGGTTTAAAGTCAGGGGATACGGATATTATGCCAAAACCCTTGCAAAACTCGGTGCCTCACCCACCATGATCCCGCATGAAGAGGTTTATACGGCTATGGCACAGGGTGTCATTGACGGTTCCATGACTGCCGGCAGCTATTACAAACGATTCAAGTATTACGAAGTTGCTCCTTATTATTACCTGCCCGGCTTCGCACCGGTATGGTCCATGGGTGTCATGGCGTCTCAGAAGTCCTGGGAAGCACTGCCGGATGACTTAAAAGCGATTGTTCAGCAGGAATTTAAGGTCTTTGCCATCGATACCCAGCAGAGAACCTGGTGGGAGCACGAGCAGATGATCCAGGATCTTCCAAACCTTAAAGCGACTTTGATCACCTGGCCGGACAGTGAAGTCAAAAAGGTTAAGGATGTCGGCATGACATTCATTCCTGAAATTTCTAAAAAGTGCAAGCGTTGTGCCGAGGGTATGGAAATTTTACAGAATTATATGAAGACCAAAGGATATAATTAAAAACAAATCCAAAGGCATACCGCCATAGCCCGGATCAAAGGTATCCGGGCTATGGCGGGTCGATGAAAGGGTATTTAAATGCTGCAAATAAAAAAAATCATATTTTTTATCAATTATATAAATGACAGAACCGGCAAAGCCGTCAGTTTTCTTTTGTATCCGATGATAGCAGTTCTTATCTATGAAGTGGCAATGCGTTATTTATTCGACCGGCCGACAATTTGGGCACATGAGTTGAGTGCGCTTTTTTATGCAGTGTTTTTCCTGCTGGGCGGAGCATACACCCTGCGGTGTAATGCACACATCAACGTGGATGTTTTTTATGTCAGGCTTTCCTTACGTTCCCGGGCTGTGATGGATCTTTTTACATGGCTGCTGTTCTACCTTTTCTGCGGTGCATTGCTATTGCAAAGCAGCAAATTTGCGTGGGCCTCTTTTTTAAATCTCGAACGTTCTTCGACTGTGTGGGAACCCTATATCTGGCCCGTGAAATTCTGCATTCCCTTAGCCGCTTTTCTGATGCTGCTCCAGGGCCTGACAAAAACCGTGAATGACCTGTATATCGTTTTTACGGGCCGGGAATTATCTTCAAATAATGAAAGGGTGGAAAATAAATGAGTATTGAATTTGCAACCCTGCTGATGTTTGTTTCCATGATGGTGCTGCTCGCGTCCGGGCTTCCTGTCGCCTTTGTTTTAGGGGGCATTTCCCTGCTCTTTGGCTTTGCCCTCTGGGGGCCTGAATCTATCAATGTTGTGGCAATTGCAGCAAGCGATCTGCTCCGGGCAAACCTGCTGGTTGCCGTCCCCCTGTTTGTTTTCATGGCCTTTATGCTGGAAAAATCGGGAATAGCGGAAGATCTGTACGGTGTTATGCATTCCTGGATGGGCGGGTTAAAAGGGGGGCTGGCTGCCGGGACCGTCATCGCCTGTACTATTGTGGCGGCAATGAGCGGGATCAGCACCACAGGGGTTCTGATGATGGGAATCATCGGGTTGCCTGCCATGCAGCGCCGTAACTATGACACACAACTTTCCATGGGGTGTATTATGGCTGGAGGCGCATTAGGGCCCTTGATCCCGCCCAGTGTCGTATTGATCGTCTATTCCCTGCTTTCAGGTCAATCAATTGGTAAACTGTTCCTGGGCGGTATTTTTCCAGGGCTCTTACTGGCCTTTGTCTTCATTGTATACATACTCGTCCGGTGTTTTTTGAATCCGGATTTAGGCCCTGCCTTACCAATAGAAGAGAGAGCTTCCTGGAAGGAAAAATTTTTTGCCTTAAGAGGTATTCTTCTTCCTGTTCTCATTGTCTCCGGCGTTCTGGGATCATTGTTCTTTGGTATTGCTACTCCTACCGAAGCTGCTTCCGTGGGTGCTCTGGGCGCCATCATTTCGGCTGCAATATATCGCAGGCTGAATGGTAAAATCCTTAAAGATGTGGCATTCGACAGCCTGAAAACCGTTTCCATGGTCATGTGGGTCATCTTCGGAGCCGGATGCTTTGCTACTGTCTACCAGGGAATCGGTGCTTCGGAGTTAATCCAGAACATCATCAAGAGCTGGCCTGTCAGCAAATGGGTGATTCTCTGCCTTATTCAGGCAGTCTGGATAGTATTGGGCTGTCTGATGGATGCCATTTCCATATTGATGGTTACAGCACCATTGTTTATCCCTGTTGCCAATTTCCTTGGGATTGACCTTCTGTGGCTTGGTCTTTTATATGCTGTGAATACTGAAATGGCCTATCTTACGCCGCCGTTCGGCATAAACCTGTTTGTCATGCGCGGCATAACCCAGGGCAAAGGAATCACGACCAGGGAAATATATAAAGCGGCTATACCGTTTGTCTGTTTGCAATTGCTTGTTCTTGTTCTTGTAATGGTTTTCCCTGAAATCATCACCTGGTTACCGGGAGTGCTGTCAAATTAGGTTAAAAACAAGGTACTGGAATTCATAAAACAAATTCAATAAAAAAATTATAAAGGAAGTCCTTAAAAATGAAAATCGCTTATAAAGGTGAAACCCTAATTACAATACCCGGCACACAGACTGTCTCGAATGCCTCTGTAATCGTTGACGGCAATAAAATCAGCTCGGTTCGGACAGACATACCAAAAGGATTACCCATAGTTGACCTGGGTAAAACCACATTGCTTCCGGGACTGATTGATGCTCACCTTCATCTTATGTGGACCGGGGAAAACGCTGATCCTGATTCAACCCGGCGGGCTGAAACCAGGGAGATAACCATGCTGCGAATGGCCAACCATGCCCTTAAAGCCATCTGCGGCGGAATCACAACGTGCAGAGAAACCGGCAGCCCGACTAAGATGATTCTGGCGCTTCGCGATGCATTGCTGATGGGGTTGATTCCAGGGCCAAGAATCATTTCTGCCGGTACGCTGATTACCATGACCGGAGGGCATGTAAACACGATTTCAAGAGAGGCGGACGGTCCAGGAGAGGCCCGCAAGGCTGCACGGGAATTGATCAAGGCAGGTGTGGATTTTTTAAAAGTGGCTGCTTCAGGAGGAATTTACGGGCACGGGGAGGAAATCGGCTCTCTCCAGCTTGACGGGGATGAGCTTTCTGCAATCGTCCGGGAGGCTCATAAAACAGGAAAAAAAGTGGCTGCACACGTATACCCTGCAAAAGGAATTGAAATCTGCCTGGATGCAGGAATCGATTCAATCGAGCACGGCAGTTTTCTTACCCAGGAGCTGGCCGAGCGCATGGCCTCGCTTGGAACTTTTCTTGTTCCGACGTTGTCAGTATACCAGGCCATGCACAGCCACCAGAACGATCCGGCAACAATGGACTTCATCCGGAGGAAAACCGCTCAGGTGGTGGAAGCGAGTGAGAAAGCAGTCATGATTGCAAAGGCCCATGGTGTGAAGATTTGCGCCGGGACCGATTCAGGGGGACCCTGGCACCCCCATGGATCTATTATCAGGGAAATTGAAGCACTGACAAGGGTAGGACTGACCCCTGCCGAGTCAATCTGTGCAGCGACATTGACAAATGCCGAACTTTTGAATCTCCATGACCGGATCGGCTCACTTGAGACAGGCAAATTTGCAGACTTTATTGCCGTGGAAGGAAACCCCCTGGAAAATATCGGGGCATTGAATAAGATTGTCCTTATCGTCAAAGACGGGATACCGGTTTTCATCCACAGCAGATATGCAAAAGAAATTTCAAAATCAGGGCTTACGGATTCCTTTCTTTTTCCAAATGCCGTGAACCGGGCCTGACCTAGTTCATAGTCTGCAAAAATGGACACAAATCATTAAAGACGGCGGTCTTTTCAGATTTTATAATTTGATTTTTTTTTTCGATCAGGTTAGTATCCATACCGATGTGATTCCTTTTTTGATTTATTTTCTTTAATCCGGACTATACATCATAAAAAAAAAGAGTTTCGACAATATAATTTATTTCCATGTTCATTTATTGACTGGAAATTGAGATATTTAAGATTTCATCACGCTATGGAAAAAAACGGTTTTAACTCAGAAACTGTATGCCCTGTGACCGGACTCCCGGTTAAAAAAGATCCTGAATGGGAAGAGGTTTCCCTTGGCTATAATTATTATTCGACCTTTTCCCTGATCGGAAAAAGAATTTTATATACCGCCCCCAAAGGTTCCCTAAGCCCTGAGGGGATAACGGCGTTTTATGCAATACGTGAAAAATATATCGAAGCCGCCGGGCTTTTGGGCAGGCATTATGTTGAAATACGGGATAACAGCCGGGTCACCGGGATCCCGTCAAGGGAAGTCCGGATACAATACTCCAAGCTGTTTTTAAAAGAGGTTGATACAGGGTGGCTGTCCGGGTTCTGGCTGTTTAACGCTCCCATGATCTTAAAAAACGTTTATAATGTGGGCATTCTTTTAAAAAAACCCGCCATACCCGTGAAAGCAGTGGATGATTATAAAACTGCCGTCACCACTGCCATTGAAGTGCTTAATTCAAAAGGAATCCCGACAGGGCTTCCGGAAGAGGGAAGGAAGCGATATTCCAGGGAAGACTGGCAAATCGACTTTGGCGATTATGGTATAGGGTTTGAGCTGATCGGTGACGATATCCTTTACAGCAATGCCTACGGTATTATAAAAGAAGATTTTATCGATAAGTTTTTTGCGCTTCATGAAAAAGTGATCAATGAGGCCGGGCTCTTACAAAAACCCGGATACTTCAAGATAATGAACTGGGAAAAATTGGAAAGCGCCACCTGGAAAGCAAGACAGCTATATAGAAAAAGGCTGGTCGAATTTAATAAAAAGATCCCTTGCAGGCTCACCATTGTCTTTGGGGTGAACACCCTGATGAAAACCGTAATCAATATGAGCCGCATGCTGGCCCCGTTTAAGGTCATTGTTGCCGATAATCTGACCCAGGCCTTAAAAAATATTGAAAAAGAAAGAAGCGTCTCTGCCGCTCTTCCGGATATCCAGTCAAAAAGAACGGGCGAGCCCGTCAACCACGATGAACTCAGGGATGAACTGCTGAAACATATCGGGTCGTTGAACTGGGATGAAAAGGGGACTCCTTCCGATAAAATCAGCGAAGACCATCCCTTTAAAGAAGTATTTTTGGCCTTGAATATCGTTAAGGAAGATCTGGACAACACTTTTGAAGAACGGGCCAGGGCGGAACAGCATTTAAGACAGAGCGAAGAAAAATACAGAACCATTCTGGAAAACATTGAAGATGCCTATTATGAAGTTGACCTCAAGGGGAATTTTGTTTTTTTTAATAAAGTTTTTCCAATGCTTTTAGGCTATCCGGCTGAAGAGCTGATCGGGATGAATTATACCCGGTTTGTGGCAAAAGAATCTGTTGCAAATATCATGAATATATTCAGTCTTGTATATTCTACACACAAACCTGAAAAAGAATTCGGATGCGAACTTATCCATAAAAACGGCCGGCGGCTTTATTGTGAAGTATCTGTTTCCCTGAAAAAGGATTTTAATCATCAGGTCATCGGATTCATGGGGCTTTTAAGGGATAGGACAGAAAAAAAAGCCCTTGAGGATGAGCTTGCACTTCACAGGGACAACCTTGAGAAGATGGTCGAGAAAAGGACTTCCCAGCTTAAAAAAGCAAACATTGACCTTAATGTGGAGGCCAATGAAAGAAATTATGCTGAAAAAATCAATGCAGCGCTTTTTGAAATTTCCAATGCCGTCACCACCACTCTGAGTCTTGATGAACTATATGTATCAATGCATAAAAGCCTTAACGGGATCATGGAACTGTCCAATTTTTACATTGGTATCTATACTGAAAAAGAAGACATGATCCATATTGCATATGAAGTGGATGAATACAATGAAGGGATTAAGGAAATAAGGGACGTCTCCAGGTTAAAATCCCTTTCCAGCGAGGTGATTTTCGGAAGAAAACCTCTGTTTTTGACCACGGAAATGCTGATGCTGCGAAAAGGGAAAGACTCCATCATGGGAAATACCCCGCTTGTCTGGCTGGGTGTCCCGCTTTTGATCCAGGACCGGATCATGGGCCTGATCTGTGCCTATAGCTATTCTGAGCCTGATTATTTTACAAAAAGAGATCTTGACATTCTCATCGCTGTTTCCAGCCAGATTGCCGTTGCCATAGAAAGAAAGCAGGCCCTGGACAACCTGAAAATCAGGGAAGAAAAATACAGGCGGCTCATAGAAACAACATCGATTGGATACTGGCAGCTTGGAAAAGACCTGGTCACAACTGATGTAAACCAGGCTGTCTGCCGGATGACCGGGTATGACGAGCATGAAATCATTGGAAGGCCCCCTACTGATTTCCTTGATCAAGCAGGTTCGGAAATACTCAGGGAACAGTATTCAAAACAGACCTCTTCCCATTACCGTAAATATGAGCTGACCTGGATTAGAAAAAATGGGGAAAAGGTCTATACCGCTCTTGATACGACCTTGATCTATGATGAAAAGAACGATATCCAGAGCTCATTTGCATTTATCACCGACATTACCCCGCGGGTCAAGGCGGAAGAAGATCTGAGCAAGGCCAGGGACCAGGCAGAGCAGGCAACCCGGGCAAAAAGCGAATTTCTTGCCAATATGAGCCATGAGATCCGGACCCCCATCAACGGGGTCATCGGTATGGCTGAACTCATGATGGATTCAAGCCTTGATGATCAACAGCAAAGCTATTTGAAGACCATTTCCAATGAAGCGGATGCACTTTTAGGGATCATCAATGATGTACTGGATTTTTCCAAGATAGAAGCCGGCAAGCTCGAACTTGAAGAGATCCCTTTCAACCTTTATAATACCCTTGAGAATCTTGCCTCCTCCCTTGCCATAAGAGCTGAAAAAAAAGGACTTGAACTGATTTCCTATCTTGCGCCGGATGTCCCGGCCCTGGTGATGGGAGATCCCGGGCGATTGCGCCAGATTTTGATGAATCTTGTGGGTAATGCATTGAAATTTACCCATGAAGGTGAAATTTTCATTAAAGGTGAGAAATTCAGTCAGGAACAGGACAAGATTTTTTTGAAATTTTCAGTCAAAGATACAGGTATCGGGATCCCAAAAGAAAAACAGGTTGAAATTTTTGAGAGTTTTTCCCAGGCAGACGGATCAACAACCCGGGAATATGGAGGGACAGGGCTTGGCACCACAATATCAAAACAGCTTGTTGAGCTTATGGGGGGTGAAATCGGAATCGAAAGCGAACCTGGAATTGGAAGTAACTTTTGGTTTACCGTCTGTTTCAGGTTGCAGCATGTAGCGGATTCTCCTGAGTCAAAGGCATTTAATGTGGATTTAAAGGATTTGAAAGTTTTAATCGTTGATGATAATCCGACCAACCGCTATATCTTTTTAAGATACCTTGAATTTTTTGGCTGTTTGCCGGTTGGTGCCCAAAATGGGGAAGAGGCGCTTGAAATCCTTGGAGAACCTGACCCCGGGGGCAATGTAGATCTTATTTTAATGGATTTGCAGATGCCCGGTATGGATGGATTTGGACTCGCCAGGGCCATCCGGGAAAATAAGGATCTTGATTGTATCCCGATTATTATCCTGTCCTCCATGGGAAGGGCCGGGGATAGCCTTATATGCAGAGAAATCGGAATACAGGGCTATTTGTCAAAGCCGGTCAGGAAAAATGAACTGAAACTGACAATCGGCTCGGTTCTCGGTTTGATCGAAAAACCGGCAGAAGATAAGAAAGAGGTTGTCACAAGACATTCCATTGCGGACGAACAAAGAAAAATGCTGTGGATACTCCTGGTTGAAGATTATCCTACCAACCAGAAAATTGCAGAAAAAAACATTACCCAGGCAGGGTTTAACATGGTCCTGGCCCAAAACGGCAAAGAAGCAGTAAATATGTTTAAAACCGGAAAATTTGATTTGATCCTCATGGATATCCAGATGCCGGTCATGGATGGGTATGAGGCCTCACAGAGGATACGGGAACTTGAAAAACAGATGGCCGGCCCGGGTGCCCGGAAAAACAGGATACCTATTATTGCCATGACGGCCCATGCCGTATCCGGGATCAGGGATAAATGTTTCCAGGCCGGCATGGATGATTATATATCCAAACCCTTAAGGCGACAGGATCTCATTGCCATGGCAGACAAATGGACCATTGCAAAAACCGGGAAAAACAATATCCTCCCTTCAGGGGACTCTAAACCGCCGGAAATAAAAAACATCCTTTGTGAAAATGAACCCATCCATTTTGAAAAGGCTTTAAAAGAGTTTGAAGGTGATAAGGATTTTTTGATGGAAGTTTTGGTTGAATTTATCAGGAAAGTAGGAGAGCAGATTCCAAAAATCCAACAGGCAGTTGTTTCAAAAGATGCAGATACTTTGAGACAGGAAGCTCATTCCATCAAAGGAGGATCAGCCAACCTGACAGCCGATGAGTTATCAAGGGCGGCCGGAGCCCTTGAGGATATGGGAAAGACAAATCATTTTGACGGCAGCACACAGGCTTTTGAAGCTTTTGAGAAAGCCTATCTCAGTCTTAAGAATTACAGCCTGCCTTCTTAAAGGATAGTGACCGGGCTCCCATAAAACACCTTATGCCATAAAAACCAGTTGAATTTTGTAACAAACCTGATACATTCAGACTCAATCAAAATGTCTTTTTTTTCCCGGTAAGAATAGCCGGAAGGTATTTTGGAGTTTCAGGCAGAATGGCTCAGGCAACAGTTTACAAAGCAGGTCTGGATATCGGTTCCACCACTGCAAAAATTGCTCTTCTGGATTCTCACGATTCCCTTGTTTTTTCCGATTATCAGCGGCACCATGCCAGAATCAATGAGGCGGCTGCATCATTTTTCAGGCAGATTCTGGAGCAAAAGGGAGACTGCCTCCTTGAGCTGAAACTCACAGGATCAGCCGGTCTGGGTGTTTCAAACCGGCTGGATCTCCCTTTTGTCCAGGAAGTGATCGCGGCCCATGAAATTATAAAACGACAGTATCCGGATGTAAGATGTGCCATGGATATAGGGGGTGAGGATTCCAAGGTGATTTTTTTTGAGCCGGGCAGGCTGCCGGATATCCGGATGAACGGCAGTTGCGCCGGCGGAACAGGCAGTTTCATTGACCAGATGGCCACTCTCTTGAATATCACAGCCTTTCAATTCAATGATCTGGTTCGATCCCACGACCATATTTATCCGGTGGCATCCCGGTGCGGGGTGTTTGCAAAAACCGATGTTCAGAATATGCTCAGCCGGAATATTCCTCAAAAAGATATTGCAGCTTCCGTTTTCCATGCAGTAGCGGTTCAATGTATCAATTCGCTTGCCAGGGGAGTTGCCATAAAACCGAAGATGCTTTTGTGCGGAGGCGTCTTAGCCTTTCTTCCCGAACTTGTGAATACCTTTTTAAAAGTCCTTCAGTTCTCATTATCCGATGTGGTCCTGCCCGGCAGATCCGAACTTATCCCGGCCATGGGGGCTGCTTTGTTTGACAGGCATCAGGTACCGAAGATCCGGGTCAGTGAGGTGATTCAAAAACTGGATGAAGACAGTTTAAACATTTCAGAGACCAGAGACAGGCTGGAACCTCTTTTTTTAAGTCCCCGGCATTTTGCCGAATGGAAAAAAGAGAGGGGAACCGTTCCTGTTCAAACCTGCCTTATTTCAGAGTATCACGACGACGAATGTTATCTGGGAATCGACTCAGGCTCCACAACCACAAAAATCATGGTGATTGGTAAAAACAGGGAGGTTTTGTTTTCCTATTACTGTAACAATAATGGGGACCCCATAAAGGCTGCTCTTAAGGGCCTTATTGAATTCAGGGCACTTCTGGCCCTCGAAAATCCCGGTTTGAAAATAAGACAAAGCGCAGTCACAGGATATGGGGAAGACCTGATCCGGGCGGCCTTTAACATGGATCACGGAATTGTTGAAACCATGGCCCACACCCTGGCGGCAAGGGATATTGATCCTGAAGTATCTTTTATCCTTGATATCGGCGGTCAGGACATGAAAGCTGTTTTTATTGATCAGGGTATTGTCCACCGGGTTGAACTGAACGAAGCCTGTTCTTCCGGGTGCGGGTCCTTCCTGGAAGCCCTTGCCGGATCTTTGAACTATTCTGTCAGGGAATTCGGAGTCCTTGCCTGCCGGGCTTTTGCACCCTGCGATCTCGGTACCCGGTGCACGGTTTTCATGAATTCCAAAATTAAACAATCCTTAAGGGAAAATGCCGCCATTGAAGATATCAGTGCAGGATTGTCCTATGCTGTAGTTAAAAACTGCCTGTTCAAAGTTTTGAAACTTCACACCATGTCGGAAATGGGAGATCACATTGTATTGCAGGGCGGTACCTTTAAGAATCCTTCCATTGTCCGTGCCCTGGAGCAGATGACAGGAAAAAAGGTAAGGGTTTCCGATATCCCTGAACTTATGGGCGCCTTTGGGGCCTCACTTTTTGCCCTTGAGAATTCTTCAGCCCGGACCGGTTTCCCCAAGCTTTCGGATCTTGAAGCGGTCGAGGCCTATCAGACCGGTCACCTGCCCTGCAAGGGGTGCGAAAACACCTGCAGGGTGACACGGTTTGATTTTCCCAACGGCCGGTCCTTTTTTTCCGGGAATAAATGTGAAAAATATTATTCGGTAGAAGGAAAGAAGCTGAAACAGGGGTTTGATTTTGTAAAATATAAAGCCGATCTGATATTCAACCGGGATCTTTCCCCCCATCAAAATCCCCTGATGACCCTCGGGATACCGAGATGTCTTAATTTTTTTGATAATTTTGCATTCTGGCACACGCTGTTCACCGGCTGCGGGATCAATATCACCCTGTCTTCACCATCCACTGTCAAGATGAACGAAAAAGGCATGGGGACCGTCATGTCCGATAATATCTGTTTTCCGGCCAAACTGGTTCACGGTCATATTGCCGATCTGGTTGAAAAAGGAGTAGACAGGATTTTCTACCCCATGGTGATGTTTGAACATAATGATTTTGAAAAAGCCGTGAACTCCTATAACTGCCCCATTGTATCGGGTTATGCCGATGTCATCGAAAGCGCCGTCCCCCCTGAAACACGGTGTCACATTCCCCTGGACAGACCCGTCATTGCCTTTAATGACCGGGATCTTTTAAGAAAGACCTGTATTGCCTATCTTAAGCGGTTTAAAATTGAACGGACAATTATCGATAAAGCCTTTGAGTCTGCCCTTGCCGCCCGGGAAAAACTTTGGGAAATGATCCGGGAGAAGGCATCCCGGATCATTGATAAAGCAAACCGGGAGAATTCCCTTCTCATTGTTTTGGCAGGCAGACCCTATCATGCAGATAGTCTTATCAACCACAAAATCCCGGAAATCCTCACCGGTTTAGGGGCGGATATCATTACAGAGGATGCCCTGCCTGTGGATGGCAATTCTCTTAAGGATGTTCAGGTGGTTACCCAGTGGGCCTATCCCAACCGGATTTACAACGCGGCAGCATGGGTGGCTCAAAATCCTGACCATGTTCAACTGGTTCAGCTCAATTCGTTTGGATGCGGACCGGACGCCGTGGTGATTGATGAAGTCAGGGAAATCCTGAAAACCAGGGGCAAAAATCATACCCTGATCAAAGTGGATGAAATTTCAAGCCCGGGGTCGGTCAGGCTGAGACTGAGATCCCTGGTGGAATCCTTAAAGCTTCGGAAACCTGGAAGCCCCGGGGTTTTAAGGCAGAGAAAGCCGTTTTTGAAATTTGCCGGGGAAGACAGGAAAAGAACCATCCTGGCCCCGTTTTTTGCTGAAGATTATTCAGCTTATCTGCCGGCTATTTTCAAAAATGCCGGGTATGAATTTCACATCCTGCCGAAACCCGATCGAAGGTCTGTGGATCTTGGACTGCAATATGCCAGTAACGACATCTGCTATCCTGGCACCATTGTGGTAGGGGATATAATTAAGGCATTGAAGACCCATTCCTATGACCATAAAAAGATAGCTGTGGGCATTACCCAGACCGGGGGGCAGTGCCGGGCGTCCAATTATCTTTCTCTGATCAGAAAAGCCATGATCGGCGCTGGGTTTGATGATATTCCCATTATTTGTGTAACCGCTTCCGGGGGATTGGTTGATCAGCCCGGATTCCATATCAACTGGCTTTTAAAGACAAGGCTTCTTCTTCTCACGACTATGTTTGCCGACTGTATTGCAAAAATGTATTATGCGGTGGCCACCCGGGAAAAAAATAAGGGCCAAAGTCTGAAACTGAGGCAGCATTATATGGAAAAAATTGCAGCCAGTATCGCCGGCAGTAATTATGCAGGGATTTATAAATTACTGGAAAAAGCGGTTGATGATTTTAATGAGATACCGGTTCATAGCAAAGACTATCCCAAAATGGGCATCGTGGGTGAGATTTATGCCAAATACAGCGGGTTTGCAAACCAGGATATAGTTCACTGGCTGATCAGGCAGGGTATTGAGCCTGTCATTCCTCCCATTATCGATTATTTTATCCAGGATCTGGTCAATTATAAAGAAAATATCAAGGCTGGTATCAGGAAAAGAAAACTCACCGATCTTATTGGAATGGCCATTGAATGGGGGGTGAATTCCTGTCAAAAAAAAATAAATACCCTGTTTTCAAAATTCAGATACGGGTTAGGCTTTGATGATATCAGGCAGATTGCAAAAAAGGCATCGGATGTTCTGTCCATGACCCATCAGTTTGGTGAAGGCTGGTTGATCCCGGGTGAAATCTCAGTTTTTGCAGAACAGGGGATTGGCCATGTCATCAGCGTCCAGCCCTTTGGCTGCATTGCCAATCATATTGTTTCAAAGGGAATGGAAAAAAAGATCAAAACCCTTTATCCTGAAATGAACCTTTATTTCTTGGATTTTGATGCAGGCATGAGCGAAGCCAATATCAGAAACCGGCTGCATTTTATGGTTGAAAACCTGTAATATGAGGGTACGGGTTTATTCATCCGGCATATGGAGCAACAGCCAAAAGAGCTTGTTTATAGTCAGCGGACAAATTCAAAACCGTTCACACCGGAATAGGTCCCGGTGATCTTGAAATATTTATTTTCCATATCATAGGATTCCATAATGATATCGGGTTCAACAATTTTAGTCTCATCCTTAAGTCCGCAGAAAATTTTCAGGCTGGCGGCCCGCCGCAAATACCCCTCAATGGAAAGCTTCATGACAGCCATCCTTTTGTTAAGCTGATCAAGGCTTTTATCAGCTTCGGATATCATCTGTTCACAAGCCTGGATACTCTGGGGAATTTTTTCAAGCGCTTCAAACAGTTTTCTGACATTAGTGACCACCTGGCTGCGGTTTCTTTTTTCGATCAAATCCATTTCCCTGTTGATGATTTCATAGTCCATGGTCTTTGTGGCCACGATAATGGGTTTGATATATTTTACAAGGTCCTGATCGGCAAAACTTAATTTTGCCAGCCGTTTCAGTTCCAGTTGCAGTTTTCCCATGAGCAGTTTTTCCGTATTGATATATTTCAGTTTGTCAGCCTTTTTATGTTCACGGGATTTGATCATCTCGTCTTTTTCAGCAAAAGGGGCTTTTCCGAAATAGATCGTATTTTCACCTGAAAAATATAAACCGTTAAGGGATAGATGTTCAGCTTCCAGGTAGTTATGAGTAATAAGGCCCCTGCTTTTTTCAAATACTATTTTCGGGGCAAAAACCTTTGAATCTATCAGTTCCCTGGCAATCGCCACAGTCCCCTGTTCAGATATGATGATTGACCGGGTTGCCGAATCGATATGGACATTCTTCAATGCCACGATATGGCTCCCGGATTGGGCTATTTTGATCCATGCCTCATTGTTGGTAGTGATTTCCCCTCCGTTCAAAACAAGGGCTTCAACCTTTCCGTTAACCCTGATTTTAAATCCGTTGCAGATTTCACCCACTTTCATCTGAATCGGGCAGGTATACTGGGTGCCGATGTTTCCAACAGAATAATCGAGCTTTTTGATTTCTATGTCTTCACTGATATCAATGCTTTGGATCACGTGGTGTTCATTCCTGCCGATCACAATGACCCCGGTTTTCAAGGCCTGGAGAAAATAGCCCCTCATATTTCCCGATTCGTCTTGATCACTGATTTCCTTTATGGTTGTGCCGATTTGGAGGATAAAGGGTTTTGCCTCTTCAACCTGGATTATTTTACCGTCAAAGGAAAGGCCTGGTCTTCCCTGCTTTTCACAAGTAATATAAAAAAGGTTGTCCCCTGCATTGACAACAGGGTATTTATTAATTTCCCTGAAATTGATCACCCCGTCTTTCAGGAGCCGGCCCGGACTTTCTTCATGATTGAAATAAGATTTTGCAATTTCACCATGACGGGTTTTAATTTCAGGAATCCCGTTGATCGTGATTTCTATCTCATTTGAAGAGGCAGCCGCCTCAAACCTCCGGGTTGCAACACTTAAATCATCAAAATGAGTTTCTTCAACAGGGCTGAGTTCTTTTTCAATAATTTCCTTTTTATCCTTTGGTATATCCTTTTGCACAAGATCCCTGAGTTCGAGAAGAAAGTCCTGCGGCTTTACATTGAATCTGGGCATCAGGTGCAGCAGTGCTTTAATAATAACGACATTCGGAAACGTTGCCCGGTCGATCCGGATCTGCATCTTTGAAAGATCGGTCTGATGGGAAATGGATTTAAACAGGTTGGTTTCCAGGATATCGGCCTTTTCCTGGATTCTTTCAGGTGAAAGAGGTTCTGTTGTTTTTTTCGGTTCTATGATTTCCATTGCAAAAATTCCTGAGAAATTGTTTAATTTATCATACTGCCTTTTCCCTTAAAAAAAAACCTTTTCCCTTGATTTTTTAGGCTTGAAGGGCCCATAATGTCCAATTTTATCATTATTTTCTATGGCAGCGGGATTAAAGGGTTACACTTTGGCGGAGAAAGGCTGGTGCTTAGAGGATAATAACCCGTGTTCAGGAGAATGAAAATGACGGATCCGAAGGATGACAATGAAATTGAAGATCAGGATGAAATGAGTTTTGCAAAGCTTTTTGAATCATATGATGCCGGGATGGGAAAAGAGCTTAACCAGGGGGACCTGGTGGACGGCAGGATTATTTCCATCGGCACTGCCGGTATATATATAGATACCGGGACCAAAAGCGACGGGGTTGTGGATAAAGCCGAACTTCTGGATGCAAACGGAGAATTGCCCTATAAAGTCGGTGACAGGCTGAAACTTTATGTCGTGTCCCAAAATGAGAGCGAAATTATCCTGTCCAAAGCACTTTCCGGCGCAGGCAAGGCAACCATGCTGAATGAGGCCTCCCGGAGCAGGACCCCTGTTGAAGGTAAAGTGACCGGCGTGATTAAAGGCGGATTCAGTGTGGATATTATGGGCAAACGAGCCTTTTGCCCGGTCAGCCAGATGGATATGAAATATGTTGAAAACCAGGAAGAACATGTCGGAAAGACCTATCGTTTTTTGATTTCCCGGTATGAGGAAGGCGGGAAAAACATTGTAGTCTCCAGAAGAGACCTGCAAAATGAAGAACTCAAGGAAAAACTGGCCGTTTTTCTGAATACGGTAAAGGAAGGGGATACGGTTGAGGGCAGGGTGACACGGCTGATGTCTTACGGCGCTTTTGTGGAGTTGATTCCGGGTGTGGAAGGGATGATCCATGTCTCTGAATTATCCTGGTCCAGGATAGAAAAACCGGATGAAATCGTTCAAGTGGACGATACTGTGGCGGTCAAGCTTCTGAAGATTGAATTTTTAAAGGAATCCGGTTCCCCCAAGATTTCCCTTTCCATGAAGCAGACTGCTTCCAACCCCTGGGATGGGATGGGATCTGATTTCCATGTCGGTGACCAGGTGTCCGGCAAAGTGGTAAGACTAACGACTTTCGGGGCCTTTGTGGAAATTGCACCGGGTGTGGACGGTTTGGTGCATATCAGTGAGATGAGCCATACCAAAAGAATTCTCAGACCCGAGGAAGTTGTAAAGCAGGGAGACCACGTCCATGTAGTTATTAAATCCATTGATATGAACAGTAAAAGAGTTTCCCTGAGTATCAAGGATGCCCTGGGCGACCCCTGGACAGGAGCATCGAGCCGGTATGAGCCTGGCTCGGCCCATGAGGGCAGGCTTGAGAAAAAGGAAAAATTCGGTCTGTTCATTATGCTTGAACCCGGGGTAACGGGCCTTATGCCTTCATCCAATATCAGCCATGCTGCAAATCCTTCGGACTATGAACGGCTTAAGCCCGGTGACACTATCCTCGTAATGATCCAGGAAATGGATGAGGAAAAAAGAAGAATCACGCTGACATCACCGGATCAGAAAGATCCGGACAACTGGAAACAGTTTGCCGGCATTGCATCCCGAAAATCCGGCGGAACCATGGAAAGCCTTTTCCTGGAAGCCATGAATAAAAAGAAATAATTATTTGCAAGACAGGAAATTTTTAAAAAGGAAGAAACTAAGGATGATTTGATTGCCGGGATCGGGTCACCGGAAACCATATTTTGGATTGCGCCCTATCCCGGCAATCAAGAGGTGTGCCTGCGGACAAATGCGCCGATCTGCCGGATGGCCCCTCTTCCTTCCGGCAGATATTTTGCAAAATAATGCCAGACATGAAACATCCCTTCCCAGATTTCAAGTTCTACGGTTGCCCCGGCAGTTTTCAGATTTTGGGCAAGGATTTTTGAATCATCCACCAGGATTTCATTTTCTCCGGTCTGGATCAGTACGGGCGTTATCCCAGAAAAATCATTGTTGACGGGTGAGATTAAATGATGCGACAGGTCTCTATCCGTATAAAGGGCAGCAGTTTTTTTTAGAATATCCATGCTGAGCATGGGGTCTTTTTCTTTATTCTCAAAATGGGATGGATTTTTACATTCAAGGTCGATCCAGGGTGAAATCAGGACCGAGCAGGAAGGAAGCAGGTAATTGTCTGATAAAAGTCCTGATAAGAGTGAAAGGGCCAGGCCGGCCCCGGCCGAGTCTCCTGCAAGGATGATATCATGGCTGTCCCTGTATTGAGCGGTCAGCCATTCATAAACATTCCTGACATCGGTCAGGCCCTCGGGAAAAGGATGTTCAGGAGCCAGCCGGTAGTTGAAAATCAATAGTTTTGCATCACAGGCAGCAGCGATCCTGGCTGCAAGATCAATGTGAGAGAGTATTGATCCTGCAATGAACCCGCCCCCATGGACATAGAGGATAACCCTTGGAGTCATCTTGTTTCCAGGGAAAAGCCATTGTGCCTCTATGGAGTTTATCATCACGGGCTCTGTCTGTATGGATGGATCCGGCTTAAAGGCCAACGTGTTTTTTTCAAGAAGGGTTCTGTAGGGTTGAACGCCGACCTGTTCAATGGTCGGGCGTGATCTTAAATGCCTGAATAGAGCCGTGAGTATATGAGATGCAGGTTTGCCCATGATTAAAACAATATTGTGAATCTGTTGAAAAAAAGGTATCACAGTTTGACGTAAAATCAAACGCTTTTTAAAAGGATTTCTCAGCAGATGGGGAAAAGGCTTTTTATTACAGATCTTGACGGAACTTTGATGCAGGACAACAAAACCATTTCCTCCCGGGATCTGGCAGCCCTTCTGAGGCTTCAACAGATGGGAATCATTACGGCGGTTGCCACAGGCCGCTCCATGCAGTCCCTGGAAAAGGCATTGGATGTCATAGGCCTTGGGAAAGGGCAGGGTGTATTTCCCATTGACTATGTCCTTTTTTCCACTGGAGCCGGGATCATGGAGTTACCAGACCGCAATATCATTTTTCAAAAATCAATAGTCCCGTCTGGTGTGAAAAAAATCATGACCTATTTTGATCTTAAAAAATATGATTATATGGTGCATAAGGCAATCCCCCGCACCCGGGAGTTTCTATACAGATCCCACGGCCTTTACAACCCTGATTTTGAGACCCGGCTGGCAGCAGGTCTTAAAGACGGTTTGCCCCTGGTAGACAATCCCTGTGATCCCTGTCCGGCAACTCAGGTCCTTGCCGTTATCCCGGCTTGGGCAGAATCCTTTTCATTTGAAACCATAAAAGCGGATCTGCCCGGTTTCAGCGTGATTCAGGCCACTTCCCCCCTTGATCATCAATCCGTCTGGATCGAGGTTTTTCATAAGGATGCATCAAAATCCAAGGCTGCTTCCTTTCTTGCCGAAAAACTGTCGATTCTTCGACAGGATATTATTTCTATCGGAAATGATTATAATGACGAGGATCTTCTATCCTGGTCCGGTAAAGGATATGTGGTTGAAAATGCGCCGCTGCGCTTAAGGCAGGCTTATGAAACGGTAAATGCCAACAACGAATGCGGTGTTGCCATGGCCATAAAAAAATCGGGGTGGGTGGAAGGCCGGGATTAACCGGGTGTTTCCGGTTCGGACAGGTTGAATTCGGGATACAGCTTGGCACAGCAGGCCGGGCAGATACCGTGGGAAAAAATGATATGGGTGAAATATTCTTCCACCTGTATCCAGGAATCATCTTCCATCCTGATGCTTTTGCAGCTTGCACAAATGGGGGTAACTCCTTTTGATGCGGCATCTTCCCGGATAAGAAATTTCTGGAATTTTTTTTTGAGTTCAACCAGTTTTGTGATATCCCTTGCAACGGCAATGGCGCCCTGATAAATATTTTTATCGCTGAAAACAGGGCTGCACGCCAGTTCCACATGGATGGTCCTATCCGTTGCATCAATCAGTTCTATTTCATAGGTGCTGATGATGCCTGCTTTTCTGCCAAGGGTCTGCTGTTGAATGATCTGAAAACTTTTTTCTGTGGACACATCTTTCAGGTTTTTTTTAAGGAGTTCGTTCTCGCTATATCCGATCATGGTGAAGAAGGCCTGATTGGAATAGCTGAAATTTTCATTTTCATCCACTGTAAAAACACCTTCGGCGATATTTTCCGTAATGGTCCTGTATTTGGCCTCGCTTTTTTCAAGCTGTGTCCGGTATTGTTTATTTTCATCATTTAACCGTTTATTCTCAAGAACCTGTCCGACAGTGTGGCTGATCTTATCAAGATCCCCAATGGGCTTTGTGATATAGTCTTTGGCCCCCATCCGGAGTGCATTGATAATGTCTTCTTTTTGTCCGGCCCCCGACACCACGATCATGGGGGCATCCGGTTCATGTGCATGGATGATCCTCATGAGTTCGATACCGTCTTTTTTTGGCATTCTTAAGTCTGTCAGGACAAGGTCTATTTTTTCATTGAAATAGATCTGAAGCCCTTCATCGCCGTCTTCAGCAGAAAAGACACGATACCCGTCATCTTCAAAAAAAGACATCAGGCTTTCCCTTATGGAAATCTCATCATCAATAATTAAAAGTGTCTTTTTTTGTGTCATGGCGGAATTTGAAAATCTATTTGGTCAAAATGGATTTTGGCTTTACTATACCATGCTTTTTTCTAATGTCAAAGGGCTAATATTAATTGTTTCATATCCCTGACAGCCTGTTCCATCCCGGTTAGAACGGCTCTTGAGACAATGCTGTGGCCGATGCTGAACTCGCTGATTTCCGTAAGGCCCTTAAAGGCTTTGATGGTATTGTATGAGATGCCGTGCCCTGCATTGACTTCCAGCTTCAGTTTTGTTCCGATTTTGGCAGCATCCACAATTCGTAAAAATTCTCTTTGTTTTTGTAATTTTGTTAAAGCATCACAAAAGGCGCCGGTATGAATTTCGATCATGTCTGCATCAATTTTATGGGCAATTTTAATCTGATCCAGATCCGGGTCGATAAAGATGCAGACTGCAATGCCGGCATTTTTTAGAGTTGTGACGGCTTCTCTGATGTGGTCCTGGTGGGTGATGAGGTCGAGTCCTCCCTCAGTGGTCAGTTCTTCTCTTTTTTCAGGAACAAGGGTGACGCAGTCAGGCTTGATATCCAGTGCAATCCCCAGCATTTCATTGGTGGATGCCATTTCCAGGATAAGTTTGGTCTGTACGATTTTTCGAAGCAGCCTCACATCCCTTTCCTTTATATGGCGGCGATCTTCCCTTAAATGAACGACAATGCCGTCCGCCCCTGCCGTTTCAGCCGCAACGGCAGCCCCGACCGGGTCCGGGTAGTTGATTCCGCGGGCTTCCCGCAGCGTTGCCACATGATCTACATTTACAGCCAGTTGTGCCATGGTGTTCCCTCCCTTGTTAAAAATATCTGAGTCAGAATATGGGTAAATCCTTATCCGGTTCAATAATTTTCAGTAATTCAAAGCTTTTATCTTCCATACAGCTTTCATCTTCCCTGCTTCTTTCATGGTCATATCCGACCAGATGGAGAATGCCGTGAATCAAAAGCTGGGATATTCTTTCAGAAAGGCTGATACCTGCCTCGTCTGCTTCTTTCCGGGCAGTGTCTATGGAGATGACGACATCCCCGAGAAGACCGGATGCCAGATCTGAAAACTCTCCTTCCTGCATGGGAAACGAAAGAACATTGGTCGGTTTATCAGTTCCCCTGTAGGTCCGGTTAAGTTCCCGGACCTGTGCATCATCGGTAATCAGAAGAGATATCTCATGGGTCTTACAGCCCAAGGCGTTTAAGATCTGTTTTGTCTTTTGGCGGATTTGGTCCGTTGGGAACTTCTTTTTTTGTTGATTGTCGATCAGTATCTTTTGCTGTGCCATTTTTTTCTTTTTTCTTTTCCTGGGTTTTATCCGGATATTCTATACGGCTGTGATAAATGCTGGTCAGGATATTGTTAAAACTTTTTGCAATCTGGTGTAGATCTTTTAAGGTCAATTCACATTCTTCAAGCTGCCCATCGGCAAATATATCATTTATCAGTTCTTTTACGCGTCCTTGAATTCTGGCCGGTGTCGGGCGTTCAAGTGCCCGGATGGCAGCCTCTACAACATCTGCCAGCATGACAATGGCAGCTTCTCTTGTCTGGGGTTTGGGTCCAGGGTATCTGAAATCTTCTTCTTTGACGGTATCATTCCCGCTGTTCAGGCTTTTCTGATAGAAATATTTTATAAGGGATGTCCCATGGTGCTGGGTAATGCCTTCAATGATTTCACCTCCAAGCTTGTATTGTTTTGCAAGTTCTATCCCCTTTTTTACGTGCTGAATTAATATCAGGGCGGACATGGAGGGGGAGAGCTTGTCATGCTTATTTTTCCCATCAGCCTGATTTTCTATGAAATACAATGTTTTATCAAGTTTTCCAATGTCATGGTAATAGCCCATGACCTTGGCTCTCAGGTTACTGGCATCTATGGCGGATGCAGCCGCTTCAGCCAGTGTGGCGACAATGACACTGTGGTTGTAAGTGCCGGGTGCTTCTATCATCAATTGCTTCATTAAGGGCTGATCGAGATTGGAGAATTCGAGCAGTTTGGAGTCTGTTGAATAATCAAAAATGACTTCAATCAGCGGAGCAAAACCAATGGTGAAAGTTACTGAAAAAAGGCCGCCGCAAAATGCAAATGCCATTTCTTTGGCCAGGATGATAACGTCCGGCTGCTGAGAAAGAGAATAAAAAGAAAGGGAAAGTGCTAAAGCAACATTAAACACGGCCAGTTTGAAACCCGCAAGAATGAGATATTTTCTTTCCTGCCGTTCTTTTATCCAATATGCAGCTGCAATACCGGACAAAAAGAAGAAGATAAAAACTTCCAGATTACCGGAAAAGGCAAGGCTTGTCAGCAGGGATAGGACAAATGTAAAGAAAACCGCAATGTCAAACCCGAGGAAGAGGGATGTAGCCATGGCGGCTGCCGGCATGGGGATGATCATGAAAAAAGAGACGGAAGAAAGATCCCAGGATAGATCTGGTTTGGCAGACTGGGCGATATATGTGGCAAATTTGGCAAAGGTGAGATAAAGGATAAGCCCTAGCGCAAGAAAAAAAATATGTTTATTATGGGCAATCCGTAATTGTTTATGATCTTTTAGAAAAAAGAGGTAGACCGTCAGGATAGTGAAAAAGGTGATCAGTGCAAGCCCTGTACTGGAGATAAAAATATTTTTTTCTTCCGCCTGTTCCTGGAGGGCGTTCAGTTTCACCAGTTGTACTTTGTCGACCCGTTCGCCTTCCCTGAGAATCATCTCACCGGCAACAATCTGGTAGAGGATCGGCTTGATCTGGGCTTCTGCGTCCAGGCTTCTTTTCTCTGTTTCATTTTTGTTCAGGGAAACATTGGGTTGCAGCAGTCTCTGACATAGGTCGACGATAAGGCTGGACAGATTGTAATTCATATCCTTCAGGATCGGTTGTCCCTCGATCCTTACCATGACTTTTGCCTGTTCCGGGCTGTAAAAAGTTTTCAGTACATTGACGGTTCTTTCATCATGGGTGCCGATGGTCTGGAGAATGATCCCTTTGTTTTCTTCTTTTAACAACAATTCTTTATTGGCTACAACCCCGATGATCAGGATTTTTTCAAGAATGGTTTTGATCTTATTTGAAATATCGGGGGAAAACTGATATTTGTGTAACACAGCATAAGCATTTTTGCTGATTTCGATTCCCAGTTTTTCTTCAAATGCCGGTTTTGTCTCCAGCACAATGGCAAGAGTAGGCTCAGGATCCTGCTCATTTGCTTTGGTAAACATCTCCCTGGGAATTTTCATGGCATTGTCAATATTGGCCGATATCCGGTCCAGGAGCCCGACATCGTAATCATACACAGATTTGACGGCTTCTCTGACCTCGTTCTTTTTTTGATTTGTGGCAACTTTATCCTCTACAAAAAAATTTTTCGGGGCTTTTATATCCCTTTTTGCCACATCACCGATATTGTAAGAATAGGAGAGATTGCTCTGCCCCGGGTAGTGGGTAATTGTAAAGGCAAGGGTGATGATAAAAAGCAGAAGCCATAAAACCGCGGGTGACGTCAGAAAAAAAATCTTTAATTGTTCAATGCTATTTTCGTTCTTGTTTTTTTTCATAAGCGCCAATGATGTCGGATACCAGCTTATGCCGGACCACGTCATCTTTTGAAAAATAAATGAATTCAATGCCCTTTATTTTTGTCAGAATTGATTTGGCTTCAACAAGGCCGGATTTTTTTTTTAAGGGCAGGTCTGTTTGTGTAATATCACCCGTAATAATGGTTTTTGAACCATAGCCGATCCGGGTGAGAAACATTTTCATCTGTTCTGAAGTCGTATTCTGAGCTTCATCCAGGAGGATAAATGCATTGTTCAGGGTTCGCCCCCGCATGAACGCTAAGGGCGCAATCTCAATGATGTCCTGCTCAATCAGGGATTTTGCTTTTTCAACCTCCATCATGTCATAAAGGGCATCATACAAGGGTCTCAAATATGGATTGATCTTCTGGGCAAGATCCCCGGGAAGAAACCCCAGGGTTTCCCCGGCTTCTACAGCAGGTCTTGTCAAAATGATTTTTTTGACTTCCCCCCTTGAAAAGGCGGCCATGGCAAGGGCCATGGCAATATAGGTTTTCCCTGTTCCGGCAGGGCCAATGGAAAAAAGGATGTCATTTTTGAGAATGGCTTCGGCATATTTCTGCTGGGCCTGGTTCCTTGGAGTGATGGGTTTGTTTTTTACAGTCTTATGGATATTGGTTAAAAATATATCTTTGAGATGGGTATGATTGTTCTTTTTAATTGTGTTGATGGCTGCATCAAAATCAGCGTCGCTGAAACAAAAATTTTTTTCCATAAGCTCATAGAACTGATGGAGCATCTTTTCCGCCAGGGTTATATTCTGAGAATCGCCATTGATCAGAAGTGAATTACCTCTTGAGTTGATTTTAACATCAAATGCTTCACAAATTTTATCCAGATTATTATTTTGATGCCCAAAAAGTTCTCTGGTAAGTGCCAGGTTTTCAAATTCTACACTTTTCATGGCCTATAGGGTGCATTTTATTTGCTTAAAGGTCAATAAAAATCTTGACTAAAAATCAGGTTCATTGGTATTGAAAAGGGGCTTTTCATTAAAATAAACAGGGGAAACATGAACGCTTTTGATGTCATAGCAATTGTGGTAATTGCATTTTGTATGATACGCGGTCTTTTTAGGGGCCTGATTGGAGAAGTGGCAGGAATTATCGGGGTTGTGGCAGGCTTCTATGGTGCATATACCTATTACCCTCTCATCGCTGCGTATGCGGAAAAATGGATTCAGAATCAGGGGATCAGGAATCTGGCAGCATTTTTTATTTTATTTTGCGCTATTCTCATCATTGTCAGCCTTATTTCAGTCCTGATCCGGAAATTATTAAACCTTATTTTCCTAGGATGGGTGGATAGAACCTTTGGCCTTGTTTTTGGTGCAGCCAAAGGCCTGCTGATTGTGTCCGTCATGTTTATTATGATCGCCAGCTTTATCCCGAAAGACTCAAATATCATCAGGGGGGCAAGACTCTCTCCCTATGTCGCTCAAATATCCAAATCCATGACTCTTTTTGTTTCTAAAAATACAAGAAAGGATTTTGTAAAAAAATTGGAAGGAATCCTATAAATTTTGGAAACACTGGATAATCTGTTTGATATTATCAGAACATTAAGAAGCGATAAGGGATGTGCCTGGGATAGGAAACAAACTCCTGAAACCATGTGGCAATGTCTTGCCGAGGAAGTTTACGAGCTTGAAGAAGCTATTGTAAAAAAGGATTCCCAGCATATCTGTGAAGAACTCGGGGATGTTTTGTTTCAGTTTTTGTTCATCCTTGAAATCTTTCAGGAAAAACAAGCCATTTCCCTGGCCGAAGTCGTTGAAACAGTTGCCTGCAAAATGATTCGCCGGCATCCTCATGTATATGAGAATGCCGTTATTTCAAACGAAGGCGAGCTGAATCGCCAATGGGAATCCATCAAGGCTTTGGAAAAGGGAAAAAATGACCGGAAAAATGAATCCGCTCTTGATTCGGTTCCTTCAGGCATGGCCTCACTCATCCGGGCTTTAAAAGTGTCCCAGGTTGCTGTCAAAGAGGGTTTTGACTGGGATCATATCAATGAAATTCTGGAAACCGCCAAAAGCGAAATAGGAGAATTTGAGGCAGCATTAAAATCACAGGATGAAAACGAGGCAGCCATGGAATTCGGGGATATCCTTTTTTCCCTGGTCAATGTGGCAAGAGCCGCACGGTTTCATCCTGAAACTGCACTTGCCCTGGCAACTGCCAAATTTGAAGGCAGATTCCGGTTAATGGAAAAAGAATTAAAAGGAAAAAACCTTAAGCTTCAAACCCTTTCAAAGGATGAAAAAGAACTGCTCTGGAACAGGGCAAAGCAATCCTATCAAAGATAATCTCCCCGCTGGAATTTCAAATATTCCGTCTGCGCTGTGACCGCAGTCTGGGTTGCAATCTTTTTCAGTGCTGAATCTGCATCGGTCAGAAACTGTGTTTCCTTCATCAGGTTGCCTGCATTGGCATTTATCTCTTCAAGAACCGGGGCAATACTTTTTAATGAAACCGCAGGATCGACTAATTTTGAAGAATAAGAATCCAGCAGTGCCAGAAGTTTGTTGGTTTTTCCGGAAACAATATCGGAAGTAGTGATGATATTCAGCTCTTTGGAGCCGATTTCCGTCAATGCCTTAGCCGATGTTCCGCCTGTTTCCGGCTCCTGTGTCTTGTCCAGGGCTTTGCTGAGCGCAATCCCGAAGGAATCAATTTCTTCTGTTTTGGCAGCCTTGGCATTTGAGGTTCCAAAAACTGGAATGGTTTCATTTATTGGATTTATATTTGCCATAAGGGTCTCCTTTTAACTTAAAATACCTTTAAGCAAAAGATATGCCAATGATATTGTCTTTAAAATAATAATAATAAAATCAAATCCTTACACCTCATTAGGAATGATATTGTGATCAGGTGTGAAAAAAATGCCGGGTAATTATTTCTATTATCCGAATTGATCCATGATGGAGCCTACTAATTTTTCGGCAATGGTTTCTGCATTGATATTATATTGATCGGTTTCAATTTTCTGCTTGATATCGGCCACATATTTTTTTCTGTCAGCAGGTTCGTTTTCCATGGCTTTGTTAATTTTCTGCAGAGTTTTTGTCTGGTCTGAAAAATTAATGCTGTCTGTTATTTCATCAGCCGGTTTTTGAGATTTCAGGGTCTGATTGGCAATGTTGCCTATTTGACCGGCATATACCTGATTGATGTAATTGGGAGTAGTGTTGGATATTTTCATGATTTGCCTCTCCTTATAACTCCATGTTGCCGTTCGCGACCTGACGTGCCAGTTCCGTCATTCGTTTTACGATAAATTTTGAATCCTCAACAGACAGGGTATGTGTAGTTTTTTGATTGTTTTCATCAATCACTGTATAGGTGAACTGATTTCTGTCTTTTGTGAAATTAATCTTTTTCCCGAGTTCTTTTTCAATCTGTGAGGTGATTTTTTCTTCATTTTTTTCCTTAGGCCCTTCGGTGATAATCCGATCCACAATATTGGCAGCAACTTTGTCGATAATGGCCTGCCTCTTTCCTTCAGAGGAGATGGTCACACTGTCTGCAGAACTGATGTTGGAATTGCCGTATTTATTCCGGCTCATGATTTTGCCCTGGCTCAATTGTCTTGAGTATACTTTCAGGACATTTTGTATCTGGTATGAAGGGATCTGCATTAATTTCTCTCCTTAGACTGTGTTATCGGTCCAGGAAATTAAAAACTTAAATTTTTTTTTAATCTTCAAAATTTCCTCCCAAACCTTTGTCAGAAGAGATTTTTAAAGCATTCTCGATTATTTTTTCTTTGGTCCAGTTCTTTTCAGATTCAATTTTTTGTGCTTTAGTGCCAGGATCATTGGATCTCCTGTTCAGGATATCATTGATGACTATCTGAGCTGTATTTTCTGTATTAAATACGTTTGTCAAAAGGCCATATACAAAATTTTCAACCCCTTTGGCCATTCTTTTTCTGATCTCTTTCGGCTGTGACAGCAGTCTGCTTTCAAAGGGCAGATTCAGTTTTTTATAATTTCCACCCTTGAGGTCTTTTGCTTTGGCATAAGCCGTCATATGTTCCCACATGCTTTCCGAAACACCGCATCCTTCTTGT
Organism: Desulfobacterales bacterium RIFOXYA12_FULL_46_15; assembly: GCA_001799395.1. Taxonomy (GTDB): domain Bacteria; phylum Desulfobacterota; class Desulfobacteria; order Desulfobacterales; family Desulfobacteraceae; genus Desulfobacula. Next base: position 12,728 of record MGTJ01000119.1, on the reverse strand, counting down.
TTGATAAAATTACCGTTGTCAAGTATGGCATTTCCATAGTCATTGACCTTAAGGCCCCAGGAGATCATCTGCAGGGCTGTTGCTACATTGGCCTTGGTTGTCCGGGTTTTTGAGGCAATGGCACGCAACCTGTCCGAGTTATTGCCTGAAGTGCCGTGCTGGGCTCCTGAGATTTTATATTTTTCAAGTGCCTGGTGGATGGCGGTGGTCAATTCTACCTGTATCCCGGTATCACTGGCTTCAATGCCATGGGTTGTACCGTTGTTCAGGGCGATCCAGTTGGGAAAGATATTATGGGCATTGAGACCCTGGATGAGAAAGAGGGCTTCCTCAGGTGTGGATAAGCCTGATTTGCCTTTTATTTCCCCGACTTCCGTCTCAAGTCCGGCCCAGCCGGGAATAAAGGGGAATAATTCAATATTGGCCAGAAGGTTTTGATCATCCGGCATATGGGAGGCGTCAATGGCAATGGAAGTAATTCCGGCATCAAACAAAGACTGAATTTCCGTTTTTGCAGGTTCAATGTCTTCAGGTTTTTTCAAACCGAAATGATCGGCATGGATTGCTACCGGAATGGTGATGCCAAGCTCGTTCATAAAGGCATCAGTCTGTCTTGCGATATTCCACAGGCTGACGGCACAATAGGCATCAATTCCACCCTCTGATCTTGCAATCTCAATGATGACGGCTGCGTTTGCCCTTTGTGCAGCAAGAAGGGTTCCCCTGATGATGAAAGAGTTGCGGCCATTGGCTGCAATGGTCATGCAGTTGCCTTTTGTCAGCATGGCGTGATCAATATATTTCCCACTTACAATAAGTGCTTTGGAGTTTGGGAAAAGTTTTTTTATGTTTGGGGGGCGGCCAAAATCAAGCGCCCGTTCAAAATCTGAAGAGTAGCAAAATGCTTCTGTCATATCACCCTCCCTGTTTTTTTTGAAAATGGACTTTATTTTTCCTTTTTTTGCATGAAATGATCTCAAAATCAAGAGGGATATTAAATAATGAATTTTCATTCATGGCTGACGGGATGAAATTAAAATTGCATTTTTCTTTATTTAAAAAACACTGTTAATTTATAACGCTTTGTATATTAAAGGAATAATATATAAATATCCGATACTGCCATATTGATAGTATTGGCTTGACATTTAGTTTAATCTTTTGTTAGATGATGAATCTTTATTCATTGCTTATAAAAAGAGGAAATACAAAGATTGCAGAAAAATAAATCGGAAAAGTATCAGATCATATTGTACAGTGCCGGCTCCGTGTTTGCCGAACACGGGTTCCACAAGGCCACTATTTCTCAGATTGCTGCACAGGCAGGGGTAGCGGACGGAACCTTGTACCTTTATTTTAAAAACAAGGATGATATTCTTTACCAGTATATCAGCTATAAAACCGAAGTTGTATTTGAGAAAATGAGGGCAGCGGTTGAAAAAGGCAAGAACGCCGAAGAAAAATTAAGGCTTTTGATCCGATGTCATCTTGAGGAATTCCAGGATGATAAAAACATGGCTGTGATTTTTCAGTCCGAGGCAAGGTATTTAAGGGATATTCAATCTCAGATAAAGGATATTTCAAAAATGTATCTCGACCTTTTATCCGAAATCATCGAGCAGGGACAGATCGAAGGGGTGATGCGCCAGGATCTTTTTGTCGGTCTTGTAAAGCGGTTCATACTCGGGGCTGTGGAAGGCGTGATAAGCACCTGGGTATCTGCAGAGGGCAGGTATGATCTGGCCTCTATGGCAGATCCCCTGGTTGATCTTTACCTGAAAGGGGTGAAAGGATAATAAATATCATATATATACTGAACCATATAATTTTGCTGAATATAGCTTTTTGCTTGACGTGTTCTTACATGTTTATTAAATCTTTTGAGTTCATATTCATAAGTTTAAAAATGTTATGGAGGTAAAGAAGGATGACTTCAATAATCGGTCCTGCAAGTTATAAGTTTTTCGGGATATTTCCCGCAGCTCTGCTGTCATTTATATTGCCTATCATAGGGATAGGATTGTTTGTGTATATCATGGCCAGAAGGATTGCCCCCCTTGTGAGGGCAAACCCGGACAACCGCTTTGATCATATCGGCAAACGGATTGAAAACCTCATCGTGATCTGGCTGGGTCAGATCCGGCAGCCCCGTTATATGCTGGCAGGGGTGCTTCATATTATTATTTTTGCCGGCTTTCTGATCCTGTCCGTCAGATCAACATCGCTAGTTATTATCGGTTTTTCAGATGGATTCGTGCTTCCCGGATTGGGGGGCGGACTGGGCCTTGTTTACAATTTTATCAAGGATTATGCTGCCACCTTTGTCCTTCTCGCCTGTATTGTTGCGGCTGTTCGAAGAGGAATCTATAAACCCAAACGCTATGCCGTTCCTGAAAAATACGGGAAAGACCATACGGCAGAAGCGGTTTTTGTTCTTGGCATCATATCGACCCTGATGATATCCGAGAGCCTTTTTGAAGCCACTGAAGCTGCTTTTGAATTTCAGAAAACCGGTGAGGTTCATTTCCTGGCTCCCCTGACCCTGGTCTGGCTATTCAAAATCATCCTTTCCTCAGTATCTTTGAATGTTCTCCAGGGGCTTCACATTTTTGTGTATTATATCCATGACCTGGCATTTTTCTTTTTCCTCTGCTTTTTGCCCATGGGTAAACATTTTCATGTCATCACATCCATCTTTAACGTGTTTTTCATGCGGGTCCGGAAAGGGAAAATCAAACCCGTCAAATACGGGATTGATGAAGACAAGCTGGATGACATTGAATCATTCGGGGTTAAAAAACTGGAGGATTTCACCTGGAAGCATATGCTGGATTTTTATTCCTGTGCAGACTGCGGCCGGTGTTCGGACCAATGCCCGGCCAATGCCGTGGGCCGGCCCTTATCTCCGAGGTTTATTACGATCAAGGCAAGGGATCTGATATTTAAAAATTATCCGCTGTCAGGGGAAATTTATAACAGCAAACTCCTGGTCCAGGATATTTATACGGAAGATGAAATCTGGTCCTGCACCACCTGCGGTGCCTGTGAAGAAGAATGCCCCCTTGGAATTGAATACATCGATAAGATGGTGGATTTAAGGCGCGGCATGGTGGACGAAGGGCTTGTTCCTCAATCCCTCCAGAAACCCATGAAGGCCCTTGAAAAACGCGGGAACCCCTATGGGAAAATGGAGAAAAAAAGGGCTGAATGGACGGAAGACAAGGAATTCAAAGCCCTGTGTCCGGTAAAGGATCTGGACGGAGAAACAGCCGATACCCTGTATTTTGTAGACAGTATTACATCCTATGATGACAATATCCAGACCATTGCAAGAAAGACCTCTCTTATTCTTAAAAAAGCAGGCGTGGATTTCGGAATCCTCGGGAAGCTTGAAAAAGACAGCGGGAACGAGGTATTACGCTTTGGCGAGGAGATGCTGTACCAGGATCTGAAATCACAGAATACGGAAGCAATCCTGGAAACAGGGGTGAAGCAGATCATCACCTCAGATCCCCATGCGTTTAATGCGTTGAAAAATGATTATAAAAATCTTCCGCCGGTCCGGCATATCAGCCAGGTGGTGGCCGAGAAAATCAGGACGGGCGAACTGGATCTGAAACCTTGCCTGAATCCTGAAAAAGTCTATGTATATCATGATCCATGTTATCTTGGACGGCATAACGGCATTTATGACGATCCAAGACAGGCCCTGGATGCCATTGAAGGGTTGAACCGGGTTGAACTGGAAAAGAGCCGCGACCGGTCTTTCTGCTGCGGCGGCGGCGGGCTCATGCTCTTTTATGAGCCGGAGGAAGAAACAAGAATGGGTGTTTTAAGGGTGAATATGGCTGCTGAAGCCGGGGCAAATGTGATTGTTACGGCCTGTCCTTTCTGCCTGGTCAATATCCAGGATGCCATCAAGGTTGCAGGAAAAGAAGGACAGATGGAAGCTCTGGATTTTACGGAACTGATCGAGCAGCACCTTGTTTAAAATAATATAAGGGTTATTGGTCTCTTTTTAATCTAAGGGGCTGGTAACGAAAAATTGATCTAAAGGAGGCAATGATGGAAATTTTGGTATGTGTCAAGAGAGTACCGGATACTGCTGAGAACGAATTTGAGCTAAATAGTGCCGGAAATGATCTTGATCGTGGTGATCTGGTGTATTCAGTGAATGAATGGGATAATTACGCTGTTGAAGAAGCGATTCAGATTGTTGATAAAACGGGTGGAAACGTCACGGTGATCACTGTGGGTGACGGCGAATCCGAAGAAGTCCTTAGACGTGAAATGGCTATGGGTGCCAACAATGGTATTCTCCTGTCTGATGATGCCTTTGGAGGATCTGACGGAAAAGGGATTGCAACTATTCTCAAGGCAGAGATCGAAAAAGGCAAATATGATCTCATCCTCACCGGTGCCCAGGCAGACGAAGGGGCAGGCCAGGTGGGCGGTATGCTGGCAGCAATGCTGGATATGCCCTATGCATCCCTTGTCAATAAAATCGAAGTGGGTGAAGGAACAATAAAGGTAGGCAGGGAAATTGAAGGCGGTAACCAGGAAATGAATGAAATTACACTTCCCTGCGTTCTTTCCATCCAGACCGGTATCAATGAACCCCGGTATGTCGGTATCCGCGGCATCAGAAAAGTTGCCAGTGTTGAGATTCCGGTAAAAAGCGCCTCAGACCTTGGTCTTGCAGCAGACAGCGTAGGAAAAACCGGTGCAAAGACCAGGAGAATTGATTATTTCACACCGGATATGGGAGTAGGTGCTGAAATGCTTGAAGGCTCCACAGATGAGATTATTGCAAAACTGATTGAGAAGCTTAAAGCAAAAGGAGGGCTCTAATCATGACACAGATTTTCGCATATATTCCATTTTCAAACGGTGTTGCCGAGGATGTGGCCATGGAATTTCCGGCTGCTGCGGCAAAAATAGATAAAACAGCATCCCTGACGGCAGTGCTGACGGGTTCAGGTCCGGATCTGGACAAGGTTGCCAATGAGATGACAGGCCTGTATGCCGAAGTCATCAAAATCGATAATACAGCTCTTGTTTATCCCAATGCAGAGGTGGTAAGGAAAGCATTGCTCAACATTATCCCGGCAGGCGCGATTGTCCTTGCTGCCCATAACACCTTCGGTATGGATCTGGCTCCCGGTCTTTCCATCAAAATGAATGCTGCCTATGCAGCAGACATTGTCAATTTTGACGGTGTGGAAGGCACCACCCTGAAAGCGTCCCGCCAGGAACTGGGCGGAGCCGTCAGCACCCACGTGGCTGTCGATGTTTCTTCAGGTGCCGTCATCACCATCAGACCCGGATCTTTCACTGCCGTTGAAGGAAAGACTGCTTCCGGATCAGTGGTTGATAAATCAGGCAATGCCGGTGATCTTTCTGCAAAAAGAAAATTCCTTGAAATTGTTCAAGCCGAGGTCGGTGATGTGGATATCACCAAAGCCGATGTCCTGGTTTCCATCGGCCGTGGAATTGAAGAACAGGAAAATATTGAAATTGCAGAAGAGCTTGCCAAAGCTATGAAGACGGTGGTTTCCTGCTCAAGGCCTATTGTGGATGCAAAATGGCTTGAAAAAGGAAGACAGGTCGGGACCTCCGGTAAAACCGTCAAGCCGAAGGTATACATGGCCATGGGCATTTCCGGTTCTTTCCAGCATCTGGGCGGTCTGAAGGGCAATCCCTTCATTGTTGCCGTGAACAAAAATCCAAAGGCCCCCATCTTCCAGGTGGCGGACATAGGAATTGTGGCCAATATCATTGAATTCATGCCTGAATTGACAAGCGCCATCAATGATCTGTAACAAGATATAGATTATTATTCATAAAACTAAGGGGCCCGGCACATGCTGAAGGGCCCCTTTCCCTTTCTTTTTCTTTTCCGTCTTATCCGGAGGTTTATATTGAGTTTGACAACATTTTCCGGATCATGTAATAGAATTGTATCGTTTTTGGGGACTTAGCTCTTTATTCCATTTCCAACGAATTTACCGGTTTTTCCACAAGAGTCTCATTTGTCTTCATGAAGAAGTTTTTTTAAAAGGCATAGTATATACGGGAAGATAACATGGCAGACATACTTATTGTTGATGATGACAGGGTGATATGCGATATACTGACAAAGATGATGGATAAACTGGGTCATGAGAGCCGTTCTGCATTGACTGGAAAGGAAGGTGTGGAACTGGCAAAAAACGGCAGGTTTGATATTGTCTTCCTTGACGTCAATCTCCCGGATGCCAACGGTCTTGATCTGATTAAAATTATCAAGACAGCGCCTTCTTCACCTGAAATCATCATCATTACCGGCGACAGCGACCCGGACGGTGCTGAAATGGCGATTAACAGCGGAGCCTGGAATTATCTCGGCAAACCCTTCCTTCGGCAGGAATTAAACCTTCAGGTCAGCCGGGCATTGCAGTTTCGAAAAGAAAAAGGTAATGTTTCCAGCCCTGGTATTTTAAAACGAAACGGTATTATCGGCGAATCAGAGGAGATCCGGTCCTGTCTTGACCAGATCTCAGTTGCCGCCTACTCTGATACCAATGTCCTGATTTTTGGAGACTCAGGAACAGGAAAAGGGCTTTTTGCAAAAACCATTCATCTGAACAGCAGCCGGAGTGAAAAAAATTTTGTCATTGTGGACTGCTCCGCCATTAATGAAGCCATTGTTGAAAGCATGTTGTACGGGCATAAAAAAGGAGCCTTTCCAGGAGCTTTGGAAAACAGGACAGGGCTTATCAAACTGGCTGATAACGGCACCCTCTTTCTTGATGAAGTTTCGGAACTTCCCATGCAGGTCCAAAGCTCTTTGCTCAGGGTCATGGAGGGTTTGACATTCACCCCGGCAGGCGGTAAAACAGAGGAAAAATGCAATTTCAGGGTAATCGCATCCACCAGCAAAGATCTGGACCAATTAAGCGACCAGGGAGAATTCAGGAAAGATCTTTTATTCAGGTTGAAAGGGATCTGTATCGATCTGCCGCCTTTATTCCGGATGCAGGGGGATACAATTAAAATTGCCCTGCATTACATAGACCGGTACTGTAAAAAATATGGTATCGATTCCAAGGGAATTTCGCCTGAGTTTCTGGATATCCTGAGTTCCTACGAATGGCCTGGAAATATCAGGGAATTGACCAGCGCCATGGATAAGGCTGTTGCATCAGCCAAAAACGAGCCTACCCTCTATTCCATTCATCTGCCGTCCTATGTCAGGGCAAAAGTGATCAAACAGTCCTTTATGCCGAATCCGGAAAACAAAAAAAAACCATCAGACGATTATGAAAACGGAAATTTTCCCATGTTGAACCAATTGTTGACAACCACTGAAAAAGAATACCTCTCCGAACTTATATCCTATACAAGGCACAATGTAAAAGAAGCCTGTGATATAGCCGGGATATCAAAATCCAAAATGTATTCAAAACTGAAACAATATAATATCAGCTAAAGGATATATTTGGAACAGGAATGATCAAAAGAACCCGGTCAAGCAAAGATCGGCCGGGCTCTTTTGAAATCTATGAAACCATGGGGACGGTTAACCCGCCATCCATAAGAAACAGGATAGCCGCATCCTTCCCTTTTTTTTCAAGGGCCTTATCAAGGGCATCCTGAAGATTATTGAAAGGCCTGATAAACAGTTTTGAAATGATTTCAGGGGCCACATCCGTCACCCCCCACATCTCTGCCCAGAGACCGATTTCCGCCATTTTAGCAGCTTTGTGATACCCAAGGACATAGCCTTTTTCAATGGTGTCAAGGGCTGCTTTGGGCGTATCGCTGGATCCCAGGAGATCGGCAAAGGCTTTCCCGCCGATACCGTGCCTGCATTTTGCCGTAAGGATCAGGATGCCGTCTTTTTTCAGGGCCAGCTTTGCATTGTCAATGCCTTTCTGGGCCTGGTACAGATCAATATCCTGGGGAAATTTTACCACAGACACGACAATATCGGCCTTTTCCTTCAGCGGCGCTGCAAAGACTTCGTTGGCAAAGCCTATGGCTGCATGAAAGGAATCATGGATATGACCGCAAGAGGCGGCATATACTTTGTGATGCTTGTCCAGCACCGTCATGATGGAAAAGATGTCCTGTTTGACGGTTTTGATGGCATCCATCATGTCTTCATGCACCGGGTTGCCGTCCAGTGCCAGGGCTTTAGCTTTGGGTGAAAGGGCCAGTTTATGGTTCTGCTCAATGGTTTTATATCCTGCAATACCCGGCAGAAAGGATTTCCTGCCGCCAGTATACCCGGCAAAATAATGGGGTTCCACCGAAGAAATGATAATGATCTTGTCCGCTTCCACCCCGGCCTTGTTGACATGCATGGGAGTCCCGTTGGAGGAGGTGCCGAGAAATACCATGTCCTGATCGGCCCTGGCATCATGAACAATAATCCTGTTCCTGATCTTTTCATAAAAGGAACCGAAGATCTGGATATATTCCTCTTCAGTGGGGCCCCTGTGGGCACCGGTGGCAATGATGAAATGAAAATCCGTTTTTGAAAGATCTTCAAAGATGAATTCAAGGATTTTTTTTGTGGGTGTAGGCCGGGTGGCGTCATTGACAATGACCAGAACTTTTTTGGCCTCACTCAAAAAATCTTTAAAATTTTTGCTGTTAATGGGATGATGGATGGCATCCCGGATATTCTGATCTTCATCGCCGGTGGTGACATCATTGGCCTCAAGAAAATCAACCTTGATATCATCCCCAAGATCCACCTGCATGAAACCGTCTTGCCCGTAAGGCACATCAATTTTCATAACCGGTCTCCTTTACCTATCGGATGGGGCCCATTTTATTGAGATTGTCCATAAAGGTGTCAATCTCGGCCTTAAATTTTGCCTTGTCACCAGCCTTGATTTCTACAAGCCGGACCCTTTCCGGATCAATATCAATGCTTTTAAAAGTATTCTTAAGGCTTTCAATTGTCTTTTTTGCCCTTACATTCCCCTTGTGATCGCATTTATCCTCCGGACACACTGCTGCCATTACACCCCAGGCATTGTAAAGAAAAGGAGCCATGAGCAGTTGAGGTTCAAGGCGTCCGCCACACATATTGACAAGGATTTCATAGTTCTTGTCCCTTGTCTCGGCATCGGGCAGAACCGAGGCCTGAAGATCGGGATAATAGGACCAGTTGCAGGCAAAAATAATGGCTTTGGCTGCTTCATGGGTTGAAAAAAAGTTGGATGCCCGGTCCATAAGCATATTTCTATCGGTTCCGAAACTGTTTTGGATGGTTGCGGCTCCGGCCGGGCAGACTTCAATGCAGATCCCGCAGGCCTGGCATTTGACAGGGTCAACAACAATGTTTTTGCCGTCATAGGACCTGGCTTCATGGGGGCAGGCCTTGAGGCAGATCAGGCACCGGGCACAGGTCAGTTTGGTCGTGGAGGTGGTGCCGGGCCCTTTAAGGTCCATTTCAACCAGATCTTTTTTAGCATCTGTAAAAATATCCGTCAGGGCTACTCCTGAGGAGCAGGCAGCCTCGCATCGCTTACAGTAAAAACAGGAAAACATTTTTTGGGATACGGACTCAGAAGGTTCAACCTCCCCGGATAAAAGGCCGAAGGCCGTGATGATTTTTGCCCGGGGGGCGTCCGATTCCCAGCCCGTGTACTTGAACATGGGGCAATGTTCATAACAATATCCGCACCGGATGCAATTGGCCAGGGTTTTTTGCCATTTTTCAAGATGTTTGAATTCTTTTGTTTTATTTTCCATTGAGATGCCCTTTTATATTAGCTGTTCACGGAATACCGGAGGTTCGTTGCCGTTACCCAGTCCTCCGGGGCCTGTGAGAGTTTGCCCGGGTTCAGGATATTATTGGGGTCGACGGCTTTTTTGATCAAGGCCAGAAGATGCAGGGAATCTGCCTTCTCAATTTTAAAGGATTCGGCCTTTGAAAGCCCGATGCCGTGTTCGGCGCTGGTGGTGCCATTGACGGACCGGACATAGTCATACACTTCGGTAATGGCTTTTCTGGCTGATTCCCACTGGTCTTTGCGTTTGGTGTCCATGAGGATCTTGGTGTGCATGCACCCTGACCCGCAATGGCCGTATGCGGTCATAACAATACCGTATTTATCTGCAATTTCATGGATTTTGCCTGCCATTTCCGCCATTTTTGAATAAGGAACGGCCATGTCGTCGGCCAAGGCCGTGGAGGCCAGGTTGTCGTCATATTTTGACAAGGCCGGGAAAAGGGATTTTCTGCCCAGAAAGATTTTGTCTCTTTCCTTGGGATCATAGCTGGCATAAATATCTTCGCCGTTGTGCTTCTGGCAGATGGCTTTCATTTTATTGATTTCATAATCCACGGCTTCCCTGACCATGCCGTCAGCCTCAAAAATCAGGGCTGCCGCCACTTCCTTCAGCCCCAGGTTCATGGTTTTGTTGACGGCTTTGATGGCCACATCATCCACCAGTTCCAGCATGGAAGGGATAGCGCCGGACGCCATGATAGACCCGATAGCCTCTCCGGCATCCTTAAGGGTATTGAAATTGGCAATCCCCATGCACCGGAATTCCGGGATGGGAACAAAGCTTAAGGTGGCTTCCACCACAATGCCCAGGGTTCCTTCAGACCCCACCATGAGCTTGTGGAGCTGATACCCGGAGGCTTCAACCCGTGTACGGGCTCCCAGGTTCACCAGATCTCCGTTGGGCAGAACCACTTTCATGCCGAGAACCGCATCCCGTGTGGCCCCGTATTTGACAGACCTGACCCCGCTGGCATTGTTGGCGATTTCACCTCCGATGGTGGCAATCCTGCTGGATGCCGGTGTAGGAGGGAAAAACATTCCGTGGGGTTTCAGGGCAAGATTCAGATCATCATCCACCACACCGGGTTCAACCCTGCAGTAAACATCTTTCAGGTTGATCTCAAGGATTTTGTTCATTCCCTTCATGTCGAGAATGATGCCGCCCCTGACCGGTACGGTCTGGCCGCACATGCCTGACCCCCCGCCCCTGGCTATGACCGGGATCAGGTTTTCGTTGGCATATCTCATAACGGCCTGGACTTGTTCCGTGGTTTTCGGCCGCACGACAGCCCAGGGCATGGCATGGTGGACCGATGAGTCTGAACCGTAGATATAGAGGTCGGAAGGGTCTGTCTTGATATTGGCATCACCGACAATTTGTCTTAATTTTTCTTCATCAATTGTCTTCATTCAAATTCCCCTTTTTGATGAATCGGTTATATTTACTAAATCATTTTTAGCGACAAACGCCTCATACTTTCATAAAGATCTGAAAAATTCAATTGAAATTCATGATTTTTCTAAGAACAATATAGATTCATATCATGAAATTAAAAATTTGAAGATCAAGTTATAGCAAATATCCGGGTGATGGTTTTGTTTTGCAGATTGAACCGGCCGGCCAGGCTTATCGTTCATACCTTTCGGCTGCGATCAGGGCGGCCCCCAGGGCACCGATAATGTCCGGTTTTTCAGGGATGTTCAGGGCCTGTATGCCAAGGCTTTCGGCAATTGCCCGGGTCACCCCCTGGTTTCTGGCTACTCCGCCGGACATGGAGATGGTCATGCCGTGGGTCTCCTTGACGACCCGTTTGACCAGGGAATGGGTTCTCGATGCAATGGCCCGGTTCAGCCCCCGTGCAATTTCCCTTTGTTCAGTGCCTCCGGCGATCAGGGAGACAACCTCGCTTTCGGCAAACACGGTACACATGCTGCTCAGGACCAGGCCGCTGACAGCATCCCGGTCCAGGGTCCCCAGATCCTCGATATCCACTTCCAATGCCCTGGCCATAGCCTCCAGAAACCGTCCCGTGCCTGCTGCACACTTGTCGTTCATGGCAAAATCAACGACTTTGCCTTCAGTATCCATGAGAATGGCCTTGCTGTCCTGGCCTCCGATATCGATCAACACCCGGGTGTCCCTGATCAGATGGCGTATGCCTTTTGCATGGCAGGTGATTTCCGTGACAGCACCGTCCCTTTGTTCAACCCGGTTTCTGCCGTACCCGGTAGAGATGACGGATTTTATCCTGCTCTCTTCAATTCCTGCGGCATCCATCACATCGGTGCGGACCCTGGCAATGGCCTCAATATTCCTGACCCCTGTGGGAACGACGCAGGAAGCGGCGATCCGTTGTTGTTCATCAAGCAGCACCGCATCACATGACAGGCTGCCGATATCGATTCCGAGAAAATACATAAAAATCCTTCAATTTGATAGTTACAGTATCCGGTTTATTGTCCAAGCATTTCCATAAATGCTTCCAGTCTTGTCCGAACCTGACCCGGGGCAAGGTTTCGTGAATCCACGCAGTCGATCTCCAGGTTCAGGACAGGGATGCCGATGTCCTTGAGTCCCCTGGTGATCAGCCCCCTTATTCCGGTCCCCTGCCGGCACCCCCAATGGCAGGGGTTGATTGCCCCCTGGATTTGATATTCCTCTGCCATTTTCCGGATATGGTCTATCCTGGCAGGTGCGTCCAGGCAGTAGGGAATGCCCATGATTCTTTTTGCCATGGATTCAAACGGTTTTTCTGGGTTGAGAAGATCCCAGGTTACGTCATTGAGTTCATCTGCCACCACTTTTGCGCCCATTTCCTCAAGTATTGAAAATATGGGAAATTTATACTGGATACGGTTCTGTATCCACATGAGCCTGAATTTTTCAGGCCCTGCCTCGGTCTTCCCGGCCTGTTTCCGGGAGAGGAGTTCATCCCT
>MGTJ01000118.1:10108-10439 GCA_001799395.1 Desulfobacterales bacterium RIFOXYA12_FULL_46_15 | reverse complement strand
GGGACGGCAGCGATGCCGGAATTTTGAAAGAAGCCGGAGCCATGGGCGCTGGCGCGGTCCTGGCCATTACGCCCAATGACCAGGACAATCTGGTGATCTGCCAACTGGCCTCTCTTAAATTCGGTGTGCCGCGAGCCATCGCCCTGGCCAATGATCCGGATAATGCAGAAGTGTTTGAGAGACTCGGTGTTTCTGCATTCTCAACCACCCATATTGTCGGCAGTTTGATTGAGCAGCGGGCCTCCCTGGAACAGGTTCTGAATCTGCTGCCGGTGGGAGAGGGACGGGTGAATGTGACAGAGATTGTTCTGGATGAGGATTCTCCCGTGGC
>MGTJ01000118.1:0-10026 GCA_001799395.1 Desulfobacterales bacterium RIFOXYA12_FULL_46_15 | reverse complement strand
CGGGGTGCAGATGATCTCAAGGCCGGGGACCGGGTGGTGCTGATCACTCTCCCGGAAAACCATGGCCCGGTGCTGAAGGTGTTTACGGGTGAAAAACGGTAGAGAGGCTGAAATAATGCAGGAAAAACATTATTTGAAAATACGCTATGCAGCGATTCTTTCATCTATCGGCATGATCTTTATGCTGTCCGGGGGAGTGATGATGACCCCGCTCCTTATTCTTTTTTCAAACCCGGAAGAAGTCTCCAATGCATGGGCCTTCTGTCTTCCTGCCGGTTATCTTGCCCTTTTGGGGATTGTCCTGCGGCGGTTTAAGCCCTCGTCCGATATCACATTGTCGGTTCAGGAAGGGGGTGTCATCGTTCTCATAAGCTGGGTCACGGTGATTCTCTTTTCTGCCTGGCCCTTTGTTTCTATTTCGGGTCTGCCGTATTCCAGGGCTGTATTTGAATCCATGAGCGGGTGGACCACCACCGGGCTTTCAGTGGTCGATGTATCCGTCTCAGGGCCCATGGTGCTGCTCTGGCGCAGTATCATCCAGTTGGCCGGCGGGGCGGGTCTGGCTATTATTATGATGTCGGCCATTACTGGTCCGACGGGAGTAGGCATTTCCAGTGCAGAGGGGAGGAGCGACCAGCTTGTCCCCCATGTCCGTCAGTCTGCCCGCCTGGTTCTCATCATTTATACCTGCTATGCCGCAGCCGGGTCATTGGCCTATTGGGCGGCCGGGATGTCATTTTTTGATGCAGTCAATCATTCCTTTGCCGCCGTGTCCACGGGAGGGTTTTCAACACGGCCTGAAAGCATCGGATACTGGAATTCCGCTGTTGTCGAGGCGGTGACCCTGACGCTCATGGTGCTTGGAAACCTGAGTTTTGTCACTGCCTGGTTTCTGTGGCGCGGTAAACTCGGGCTTGTTGTAAAAAACGGGGAAGTCCGTTTGCAGGCCTTTCTCATCCCCCTGTCTGCTGCGGCAGCCTTTCTGTTTACGTGTCAGGCCCTTTATCCCCAGCTTGGCAAATCATTACGGGTAGCTGTGTTTGAAACCGTATCCGCCCTGACGACCACCGGCTTTTCCACTGTGGGCTATGGGAACTGGAATTCATTCGGGATATGTCTGATGATCTGCCTGATGCTCATCGGCGGGGGGACCTGTTCCACAGCCGGTGGTATCAAGCAGTTCCGTATCTATTTACTGTATAAATTGCTTTTATGGGACTTGGGACGGTATTTCATGCCAAGGACCACGGTTGTGGAGCGCCACATCTGGGAAGGCAGCCGGAGGGTTTTTGTGGATGACGCAAGGGTGCGCCAGGTGGCTGTTTTTGTTTTTTTATACCTGGCCATCTATGGTTTGGGCGTCATGGTCCTGTGCGCTTGCGGTTACAGTCTCAGTAATTCTCTGTTTGAATTTGCCTCCTCTCTCGGAACCGTTGGGCTTTCCGTCGGGGTAACCACCGTGGGCATGCCGGATATTGCTCTCTGGGCGGAAATTCTGGCCATGTTTCTCGGCCGGTTTGAGTTCATTGTCCTGATCGTGAGCCTGATCAAACTGGGTAAGGATGCCAGGCTGATGACGTCACGACTGGGGGGAAAACATGGACGGATATAACATGTCTTCCAATGATTTGTTTTATAGACAATCTTTGCGTCTTGCAGAATGCAAAACCATTGTCTTGCATAATTCAATACAAAGTCAAAATTTTTTATACCCTCCTGCCATGAACAACTGAAATTCTTTAAAAAACAGTAAGATAATATTAATGTGATTTATGAGGCATTGTTTTTGCTTTATCGGTGCCGGGTATTGACAAACAAAAGGCTGTTAATGTATCAACAGGCCCTGTATAGAGCAAAGGACATGACGATGAAGGAAAACTCGATAGTGGTTTTAAGGTTTGGCCAGACACCCGGAATAATCAATCGTGAAGAAACCGACATTGTTCAGACTCCCATGGAATGCTTCAGCAGGGCTGTCCTGGGTAAGACGCAATTCATTGTAGTTATTCTTTCCGGCCGGAATATATCTGCCCGCTCTTTGGTTTTTGAATTATGCCGATGCCTGAAAAAAAATCCTTTAACCAAAGAAATTCCGGTAATTGTTCTCATGGACAGCATTCACCGTGAAATCCTGGTTAAATTTCACGAAAGCGGTGTGACATTGTTTAAAAACTATAAATCTGGTTCATGCATTGACTTGAATCAGATCAAAGACCTTATCGGGGGAAGGGATCAGGCCGTGAATCTCCGGGGATTGTTAAAAAAAATATGTCCGGCTCTTAATTATATCAAGATTGATGACCGGTATGAGCTGATCGTCTGCGGTGCATATATGAACCGGATGGCACTGGGAGGCATCAGGCTTCATGAAGTTTGTGAAACTCATAATCATTTGAATTGTGAATATTTTGTAAGCCCGAGGATGGCCCTATGATTTTTCACCATCGAATTTGGAAATTGAATCCGGCTATGCTTATCCTTTTAAGTTTTCTCCTGGTGATTTTTTTAGGAACGGTCATGCTGAAAATACCGGCTTCCACAACCGCTCATGGTATCTCCTGGATAGACGCCTTGTTTACATCAACGTCTGCTGTCTGTGTGACCGGATTGATAGTCGTGGACACGGGAACCTGTTTTACCGGGTTTGGCCAGTGCGTCATCCTGATGCTGATTCAGGTCGGCGGGTTAGGGATCATGACCATCTCTGTGGCATTATTCCACTGGCTGGGCAGAAAAATTTCCTTTCATCAACGAAGGGCCATGCAGGATCTATTTTCATCCCGGCCCAGGGAGGATATTTTCAACCTGGTAAAAAGCATCATTCTGATGACATTGGGTGTGGAATTTTTAGGAGCTGTCTTTCTGACGATTCATTGGAACCAGGAATTTGGTTTTGCTAAAGCTGTTTTTCAAGCGGTTTTCCATTCTGTTTCAGCTTTCTGCAACGCAGGCTTTGCCCTTTTCCCGGATAGTATGATGAAATATAGTGACAGTTATTTTTTAAACACGGTCATCTGCAGCCTCATCATCATCGGGGGGATTGGTTTCCCGGTTCTTTACGACCTGCAATGCTGGTTCAGGCAACACAAAATTAAACGGTTCAGATTCTCTGTCCAGACCAAGACAGTTCTTTTGACAACCCTGGTTTTGATTCTGGCCGGTGCATTGTTTATTTATATCATTGAGCGTCAGGGATTTATGGAAGACAAACCTTTCAGCTTCAGGTTATTAACCTCCATATTTCAATCCATCACCTGCAGGACGGCAGGATTCAATACGGTAGATATCGGATCCCTGAAAGAGGCGACCCTGATTATTATGCTTTTTCTAATGTTTTTCGGGGCATCCCCGGGCTCCTGCGGGGGAGGGGTGAAAACCACGACACTGGCATTGCTGGTCGGTTTTACCTTAACCGGGATCAGAAGAAAAGCCCGTGTTAATATTTTCAAGAAAAGTATCCCGGCAGAAACCGTTGACCGGAGCATCACACTGGTTCTGGTATCCATCGGGATCATCGGCCTGATCATATTTCTGCTGCTGATGGGCGATTCAATCACCGGCCACGAGATCCACCAGTCCCGGGATTCGTTTCTCTTATATCTGTTTGAGACTGTTTCCGCTTTCGGTACAGTGGGCTTATCCATGGGGGTGACTCAGGATCTCAGCATGTGGGGAAAAATTCTGATCATCATCATGATGATCATCGGAAGGGTGGGTGTGTTGACATTTTCTTATATTATCGTCGGGTCAGGTCCCACCAATGGAATTGAACGGTCTGAAGAAAACATAATGATAGGTTGAAAGGAGTAAAATGAAACGGTTTGCAGTCATAGGGCTCGGTAATTTCGGGTTTTTTGCCGCAAAGGCCTTGTATGAAGACGGCAACGAGGTAATTGCAATTGACTTTGACAAAGGACGGGTTCAGGCAATTGATCCTTTTTGTACTGAAGCCATTGTGCTTGAGGCAACGGATAAGGAAAAATTAAAAACCCTTGATCTGGAAACAATGGATGGGGTTATTGTATCCATCGGGACTAAAATTGCCACCAGTATATTGATCTGTTATTATCTTCAGGAAATCGGGGTGAAAAAGATCCTGGTCAAAGCCCAGGATGAAGATCATGGAAAAATCTTAAAAAAAGTCGGTGCTACCGAAATCATCCACCCTGAAAGGGATATGGCGGTTAGAGTATCTAGGAGCTTGTCGCAACCCAACGTAATGGATTTCATCCCTTTATCGGATGATTATGACCTGGTTCAGGTAGACCCGCCCAAGGAGTTCATTGGAAAAACGCTAAAGGCTCTAAACCTGAGGGCCCTTTATAGCGTCCATATCATCGCCATCAAGGAATTGGTACCGGAGAATTTCATTCTGGTTCCTCATGCGGATTTCGTTATCAAAGACAGCGATATATTGATGATCCTGGGAAAATCCGAAGATATCAGGAAAATCAAAGCCTTAAAAGCTTGAAAGGGAAGGGTTATGAAAGAGATGCGTCTAAAAATGTCTTGACTTTTCCAGGCAAGGCTATATTATGTGGCAACTTGCGCTGGATTATGTAAAGCGCAAAGGTTTCTTACCTGGCAGCGTATTCCCGGCACAATACGGCATTACGCGTTAAGTTTGGAACAGTATTATTATTTATTTTTTATAGGAGATTGCCGGCATGGCTAAAGGTATCGTAAAGTGGTTTAACGACTCAAAGGGTTTTGGTTTTATTGAGCAGGAAAACGGAAAAGATCTGTTTGTCCATCACACAAGCATTAACGCAACAGGTTTTAAATCCTTGAAAGAAGGTGACCGGGTGACCTTTGAAATTGAAGAAGGTAAAAAAGGTCCGGCCGCAAAAAATGTTACGGTTGAGTAGTTAACCACTTTATTCGACTGAATAAGTCATTTTATTGACTGTTAAAAAAAAGCCCTTCACCGTCACAGGTCAAGGGCTTTTTGATTGGCTTACGGAAAAAATAAGGAAAAGGAACGGTTATGACCCTCGGCAAAGAAACAAACCCTGTCGGATATATAAAAAAACAGACCTTGATTTATGCAGTTCTCATATCCCTTTGCATTGGATTTTTTGGTGGAACCCTGTATTCTTCATTTAAACTCGCTCCCGGAAATCCGGTTCAAGGGCCTGGTCAAACATCTGTACAAAAAGAAGATCCCCATAATCATCCGGATCTTTCCATGGAATTGTCAGCTAAAATTGCAGAGCTTGAACAACATCTTAAAACTAATCCGCTCGATGCCGAAGCCTGGACAAAACTCGGGGATCTGTTCTATGATTCGGATCAGGCCCAAAACGCCATTGATGCTTACGAAAAATCCCTGGCGCTTGAACCTGGAAGAGTAGGGGTGATGACGGATCTGGGTACCATGTACCGCAGGAACAATGAACCCGGGAAAGCCATTGAGGCCTTTGATAAGGCCATCGCCATTGACCCTGCCTTTGAAACCGCGCGTTTTAACAAAGGGGTTGTGCTTCTTCACGATCTGAATGATCTTGACGCCTGTATCAAAGAATGGGAAGCCCTTGTTAAGATGAATCCCATGGCCATGGCACCCAATGGGGACTCCGTCGATGCCGTCATCCAGAGGATGAAAAACCGGAAACCAGCCCCGGGAGAAGAAAGTACACCCTAAATTGAAACCTGCATCCCTTAATTTTTGCAGTTTTAATATTGAAATTGTTAAAAAAAGAATCAAAAATATCTATTTCAGGATTTACCCCTTAAAAAAAACAATAGTTGTTTCAGCCCCGGTTTACATTGACCCTGAAACCCTCAATTGTGCCATCCTGTCAAAAAAAGACTGGATTATCCGGCAGGTGAATAAAATAGCGAAAAAGCCCCCATCTCCTTTGAAAACCTATACCACAGGCGAAGAATTCCTGTTTAAAGGAAAAGCTTATCGCCTGAAAGTGATTGAGAAAGATCAGGGGCAGGGGATATTGATTTCCAATGATGAGCATATCCATGTTATCGTAAACCCCGGCTCCAGGGTCTTTGAAAGAGAAGCCATTCTTGACGGCTGGTGCCGGGAAGAAATGAAAAAATCCATCATTCCCATTCTTGAAAAATGGCAGCCGCTGATAGGGGTTAAAATTCGTCAGTTCGGGGTCAGAAAAATGAAAACACGCTGGGGAAGCTGTAACATCAATGCCAGCCGGATATGGTTAAACCAGGCCCTTATTCATCTGCCCATTGAATTTCTTGAATATGTAACCGTTCATGAAATGGTTCATCTCCTGGAAAGAGGACATAATGCAAGGTTTAAAGGATTTATGGACAGGTTTATACCGGATTGGCGGAATCTGAAAAATAAACTTAAGACAGTTCAGTAAATAAGCGATTCATGACGTTGCCCTGTTTTTAAAGTCCGGATGCCAGTACGGCAGCTCCTATGGCTCCGTTCTCCTGGGAAAGCGTCCCGATAACGAGGCCTTGTCCCAATCTTTTTTCAAGGGCTGCGACCATGCCAGTGTTTTTTGCCACTCCCCCGGTCATCATGATCGGCCCCCTGATTTTGATTTTAACAGCCAGGATGGCCACACGGGCAGCCGCAGCATCATGAATGCCGGCAATAATATTCTCTCTTTTTTCCTGCCGGGCAATCATGGAGATGACTTCTGATTCCGCAAACACCGTGCAGATGCTGCTGATTTTTGAAGGGTTGCCGGCTTTCATGCTGAATTCGCCCATGCGGTCCAGATCCACTTCCAGGGCACGGGCCATGACTTCCAGAAACCTTCCCGTACCGGCCGCGCATTTGTCATTCATGGCAAAATTTTCCACCCTGCCCTGGCCATCAAGCAGGATGGCTTTGCTGTCCTGGCCGCCTACATCAATGATGCCGCGGATTTGAGGATTCAAAAAATGGGCGCCTGCACCGTGGCAGAGGATTTCCGTCATGGCTTTGTCGGCAAAATTGATACTGGAGCGGCCATATCCTGTTGACACAATGGCGCTGATATCTGTCCGCGAAATTCCTGTTTTTTCAAGAAGGCTTTCAAAGACCCGGATGCCGGCGTTCAGGTGATGGTACCCGGTGGGGATAACGAGGGTGTCCAGAAGACTTCCATCTTTTATCAGGGCTGCCTTAGCCGTGATGGAACCGATATCGATGCCTGCATGGATCATACGGCAGTGGTTCCCCCATCCACCATGAGCGTCTGCCCCGTGATATAGGAAGATCCTTCGGAAGCAAGGAATAATACCGGTTTGACCACATCCTCAATCTCTGCAATCCGTCCCATGGGGATACCTTTGGTAATATGGGCGAGCAGTTCGGGATTAGACCAGAACGGCTCTGAAAATTTCGTCCTGACCATGGCCGGTGCCACAGCATTGACCTGGATGTTGAAAACGGCCAGTTCTGAGGCCAGCACCTTTGTCATCATTTCGATCCCGGCCTTTGCAATGCCGTAAATCCCCATACCGGGCGAGGCTTTGGTGGCGGCAACAGAAGAAATGGTGATGATTTTTCCTGAGGATTGCTCCCGCATCATAAAGGCGGCTTTTTTTGATACCAGAAGGGTTCCGCCAAGGTTGGTATCCATGATCTTCTGCCAGAGGCCTGGATCAAGATCGGCAATGACCGGTGTGATCAGGTTCATACCAACATTATTGACAAGGATATCAAGCCTTCCATATGTTTTTTTAATGGTTTCGAAAAGCTTATCCACTTCTTCTGGTTTTCCGATATGGGTCTGTAAGGTCATTAGGGTTTCAGGGGCCAAAAGGGCTTTTTTCGCGTTCTCAAGCGATTCTGCTTTACGCCCGCAGATAATTACTTTTGCATGTTCGGCCAGAAGCGACCGGGCAATCTCAAAGCCAATGCCGCGGCTACCACCGGTCACCAGACAGATTTTTCCGTCAAGATCGAATTTCATATCCGTTTCTCCTTTTGTTTGATGATTTCCATGAACGCATCAATCCTTGTTTCCACCTGGGACTGTGAAAAGCTCCTCGGGTCTGTCATGTCCGCTTCGATCATGAGAACCGGGATGCCGGCTTTTTCCCTCACGATTTTCATGATGTCCATCTGGCCAAAAGAATAGGGTTTGCAGGACCGGTTGGAATGCATGACAAACCCGTCTGCACCATAAAACCGGATCATATCAAGAACCCCGTCTGCCATCTGGTCGACACCGATATTGAGATAAATCCTTGTATAGGCTTCGGCCATGGAATCCAGAAAATTATTTTCATCAATATATTTGATGGTCCCGCACCAGGCAGAGGTATAGGTATCTGCCACCAGACAGGCATGATGGTCTGAAAATTTTTTTGAAAGCCATTTAAGCCGGTGCCAGATTGGCAGATTGTCCCAGAGAAGCCTGTATTTTTCACTGGGAATACTGCTGATGCCGTCCTTTATCCGCTGTTCCATTTCTTCGATCAATTCCTTATAAAAGTCAACCGCAATCCTTGTTCCCCTCAAGGTTACGATGAGGGCCAGAAAGAAAAAAGCATCAAAGGCGGACATGGGTGAGGGTTTATGGGCCGTGGTATTGAGGACCTTCTGCCACAGGCGCTGCCCTTCAAGGGAGAGTTTCCCCACCTCGTTCATTCGGTCATGGTCCAATTTTCTTTGGGTCACGGTTTCAAGAAAGGCAATATATTCATCGATCTGGGTCCTGACATATCTGGCGATTTCCGGGGAATAGCCGGTATGGCAGATCGGTGTGTCGAGGATAAACAAAGGGACGTTATAAAACCTTGCCTGGACTTCATACCATTTTAAGACCGTACCGCAGATATTATTGCAGCAGATTAGCATGTCGGGTTTCGGCAGCCCGCCAATGGGCCCGCCCTTGACCACGGAACAGGCAATGTCGGCCCTGGCATAGGAGCACAGATCGGAACTGTAGCCCATATCCTCAGCTTTTGCGCAAAGGTCTTCCCCCATTTTGGCAGAACCTATCATGGCCCCGTGATTTTCAGGATACACCGGGATGATGTCCATGGCCACCAGGGGTTCCACAGGACCGCCCGAGGTGATCCAGGCCACCTGTTTATTGTTTTGTGCGGCGCTCAGGGCTTCTAAATAGTAGGTGGTCATGAGATCCCGCATTTTTTTTGCAGCTTTTATTTTTATGGTTTCATTGGATTTTTCAGACATATAAGGTCCTGTTTTATATCATGTGAATAAAGGTTTCAATCCGGGTCAGAAACTGGCCAAGGCTCTGCTGCCGGTCATCCATTTCAAAGACCGTGCTTTTTATCCCCTGTTTATCCAGAAATTCCTTGAGATACGGGTAATCAAAGGCGTGGGGATCACAGAATTTTAAAAAAAGAAAAACAACCCCGTCTGCCTTGTTTTTTTGGAAAAGCGAGACAAGGTGATCCGCCCGGGTCAAAAGACCCGAATGTTTGGCCGGGCAGGCTATCCGGTCCATGTATCGTGCAGCAATGGCCGACAGTGGCGGTCGGTCTTCCGGTATGAGCCCGTCAAACCAGCGGAAGCCTGTACAAAGGTCATCTCCCACAATGACACCACCTGCAGTTTCAATGGCGTCAAAAATATCAGGTGTGTCACAGACCGAGCCGGAAAGGATGAGTCGTTTTCCTTTATTGGCCGGAGGATTCAACCTTTCAAGGTGACTCACGACACAGGATAAAAGCTCGGCAGCTTTTTTTCTATCCATGATCATGGAGCCTTTTACAAGGGCATAAAGATCCCGGCTCGTGATGATTCCAGGGGTTTTGGTATGAAAATCATAGATAAGAGACAGGTTTTTCCGGATCTGATTGAAAATTAAAATGGAAGATTTTAAATCCATATCCGTGATTTCATGCCCAGTTGCTGTTTCAAGGTCATTTTTAAAGCAGGTCAGTACATCCGCCATATAGGTTCTTGCGCTTTTTGTATTGAGTTTGACAGGCAGGACCACATCGGCAAAAAACGGGTATTTCCCGTTCATACGAAAGATATCGCTCAACCGCTGCATGGAATCACAGGTATGGGGAAAAACCGTACCATCAAGAAAATCCAGCCTTCCGGCCAGGCTGTCCTCAAGAATT
>MGTJ01000117.1 GCA_001799395.1 Desulfobacterales bacterium RIFOXYA12_FULL_46_15 | reverse complement strand
TTTTTCAAAAGGGATTCCGTCAGAATGCCGGACCCTGGTGATAGTTCCGACCCTGTTAACCGGTCCCGGCAACATTGAAGACCTGATGGAGGCCATGGAAGTCCGGTTTCTGGCAAACCGGGATATCCATCTTCATTTTGGCCTTCTCACCGATTTTCCTGATGCAAAAGAGGAACGGCAGCCAAAGGATGAACTTTTGCTGCGCCTGGCCCGTTTGAGCATTGACGCATTAAATCAAAAGTATCGGATAACACAAGGGGATATCTTTTTTCTTTTTCATCGCCCGCGTCTCTGGAATTCCAGGGATAAGATCTGGATGGGATATGAGCGCAAGCGCGGTAAAATTGCAGATTTAAACGCCCTGCTCCGGGGCGGTTCAGATGAGCGTTTTAGCCTTGTGGTGGGGGACACTGCCATCCTGTCGGCAGTGAAATATGTCATTACCCTGGATACCGATACCCTTCTGGCCCGTGATTCAGCCCGGCAGTTTATAGGTGCCATGGCGCATCCGCTCAACCGGCCGCTTTATGATGAAAACCGGCAGCGGGTTGTAGAAGGCTACGGCATCCTTCAGCCGCGGGTGGCCGTCAGCCTGTCCGGTATAAATCAATCGTTTTATGCCCGCTTATGCAGCAGTGATCCGGGTATCGATCCCTATACAAGAACTGTTTCCGATGTGTATCAGGACCTGTTTCATGAAGGATCGTTCATCGGAAAGGGCATTTATGATGTGGATGTATTTGAAAGATCGCTGGCTCACCGGTTTCCGGACAATCTCATCCTCAGCCATGATCTGCTTGAAGGATGCTATGCCCGGGCAGGGCTGCTCAGTGATGTAGAATTGTACGAGGAATATCCGTCCGGTTACAACGCTGATGTGAACCGCCGGTATCGCTGGATCAGGGGCGATTGGCAGATTGCCCGCTGGCTGTTTCCGGGGGTTCCGGGCCCTGACGGGCATCTCAGGAAAAACCCGCTTTCCATGCTGTCCCGGTGGAAGATTTTTGACAACCTGAGGCGAAGCTTTGTGGCTGCCGCCTTGACGCTCCTTCCGGCCCTTGGATGGATTGTGTCGGTATCGCCCTGGTTCTGGACTCTCACAATGATCGGCATCATTGTCATTCCTTATCTGCCTGCAGCGGTTCTGAATGTTCTTCAAAAGCCGGCTGATATGACATTGGACCGGCATCTGGCCGGTGCTGTGAAATCGGCAGGCCGTTATTGTCTTCAGGCATTACTCACCCTTGTCTGCCTGCCTTATGAGGCATTTTTCAGTCTGGATGCCATGGGTCGCACGCTCTGGCGGATGATGATCACGCATCAACGGCTGCTGGAATGGAATCCGTCAGCCGATACAAGATGCCATGATCGTTCCGGGCTTCCCGGCCTTGCCGATTCCTTCAGGGTCATGTGGATCGCCCCGGCCTTTGCCGCGGCTGTTGCCATAATCCTTGCGGTATGGCGACCCAGTGCCCTGATAACGGCAGGGCCGATTCTTGTTCTTTGGTTTTTTTCTCCTGCCGTCACTTGGTGCATCAGCCGTCCGGCTGCCCCACATTCGGAAAAATTGACGGAAGGTCAGACTTTTTTTTTGCGGCGGCTTGCCCGGAAAACCTGGGCATTTTTCGAGACCTTTGTCGGCCCGGAAGATCACTGGCTGCCGCCGGATAATTTTCAGGAAATTCCGGCGGGCATTGCTGCTCACCGGACTTCCCCCACAAACATGGGGCTGGCTCTTTTAGCAAATCTCGCGGCCTATGATTTCGGCTATATTTGTGCCGGAAAATTGATTGAACGGACATCCAACACCTTGAATACCATGGCAACCCTTGAACGATACAAAGGCCATTTTTATAACTGGTATGACACAATATCCCTTACACCGCTTTTCCCCCTTTATATTTCCTCTGTGGACAGCGGCAATCTTGCCGGTCATCTATTGACCCTTAGGCCCGGTCTTTTCGGGCTGATTGATGATACAATACCGGGCCGGCGGTTGTTTGAGGGACTCAGCGACACGTTTCAGGTCCTCCCGGATCTGATGGGAGATATTTCTTTGGCTGGTTTCAGAGCAATTCATAAGGAACTGGAACGGGTGGAAAAAGATCCGCCTGTCACCCTGACAGCCGTATGGCTGTGCCTTGATCGGGTTTTACGATCTGCTGAACGCCTGGCTGTTGAAATGGAAGAAAGTGGTGCCGATCCCGGAAGCCCGTTGAGAACTTGGATTCCGGCCTTTGCCGGGCAGTGCCGCCATGCCCTGGATGAGCTGATCCTTCTTGCGCCATGGACCCAATTTCTGTCTTCTTGGGATAAGCACCCTGACATGGCTGATTTCGATATGATCCCGACATTGGATATCATCCCGACACTGGGCCAGGTGGCACACATGGAAGCGGAATGTCTGCCGAAAATTCAGAAACGAATTGCCTTGACGGTCAATAACGAGGATAAACTGTGGCTGGCTGAACTTTTGCACCTGATCACGACTGCCGGCCGAGAGGCTGAAAAACGGGTTGTGGCCATCGAAAGCCTTTGCCGGCAGATCAATGAATTTGCTCAAATGGAATACGGGTTTTTGTTTGATATCTCACGCCGCCTTTTGTCCATTGGCTACAATGTCGGCGAGCATCGGCGGGACTTAGGCCATTACGATCTTTTGGCTTCGGAAGCAAGGTTTGCCTGTTTTGTGGCCATAGCCCAGGGGCAATTGCCCCAGGAGAGCTGGTTTGCCCTGGGCCGTCTGCTCACCACCACGGGTGAGGGGCCGATCCTGTTGTCCTGGAGCGGGTCCATGTTCGAATACCTGATGCCGCTTCTGGTTATGCCGACCTATGAAAACACCTTGCTTCACCAGACCTGCAAGACGGCTGTTGCAAGCCAGATAGCGTATGGTAAAAAGCAGGGTGTGCCCTGGGGCATTTCAGAATGCGGCTATAATGCCATTGATGTGCATCACAATTATCAATACCGGGCGTTTGGAGTTCCCGGTCTTGGACTGAAGCACGGGCTTGCCGAAGATCTGGTCATTGCGCCCTATGCCTCGGTTCTGGCGCTGCTGGCGGCGCCCAATAAGGCCTGCCAAAATCTTGAACGGATGGCCAGGGAAGGCTTTGCCGGAAAATACGGGTTTTATGAAGCTGTCGACTACACCCCTTCGCGCCTGCCGTCCGGCCAGTCCAGGGTGGTGGTCCGTTCTTTCATGGCCCATCATCAGGGCATGAGTTTTCTTTCTCTTGCCTGTCTGCTCCTGGATCGACCCATGCAAAAACGATTTGAATCCGAGCCCATGTTCCAGGCCACCCTGCTCTTGCTTCAGGAACGGGTTCCCCGGACAACCGGGTTTTATGCCCATACGACAGAGCTTTTCGAGTACCAGAAGGCTTCATGCATGATTGAAAAACCCATACGGGTATTCAGCAACCCGGATACACCTGCCCCTGAAGTCCAACTGCTGTCAAACGGCCGATACCATGTGATGATTACTGCTGCAGGCGGCGGTTACAGCCGATGGCAGGACCTGGCCGTCACCCGGTGGCGCGAAGACAGTACCTGTGATAACCGGGGTATTTTCTGTTATATCCGGGATGTGGCGAGCGGTAAATTCTGGTCAACCACCCATCAGCCAACCCTTTTGCCGTCAAAAAAATTCAATGTGGTGTTTTCAGAAGGCCGGGCCGAGTTTCGCTGCGAGCACGAGGGTATCGACACCTATACCGAAGTGGTTGTGTCACCCGAGGATGATATTGAGCTGCGCCGCCTCACTCTCACCAACCGCACCCGTAAACAACGATCCATGGAGGTGACCGGCTATGCTGAAGTGGTTCTGGCACCACCTATGGCGGATGCACTGCATCCGGCCTTCAGCAATCTCTTTGTTGAGACTGAGATCATCCCGGAGCAAGGGGCCGTTCTCTGCACCCGCAGGCCCCGTTCAGAAGGAGAAAAGCCGCCCTGGATGCTGCACCTCATGGCAGTGCATGGGGCAGAAGTCCAAAAAATTTCCTTTGAGACCGACCGCATGCAATTTATCGGCCGCGGCAACAGTCTTGCCGATCCGCAGGTCATGACCGATACGGCAGGCCTTTACAGCGAACTTTCCGGCAGCCAGGGATCGGTTCTCGATCCCATTGTCGCCATCCGCTACCGGCTGATTCTTGATCCGGGTGAATCCGTCATCATCAACATGGTGACCGGTATCGGTGAAACAAGGGAGGCTGCCATAAGACTGGTGGAAAAATACCAGGACCGGCATCTTGCCGACCGGGTCTTTGAACTGGCCTGGACCCATGGCCAGGTTTTTTTAAGACAGATCAATGCCACTGAAACCGATGCCCAGCTTTATGGCCGCCTTGCCGGTGCCGTGATCTATGCCAATGCCGCTTTGCGGGCCGATGCCGGTCTCTTGAAAAAGAATGTCGGCGGCCAATCCAGCCTCTGGGGATATGCCATTTCCGGAGACCTGCCCATTGTCCTTTTGCAGATTGAAGACCCGGCCAATATCGATCTCGTCCGTCAACTGATACAGGCCCATGTTTACTGGCGGCTGAAAGGGCTGGCCGTTGATCTGGTGATTTGGAATGAAGACCATTCCGGTTACCGGCAGGTTCTCCATGATCAGATCATCCGTCTCATTGCAGCAGGCATTGAAGCCAATATCATTGATCGGCCCGGCGGCATCTTTGTCAGATCCGCAGACCAGATTGCCGAGAGTGATCGCATCCTGTTCCAGACAGTTGCAAGGGCCATCATTACCGATCACCGGGGGACCCTGTCCGACCAGATCAACGGTTGCAGCTTTTCAAGTGTCGGTATGCCCCGGCTCAACCCGGGCAGGCTCTATCGGCCCGACCCTCCGGCAACGGCACCCCTGCCGCGCCACGATCTGATGTTTTACAACGGACTGGGGGGATTTACCCCGGATGGACGAGAATATGTGATTACAACGGCACAGGGACAAAAAACACCTGCGCCCTGGGTCAATGTGTTGGCCAACCCGTTTTTCGGAACGGTCATTACTGAAAGCGGTCCTGCCTGTACCTGGAGCGAAAATGCCCATGAGTTCAGGCTTACCCCCTGGGAAAATGATCCGGTGAGCAATGCAGGTTCCGAAGCCTTTTTTCTTCGGGATGAAGAGCGTGGCCATTTCTGGTCGCCCACACCCTCGCCCTGTCCCGGTGCTACGCCCTACGTCACCCGGCATGGATTCGGCTATAGCGTGTTTGAACACACGGAACGCGGCATCCGGTCCGAACTCTGGGTTTATGTAGCCCTTGATGCATCCGTCAAATTTTCGGTCCTGAAGGTACGCAATACATCGGAACGGTCCCGGAAGCTCTCGGCTACCGGCTATGTGGAATGGGTGCTGGGAGATCTCAGACAAAAATCCATCCTGCATGTGATCACTGCCATTGACCCCATGAGCGGTGCGCTTTTTGCAAATAATTCCTATAATACTGAATTTCCCAGCCGCACCGCATTTTTTGATGTGGATAACATCAATTGCAGTATAACCTGCGACCGGACCGAATTTCTGGGACGCAACCATACGCTTGCTTCGCCTGCCGCCATGATGCGGACCCGCCTTTCGGGCAGGGTTGGTGCTGCCTTAGATCCTTGTGCCGCCATCCAGGTCGGCTTTGATCTGGCCGCCGGGCAGGAGCGTGAGATCATTTTCAGGCTTGGGTCAGGCAAAGACCAGGGCGATGCCGGCAAACTGATCCGTCGTTTCCAAGGATCAACCGCTGCAAGAAAAGCTCTTGATGAGGTCTGGCAGCACTGGGCCCACACCCTTGGTGCCGTTCATGTGGAAACGCCCGACCCGGCCCTCAATATACTGGCCAACGGCTGGCTTCTCTACCAGACCCTGGCCTGCCGGCTATGGGCACGAAGTGCAACCTACCAGTCAGGAGGCGCCTTTGGTTTTCGTGATCAGTTGCAGGATGTGATGGCTCTGATCTATGCCCGGCCGCATCTGGTACGCGAACATCTTTTGTTGTCGGCATCCCGCCAATTCGAGGAAGGCGATGTGCAGCACTGGTGGCATCCGCCTTTAGGACGGGGGGTTCGCACCCACTGCTCCGATGACTATCTCTGGCTGCCGCTTTCAACCTGCCGGTATGTGCTTGCCACCGGGGACAGCGGCGTGCTGGACGAACCCATCCATTTTCTTTCGGGCCGTCCTGTCAATGCGGATGAAGACTCCTATTATGATCTTCCCGGTCAGTCCGATAAAAAGGCCTGCCTTTATGACCATTGTGTCCGGGCCATTCTCAAAAGCCTTGCCTTTGGTGAACACGGCCTGCCGCTCATGGGGTCCTGCGACTGGAATGACGGCATGAACCTGGTTGGAGAAAAGGGCAGGGGCCAAAGTGTGTGGCTGGGGTTCTTTCTTTATGAAGTGCTTCTGCGTTTTGCCGAGGTGGCTGATAAACGAGGGGACACAGCCTTTGTGGAGCGCTGCCGCAATGAGGCTGCTACCCTCCGGATCAATATCGAATCCCATGGCTGGGACGGCGGGTGGTATCGGCGGGCGTATTTTGATGATGGAACCCCTCTCGGGTCATCCATCAATCCTGAATGCCGGATTGATTCCATTTCCCAGAGCTGGTCCGTGCTGTCCGGCGCCGGTTCCCGGGAACGCTCGCATCAGGCCATGGAAGCCTTGGATGAACATCTTGTCAGCCGTGAACACGGGCTGGTCCGGCTTTTAGACCCGCCCTTTGATAAGTCGACGCTGAATCCCGGATATATCAAAGGATATGTTCCGGGTGTCAGGGAGAACGGCGGGCAGTACACCCATGCCGCCATATGGGCGTCCATGGCCTTTGCGCGCCTGGGAGACAGGCGGCGTGCCTGGGAACTTTTCACCCTGATCAACCCGATAAATCATGCCCGATCCGCAGCAGAGGTTCATGTCTACAAAGTGGAACCCTATGTGGTTGCGGCCGATGTCTATGCTGCACCCCCGCATATGGGCCGGGGAGGCTGGACATGGTACACGGGCTCGGCTGCATGGATGTATCGGCTCATTATCGAATCGCTTCTGGGGTTAACCCTTGAGAAGGATAAATTGCGGTTGACGCCGTGCATACCCCCGGACTGGGAGGGGTTTAAACTGCACTACCGCTTTCGGGAGACGGTTTATCACATCTCGGTTCTGCAAACGCCCGGCGGAAATGGGGCCATGAGTGTCTGTGTAGATGGTAAGGCACAACAGGATCATGCCATTCCGCTTTTTGACGACCATAAGGAACACTGGGTGGAGGTGAGACCTGCAGTTTTTTCTGACGTAACTTGCCTTGAAAAAGCAGACTAAGCCATTACTATAATAAAAAGTAAGGATAAAAGAAGAGCGTTGATTTTAAATCATTGAACCCTTAAAAAAAGGAGATATCCCATGGCCGTAACAAAACTTGCCGGAAACCCGGTCAAACTCACAGGCGAATTTCCAGGGAAAAAAACCAGTATTAAAGAACTGGCTGCTGTAAAACAGGATTTGTCCGTCATTTCACTTGATGATTTTAAAGGCAAACGGAAAATTTTAAATATCTTCCCCAGCATTGACACGGATATCTGTGCCACCTCGGTCCGGACCTTTAATAAAAAAGCATCTGAACTTAAAAATACGGTAGTGATCTGTCTTTCCTTTGATCTTCCCTTTGCCCATAAACGGTTCTGCGGGGCCGAAGGCATTAAGGATGTCGTAACCGGGTCATTGTTTCGCAGCCCTGAATTTGCCAAAACCCATGGTCTTCTGATAGAAGACGGGCCTTTAAAGGGTCTTACCGCCAGGGCCGTCATTGTTCTGGATGAAAACAACACAGTAATTCATGCCGAGCTGGCGGAGGATATAAAGAACGAACCGGATTACAGCGCTGCCCTGTCTGTATTATAAACAGGATTTCCTTTTACCGCCGGGCAGGCAATTTCTTTTTGAAAAAAGTGTTTAACAAATAACTGCAGGACATAACGGATTAAACCTGAGAGGACGATTGAGGTAATTATGGATGTGACATTTTTGGGTGCAGCAGGTGAAGTAACCGGTTCCATGCATCTTCTGGATACGGGTGCAGACCGGATTTTGTTTGATTGCGGCATGTATCAGGGCAGGCGTAAGGAAAGCACAAAAAAAAATAAAGATTTCCAGGTGGACAGAAAAAGCATCACCAATATGGTCCTGTCCCATGCCCATATTGATCATTCCGGCCGGATTCCCGTTCTGACCGGTAAGGATTTTTCAGGGCGGATCGTAACCACAAGACCCACGGCTGATGCATTGCAGTATATGCTTCTGGACAGCGGTCATATCCAGGAATCGGATGCCCAGTATTTGAACTATAAATCGCTCAGATCCTTTTTATACCAGCAGGAACAGAACATTTCAAAAAAGCAGGTTTCTGAAAACTGGAAAAGCAATATTAAAAAACTCCTGAAAAAAAACGCCTATGACCTCGACAATGAATCCATCAGCCATCTTCAGAAAAAAAACGGACTGGAAATCATCAAGCCGCTTTATACCATGGAAGAAGCGCGTCAGTCTCTTGGGTTTATCGATGGGTATCCCTATAAATTCCCGGTTACCATAGGAACGGATACTACAGTGAAATTCTATGTGGCAGGCCATATCCTGGGGTCTGCCTTTTCACTTTTGACCATAAAAAGGGATAATAAAATCTACAGGGTGCTTTATACCGGTGATGTGGGCCGGTTTGGGAAGCCGATTTTACAGGACCCGACCCTGGTCTTTGACGAAGAAGACCGGGATATTGATCTTCTTATCATGGAAAGCACCTATGGCAACCGGGAGCATGAACCGGTCGATGATCTTGAGACAAGATTGAAAACGATTCTGAACGATACTTTTGAAAGAGGGGGGTCAGTTATTATTCCGGCTTTTGCCTTTGGCAGGACCCAGGAATTGATTTATCTGATCCATGAGCTTTATGATAAAAAAGAAGTGCCAAGGCGCCCTGTTTTTGTGGACAGTCCCCTTGCATCCAATCTGACAAAGGTATTTGGCGAACATCCGGAAGCCTATGATCAGGATACCCATGAAACCTTTTTAAAAAAAGGAGAAAATCCTTTTTATTTCAATAAGATCAAGTTTGTGGAAACTGTTGAGGAATCCATGCGGCTGAACCAGGACGAGTCTTCCCATGTGGTGATTTCCGCATCCGGAATGTGTGAGGCGGGAAGAATTCTGCACCATCTCAGGTATAAGATTCATAACCCTAAAAACACCATCCTTCTGGTGGGATATATGGCTGAAAATACCCTGGGCAGACGGATTGAGGAGTTTGGCGAGGTCATCGCAAAAAATGAAAAACAAGACCCGCCGGAACTGAAAATACTGGGAAAGTCCTATCCTTTGCGGGCAAAGGTGGAAAAAATAGGCGGATTCAGTGCTCATGCCGACAAACATGAACTTGAAAGCATTATTACAAAATCCAACCTGAGAATAAAAAAAATCAGTATCGTTCACGGAGAGCCTTCCCAGAGTGCAGCCTTTGCCGGGCACCTTCAAGAAAAAGGCTATGATGTCTTTATCCCAAAAGCCGGGGATAAGGTATCTTTTTAAGAATGATTCGGAGATGACCTGCCCCTGGCCCAGGGCGTCATCTTCAATTTTTCTAAGGCCCCGGCCCCGGCTCTCATGAGAAATGCCATTGTCTGGAAACCGTTGCCATGGTGACCTCCGGCATCGCTCAGATCCAAAAATGGGTTCTTATCTTTTCCGGTATTCTCATCATTTTTATGGGCCTGATCCTGGGCCTCTTGCCCTGCGGCCCGGTGTACACGGTTCTGATTGCATCGGCCCGGGCCGGGTGGTTCAAAAAAGGCAGCTCCTGTATAAAGCCGGTTCCGTCATCATGGTGTGGGGGTGGGCATCTATTTTGTCATCAAGGGGATCCGGTATTAAGTGCATAGGATTGTATTTGGATCAAAAACTTGAAGAAATGTGGAAGCGATTGGATGGGACTTATCAGGTAAACAACGGGGATTGATAATGGGACCGATATCAAAAAAAGTAATAGATGGGTTACAAAAGGCAAAGAATCGAAAAATAATAAATTTTTCAGAAATTAAAGCAGCAAACGCATATGCACAGGACCTTGATAAAACAGTCGTTTCAAAGGATAACCTATCAAAAC
>MGTJ01000116.1 GCA_001799395.1 Desulfobacterales bacterium RIFOXYA12_FULL_46_15 | reverse complement strand
CCGGCTAATAAATATTAACCAAATAAACGGAATAAAAAAAGCGTACATTTTTTTGTACGCTTTTTTTATTCCGGGCTCTTTTTTAAAAAATTATATCAATCTTTCAAGCTCTGTATATTCGAGATTAAACGTATCTGCAACCGGCTTGCACACAAGTTTGTCGCCAATATAATTTATTCCTTTTGCGAATCCCTTGTCTTCACAGACAGATTTCCACCCGTTACCAGCAATCTTTAATGCATATGGCAGTGTAGCATTCGTCAAAGCAATAGTGGATGTTAATGGAACAGCCCCAGGCATGTTAGCAACACTGTAATGGATCACACCATCGATTTCATATACAGGATCACTATGTGTTGTCGGTCTGGAGGTTTCAAAACATCCACCCTGATCAATTGCCACATCAACAATGACGGATCCTTTTTTCATTGTTTGAAGCATATCCCGGGTAATTAATTTCGGAGCTTTTGCACCGGCAACAAGGACTGCTCCGATAACCAAATCCGAATTCTTCACAAGTTCTCTGATTAATGCCGGGGAGGACATTAATGACTGGCAATTTGCCGGCATAATTTCTGAAAGATATCGCAACCGATCAATATTCATATCCAGAATGGTTACATTGGCACCCATACCACAGGCAACTTTTGCTGCATGAATACCGACTACTCCGCCCCCAATTACCAGCACATTTGCAGACGGAGTACCGGTTACACCACCTAAAAGCAATCCTCTTCCACCAAAAGTCCTTTCAAGATATTTAGCTCCCTGCTGTGCTGCCAGTCTTCCTGCGACTTCGCTCATCGGCGCAAGCAGTGGCAATCCGCCGTTGCCGTCTTCAATGGTCTCATAGGCAATACCGATGGAGCCTGTTTTTAAAAGGGCAAGGGTAAGGTCTTGATCAGCTGCCAGATGAAGATATGTAAAAAGAATCTGTCCTTTTTTTATCATGGCGAACTCTGATGGTTGAGGTTCTTTTACATGCATGACCATATCAGAAATGTCATAAACTTCTTTTGCAGTATTCAGAATGGTTGCGCCGGCTTCAATATACTGCTTATCTTCAAAGCCTGATCCGATTCCGGCATTTTTTTCAACATAAATCGTATGCCCTTTTCTCTTCATCATATCAACGCCGGATGGGGTCATACATACTCTATTTTCCTGGGGTTTGATTTCTTTTAGAATTCCTACAATCATAGTTTTGCTCCTTGATTTAATGGTGTAAAGATATTTAAACCAACCGTTTCTTTCTTATTCTCTACGATGTTATTTAGCAAATACCTTGCCACAGACAGAGTATTTATAAAATGATGCGTAACATACTGAAATAATAAGAATTATCTATTCATTAAATTGCAAATGAAAAATTTGCAGCAAGCACTATGTATAAATTTGGAAATTATTTAAACCAAATACTAATAAATCCCCGCATTTTCGTCCATGAAAACGGCAACATAACAGACCGATGGCAAGAATGAATTCCAGATTCTGGAAAAATGAGTATGATCAAGATTAAAAATTAGTTTTATTCAGGGAAACGCCTGTTTATTGCTTCAAATTCTTTTATATTAACTATGAATATTTCTGTAAGTGTTTTATCAAAATGTCTTCCGGATTCTTTTTTAAAAAAATCAACAATCTGATTCATATCCCAGGCATTTTTATAACATCGCTTATGGCTGAGAGCGTCAAATACGTCAGCGATAGCGGCAATCCTGCCATATACATGAATATTTTCTCCCGAAAGCCCTTGAGGATACCCCGAACCATCCCATTTCTCATGATGCTGCAATGCAACAACCGCAGCAGCCTTCATGATGGGCCGGTTTGATTTTCTCAAAATCTCATAACCGGTTTGTGCATGTTTCTTAATGATCCCAAACTCCTCATCTGTCAATTTCCCGGGTTTGTTTAAAATAACTTCCGGAACTCCAATCTTCCC
Source organism: Desulfobacterales bacterium RIFOXYA12_FULL_46_15 (assembly GCA_001799395.1). Classification (GTDB taxonomy): domain Bacteria; phylum Desulfobacterota; class Desulfobacteria; order Desulfobacterales; family Desulfobacteraceae; genus Desulfobacula. The sequence continues at coordinate 8,212 of MGTJ01000116.1, read as the reverse complement.
CACATCATGCATAGGGGTCGCAAGCCTTAACAACTCGCATGTTTTTTCATCCATTCCATTTTTTTTTGCCAGTAGATAGCAGATCTCTGCCACACGTGTGACATGGTTGGCTGTCTCCTGGGAACGGGTTTCAACAATTTCTCCTAAAGTAAGGATAACTTCTTTTTGTGTGTTAATTATTTCCCGTGAAAGGCTGATATTATCAAAACCAATGGCAATATTATTTGCATAGATCCGGATCAGTTTTTTTTCAATATCCGATAAATGAGCCCATCCATTCAGATACAAAACGCTCCCAAAACCTTCCATGGTTTTGAACACGCCTACATATTCAGTATCAGAAAAATTTTCTCCTCCGGTTTTTTCATATCTCTGATAGTTCTCAACCACAAATCGGGGCATGGTATCATCAAGCAGGTTTCCAATCTTGTCTTTATAACAGCCGCTTCCCGCCATCAGCATAACATTGCTGTTCGGCATACCGATCAGATAAGCACAGTCAATCCCTGAATTTATTTCCAAATGCAGAATTTCAAATAATTGGACAAGAACATTTTCCCCGAATTCAGAAAAAGACTGATTTTTAAATACTTCTGCCGAAGAACGAATAATCTTTTCAAGGCCTTTACTATTTTTCTCAATGATCTTAAGGTTTTCATAAGCCCTTAGGCAGGTGGTAACCGTAGTAAAAAGTTTCTGAGCTGTAAACTCGGGTTTGGTCTTATAGTCGTTAATATCATATTTTTGAATCACTTCCTGTTCCGGGGCTTTTCCCGGCTGGCCCGTCCGAAGAACAATCCGGACCGATGAATTATTGATTTCCTTTCTGATATATTCAACAAGACAAAGCCCTGTATCTTCTTTTTCCATGACTACATCCAGCAATACAAGGGCTATATCCGCATACGCTTTAAAAACGGATTTAACATCTTCTTCGCAATATGCACTATAAATTTCAAGTCCCCTGTTTTCAAAACAATATCCCCTGAGGGTAATCCTGGTGATTTCATGGACATCTTCTTCGTCATCGACAATCAAAATCTTCCAAGGATTTTCTTTATGCACAGGGCTTGTTTTTGTCCCGGAATTGTCTTCGGCTGCAAATATCATCCGGTCTTCCGGTTTTACTGTTGATTGGAATGACATATTCTATCATCCTTTTTTCTACTTAAAATAAGCATCAACGAGATCTTGTGCCAGACCGGTATATATTTCAGGGGTTAACTCTTTCATACGAATTTTAAAATTTTCCGGCACTTTTTCAAGAGCGTCAACAAAATCATAGAGATCCTTTTTAGTTATTTTCTGCCCACGGGTCAGATCTTTAAGCCTTTCGTAAGGATTATTTTCACCAAAAACCCGCATAGCAGTCTGAAAGGGTTCTGCAAGTAATTCAGGGTTATTATCAAGGTCTTTTTGGATCATGTCTTTATCCAGTTCAATTTTGCTTAACCCCTTCAATGTGTTCTTCATGCCGATCACAAAATATCCGAAAACAGAACCAAGACTCCTTAATGCCGTACTATCACTCAAGTCTCTTTGAAATCTTGATTTCTGAAGCTTGACAGCAAGATGCTCCATCAGGGATATCGCCATACCCATATTCCCCTCGCTGTTTTCGAAATCTATGGGATTAACCTTATGGGGCATTGTGGATGAACCTGTCTCGCCTTTTTTAATTCTCTGCTTGAAATACCCGAGACTGATATATCCCCACATATCTCTGTCAAAATCAATAATCGTAGCCGCAACTCTGACCATGGCATGCAAAATATAAGCAATCGAATGATTAGGATTTACCTGGGTTGTGAAAAGAATGGGATCGAGCTGCAGATGATTTAAAATAAACCTTTGAGACACATCAATCCAGTCAATTTCAGGATATACAAAATGATGTGCGTTATAATTCCCTGTAGCGCCATTCATCTTTGCCTGAATTTTTTTTTGATCTATGATATCAGCTTCCTGCCTGATTCTCCAGGCAAAATTGATTAATTCCTTCCCAACTGTTGTGGGAGTGGCAGGCTGTCCGTGAGTTCTTGACATCATGGGAACTGTTTTATATTGTTGTGCCTTCTGCTCTAAATCAGAAACAAGTTGTCTCAGCAAAACAACTGTTTCGGCTTTTCCTTTTTTCAGCATCAATGCATAAGATGTATTATTAATATCATCTGACGTGCATGCAAAATGGATCCACTCCTTGATCCCGGAAAGTCCTGCCTGATCAAATTTGTCTTTGATAAAATATTCAACCGCCTTTACATCATGATTTGTTTTTTTTTCAATTTCTTTTACAGTATGAGCGTCTTCTTCACTAAATTGTTCGGCAATTTCATTAAGTTTATCAATATAAGAATTATCAGCCTTAAAAAGCTTAAGATCAACCAATATAAATTTGAGCCATTCAATTTCCACAAATACACGGTGTTTGATTAATCCATATTCAGAAAAAATTTCAGCCATTTCAGTCGTTAAGGCAGCATATCTCCCATCCAGGGCTGTCAGTGAAGTTATCATTGTTTCCTGCTCCGTTATAAAAAAACAATCCATTGGGATTGTCCTATTTTTATTAAAACCAATTGCATTATCTTTCTTTCCCATGTGTATTAATTCAATAGCAGACAATCTGAAAATTAACAATCCAAAACAAAGCCGGTAATAATGATTCGCTTATACCTCATTGGAAATCATACTCAAAAATGATCAATCAAGAATAAACCGGTCAAACAAAGACCAGAATTTTCGATTAACCATGGGCTCTTCAAACATCAGTTCATGAAAGGCCCCATCAATGATATGAAATTCACAATTTGGTAATTTCCTGCTCAATTCAGCTTGTGCGGTTACAGATACAACAGCATCTTTTTGCGCGCTGAGGATTAATACCGGTGTTTGAATTCTATTGATGACATCATCCTTTTTCAAAATTTCTATTGATTCAAATGCAGCATTCAGCCACCCCCATGTTACACCGCCTATGGCCAAGTTTGGTTTTTTTTTGATTTCATCATGTAGAATTTTATAGTTCCCAGGGTCATGGCATAATTTATTCCCTTTGAATTTTGCTGTTTTTACAGAATAATTTTTTGAGCCGATCGTATATTTTGTTGAAAAAAAACTATTGGATAACTGTTTTGAAATATATTTTGATACAGGGTAAATCACTCTGGGAAGAGCAATATCAATCATAGGCGAGGCCAGAACCGCTTTTTTAATTTTCAAAGGATTTTGGCTCATGAATCTCAGAGCAATATTTCCGCCCATGGAGTGAGAAAGGATATAAACCGGCAACCTCTCAGGATCAATAACCTCAGAATACAGAATTTCCAGGTCTTCCACATAATCATCAAAACTCTCAATATAACCCTTATGCCTGTTTTCAACCTCTCGTGTTGAAAGCCCCTGCCCTCGCCAGTCAGGGCTTACAACCTTGAAACCGCTTTTTTGCAAACGATTTGCAACTGCTTTGTATTTTTCAATGAATTCGGATCTTCCGTGCAGCAGAAGAAAAATTCCTCTTACAGGCGTACATGGAATACTCATAACCCCATACCGGATATTAAGATTTTTTTTTATTGAAAGGAAATAATATCTAAAAATCTCCTGATTGGATTCCGGTTCGGAAACTGTCATGAAATCTTTGGGATATTAAACAGCATGGCTTTTGCAAAAACCTGATTTCTGCCATTGGCTTTGGCCTGGTAGAGCCCTTCGTCTGCCTCTTTAACAAGAGTTTCAGCAGAATTATCGGTATCCGGCACCATGGCTGAGACGCCAAGACTTAAGGAGACATACTCATCCACCTTGGATTTTTCATGGGGTATTTTCAGGCTCGCCGTTTTCATGCGTACTTTTTCAGCAACAACGAGTGCTCCCTTTACATCTGTATTGGGCAGGATAAGTACAAATTCTTCACCACCATATCTTGCAGCAAGATCACCCGGTCGCCCGGCACACTCATGAATTGCCCGGGCGACTTTCTGAAGGCATTCATCTCCGCCCTGATGACCATAATGATCATTATATAATTTGAAAAAATCAATATCGCAAATCACAACTGCTAATGAGCCTTTATCCCTGTAATGTCTTTTCCATTCCGAATCAAGATATTCGTCAAATCTCCGGCGATTGGGAATCTGGGTTAATCCGTCGATGACGGAAAGCATTTTTAATTTTTCATTTACCTTTTTTAATTCCTGCTCTGCCCTTACTGTATCGCTGATATCTATGGAAAAACCATTAAATCCGTTTTTACGGCCGGATTCGTCATGTGTTGCCTTTGCATAGCAGAGTGCCCATACAAATGAATTGTCTTTTCTTTTTAGACGGCAGCGGAATCTAATTACTTCATCTGCCTCATTAACGCCGAACATGAATTCAACCGCTTTTTCTTTATCAAAAAAAGTCTGGGACGAAAAATCAGTTATCTGTTCAGTAATCGCTTCAGCCGATTCATATCCCAGCATCCAGGCATATTCCGGATTTGCTGAAACCACTTTTCCAGACATATTCACATGGTAAATCCCAATAGGTGCAAAACCGAATATATCTTTAAGGTGCTGCTCCTGCTGTTTAAGATTAGCTTTATCTTTTAATCGACCTGAAATATCATTGGCAAGTACGGCAACTCCTATTTTCTCACCTTTTATGGTTACGATCGGGGCATAAAAAATATCACACTGGATTTTTTTCCCTTTATTGTTAATATGAGAAGAAGTCAGGAGCTGTGTCTGTTTGCAATTTACAAGTTCCCGCTTGGTGACCGGGATCAGTTCGTTTAAAAATCGTCCCATTGTATCATTTTCGGTATAACCGAATAATTCTTCGGCACCCTGATTCCATGAAGAGACCCGGAGTTCATTGTCGGCTTCAATAAAGCCAAGTTTTGCATGGCCGATCAGGTTGCCAAGGGCCAAAATTCTATCGATTAATTTAAAATCCATATCGTAAAATATAAGTTATATTGATTTATGTCAGATACTATGAAATTTTATTTTTTTTAACAAGAAAAAATTGATAAATATGACAAAGCTAATTATTACAGCAGACCCTTACGGCAATTATTCTTCACGGCTGACTTTAAAAATTCTCTTTTAAAAATGAATTATTACCGGAAATTGAATATCAATCATGATTAACAGGGTTGATCCGGCTAACCGGTTTTATTTTAGTTACCCTGCCGACAGGAATGTTGAAATTTTTGCCGGAACGACAGGGTTTCATTTTCTGTTTCAGCTCAAGATATCTCTGATAATCATTGTCGGTATGCTTTTTTGATAAAACCCTTTTCTTTGGTATTCGGGTTTTTCTTTTCTCAAAATCAAATGGTGTGGCATAGACTTTTTCCAGTACATCATGAAACAGATCTTTTTTCTGCTTTATTTCTTGCTTCGATGATAATTTTCTGCTTTGTTTTTTTAATACAACCGGTTCTTCCTTTAGAAAAAACAATCTTATCAGAAAACCCTCACATTTTATTAAAAAATCAGCCCATCCCGTCTTCTTTGTATTTTTGGACCGGGGTTCAGGATGTTTTTCTTTTGAAATTGATTTCAAATCATGCGTTACAGATTCATCAAGTTTTAATAAAGGTGCAATAAAACGGTAGGCAAGATTAATATTTTTCATTCTGGCTTCCGGATCTTCTTCTGTAGAAGATATTTCACCCCCCACATCCGGATGGTAAAGTTTTGCAAGAGTCCGATATGCTTTTTTCGCATCAGCTAAACTTGCAGATACATCAAGATTCAATATTCCAAGAGCTGTTTTTCTGTCCATGTATATTCACTATGCTTCGAAGAACAAGGTGTCAAGGGCTTTTCATTCGATTATTCAGTTCTATTCAATTTCTATTCAATTGCAAAATTGATAGTGAAATGATAGCTTATGACTATCTAATAATAGAAAACGGAGATTTGATGGAAAACAAAGAAAAAAATCCTGATTTTGATGCCTGGTTTACGGCATTCTTTCTTAAAAATCATATTGATCCCTTTGCTTACCCTTCAAAAGTGGGATCAAAAGAACAGGTCGAATTCATGGTCTTCCCTGAGGACGGAGAACGGTATTATCCATGCTCTGATAAAATGTTCAATGCCATCATGTCAAGAAAATACACCCTGTTCTTAAAACAACGGTATAAACAGGTCTATAACAAAATCATGGCCATGATTGATGAACTGATAGATTCCGATTATGACAAGCAATATTTAAAGACCCTGATCGATATCAAGTATGATGATGAAATCCGTACAGGCCTTCTTATTCCTTCAAGGCTTGAAAAAAGACTTCACCAAATCTTTTTAAGCCGTACTCACATAGAAAATCCGTATTTACAAGAAAAAAAAACCATTAATAGAAATGCAAAAAAATTTCTGAATTCCGAAACTTTGAAAAAAGCATTAAACCAGATTGATGATTCCCTGCACCTTGCTCAAGACAACACTCTTACCGAATTAAGGGAAAAAATAAAGGAAATTGAGTTTGTAAGACGGCTCACGCTATTAACCCAAAGCCATCTGTGGGGCCGTGAAAATCAGAAAATACCTACCCTATCAAAAATAAAAAAAAATTTCAATACACCGGTTCTTGGGAACGGCCTTTCACATCTGATCGAGCTCATGAAAGCTAAAAAACAAAAAATCCTCTGGCTTGCCGATGAGTCCAGCGATGTTGTTATTGACCTTTCAATTGCAAAATTTTTGGCCGAACTAGGTCATATTGTTATTTTTGCCGTCAAAGAGTCCCCGTTTTTTAAAAAAATATGCCTGGCCGACACCAGGACCGATCCTGTTCTCATAAAAGAGCTGGAAAATGCCCATTATATTTATGAAAAGACCATCAGTAAAAACAATCTGGTCAAGCTTTTAAAGCATGATAGAAATCTCTATGTTGTATCAGACGGGACAATAGAAAATCTGAACCTGCTGCTTGTTTCAACAAGTTTTTCAAGGATTTTCAAAGAAGTTGACTGTGTTATTTCCAGGGGCCGGTCACAAAAAAAAAGACTGATTGATACTCATTTCCGGTTTACCCAGAATATCATCAATATCACCGTTATTAAAAAATCCTTATTCATCAACTACAAACCCAGGCATGAGGCTTTTATCAAATTTTCCCACCAAGCCCTGGAGGAAAAAGCCAATAAAATTACCGATCAGATGAAATCTGCCAAAAGAAAAGGTATGACAGTAATGTTTTACAGCGGAATCATAGGTTCTATTCCCGGAAAAATAGATGTGGCTAAAAAAATCATGACAACCTTTATTGATTATCTTCAAAAGCAATCTGCAAATCTTTTTATCATTAATCCATCGCTGTATTATGAACCCGGAATGGATGCCGATGATCTTATGTATATGTGGGAAATTGTTCAAAGGAGTTCCTATATAGACATCTGGAGATTCCAGACATCCGAGGACATTACCGAGACTTTCGCACTGCTCAACAAAAAAGTGCCGCCCGAATGGATCGGCAAGGATTCAACTTACAGTACCGGCTGCACCAAGGAAATCAGGATTGCACAGGAAGTTTTAAAGGAAAATCCTGAAATGCAGCTCATTGCCCCTTCAATCGATAAATTCATGCGGCGCAATGAATACGGCGTCGGCTCCATGTATGACCAGAGGCTTGCTGATTCTTAGACCGGTTTTTCTACATGATTTTCAAGATCATCAAGGGCCATCCGGAAAGCGCTCAGGGCATGGGCGGCACAATGTGCTTCGTTTTGAGGCAGGGTTTTTAAAAAAAGACTAATATCTTCAGACGTAATCTGTTTTGCCTCTTCAATAGTCTTATGAAGAGCAAGCAAAATAATTGTATTAATGCAGGCATGGGAGAAAATGCACCCTTTCAGATCATAAGAGATTGTATCAATGAGGTCATGTTTTCTATTGAGGAAAAATTCTATTGTATCCCCGCAATCTCGCGTCATTCTGCCATATCCGTCACAGGTTTGAACATTTTCCTGATAATCCCGTTTCATTGCCATTTCAAGAAATTCAAGAGAGTGGTCATTCCAGAAATCAAATGCTATGTTTTTGGTCATTTTTCAGAATAAGATAGATGGTTTTATTGTCTGCCTGCCCTGGGGGGGAGAAAAGTGGCGCGCCCGGAGAGATTCGAACCCCCGACCCCCTGATTCGTAGTCAGATACTCTATCCAGCTGAGCTACGGGCGCGCAACATGGGACCAGTATATATCAAAGCTTCCA
>MGTJ01000115.1 GCA_001799395.1 Desulfobacterales bacterium RIFOXYA12_FULL_46_15 | reverse complement strand
GTCCTAAATAATCGGGTTTGATATTGAAAAAAATCCTAGGGCAATATATATTAATCCACTTATGCAGACAAGGGTTTAAATAAAGGAAGACAATGAGATATTATCCCATTTTTCTGGATGTGAAAGATACAAACTGCCTGGTGGTCGGCGGAGGACCGGTAGGACTCAGAAAGGCCATGATCCTTGAAAAATGTGGTGCCCGTGTCAAAGTGATCAGTGAGACGTTTTCACAGGGAGCGGAGGGGATTAAAGGAACCTCCATTTTTTTGGTCGAAAAAAAATATGAAAAAAAGGATATACAAGGGATGTTTCTTGTTTTTGCCGCAACCAATCATTCTGACCTGAACCAGGAGATAAAAAAGGATGCGGTTGATTCCCATATCCTTTGCAATGTTGCGGATGCTCCGGATAAAAGCGATTTTCTCCTGCCATCCATTGTGGACAGAGGGGACCTGGTTGTTGCGGTTTCAACTTCCGGGGCAAGCCCGGCCATGGCAAAAAAAATCAGGCAGGACCTGGAATTTTTTTTTGATCCGGCCTATGCTCAGTTATTAGGGTTAATGGGAAATATCAGGAAAAAGCTTTTATCTGCCGGACATGCACCGGATGAACACAAAAAGGCATTCTCAAACCTTATTGAAAGGGGTATCCTTGAACTCATCCGGACAGGAGATGAAATAACCGTAAATTCGATCCTTAAGGAAATTTTTGGGAACGGATATACATATGAGGAAATGGTTTCCTAAAAGGGGGGGATGGATGAGTGTTCAGATGTCCGATGTGCTGCTGAAGATTGCTACTTTACTCTATTTCTCAAGCATGGCAGGATATACCGGGTTTTTATTCACCCAGAAAAAATTGTATCAGAAAACAGGGCTGTTCCTGATTGCATCAGCCGTTTTATTGCATTTCATTAGTATGGCAGTATATACCTTGTCTCACCGGTATTTTCCCATACAGAACCTGTCCCAGAGTTTTTCTGTTTCAGCCTTTGCCCTGGGCTGCATGTTCTTGTTTTTTCAGTATAAATCCGATCTTAAAATTCTAGGGGTATTTGCCTCTGCCCTTTTGTCGGTTATCATGGGGATTGTGCTGTTGATTCCTGAGGCCCCGGTTGAAAAAAATGAAATTTTTAAAGGATTCTGGTTTTATTCCCATATTCTGCTGGTTTTTATGGGCGAGGCTGCCCTGGCTCTTGCCTGCGGCACAGGCATCTTATACCTTCTCCAGGAAAAGGGCATTAAAACCAAAACCCCGGGCTTTTTTTTTAAACGGCTGCCTTCGCTGGATTTTCTGGATGATGTGGGATATACCTGCCTCACTACAGGGTTTGCCCTTTTGACCATTGGGCTTGTGACAGGATTTATTTATGCAAAGGTCATCTGGGGGAGATTCTGGAGCTGGGACCCTAAGGAGGTCGCTTCCGCTGGAACCTGGCTGATATATGCCGCCCTTTTGCATCTTCGTTTTTATTCCGGGTGGCGCGGACAAAAATCCGCCATCATGACCATCATCGGTTTTTTCATCATTATATTTACCTTTATCGGTGTGAATATCCTCATTGGCGGACATCACGACACCTTTACAAAATAAAGAAAGAACAATGCCGGATATTATATTAATAGGATTGAACCATAAAACCGCTCCTGTGGAACTAAGGGAAAAACTATCTTTTACCGGTGAGGAAACCCTTGCCGCACTTGAGTTTTTAAAAAAGGACCAGGGCATCAGGGAAGGTCTTATGGTCTCCACCTGCAACCGGACCGAAATTGTCTTTATCCCGGAGACTGATAACCAGACTGAAAAAGATATGACCGGGAAAATCATAGAATTTATTTCAAGACATAAGGACATTGATATCCCGCAATTTAAAAGCGCTTTGTATATTCATGAGGGAGATAATGCGATCCGGCATTTATTCAGGGTTGCATCAAGTCTGGATTCAATGGTGGTGGGTGAACCCCAGATTCTGGGCCAGATCAAACAGGCTTATCGAATTGCGGTGGAGAATGGATCTTCAGGGGTGTTGCTGAACCGGCTCATGCACAAATCCTTTAGTATTGCCAAAAAAGTCAGAAGAGAAACCGGTATAGGCGACAATGCCGTTTCCATCAGTTATGCTGCCATTGAACTGGCCCATAAGATATTCACCGATCTGTCCGAGAAAAGCGTCCTTCTGCTCGGTGCAGGGGAAATGGCCGAGCTTGCGGTGGAACATCTGTTATCCAACAAAGTCAAAGAGATTGTGGTGGCTAACCGGACGTTTAAAAATGCAGTGGCACTGGCCGAAAAATTTAACGGAAAGGCTGTAAAATTTGAAGAACGGGAAGATGCACTGATTCATGCTGATATTATTATCAGCTCCACCGGAGCCACTGACTATGTCCTGACACATGACCAGGTCCGGCCGGCCATGAAAAAGCGGAATCACAGGACCTTGTTTTTTATCGATATTGCAGTCCCAAGGGATATTGACCCTAAAATCAATTCCATTTCCAATGCCTATGTCTATGATATTGATGATCTGAAAAACATTGTGGAATCCAATATTGAACAGCGGGGAAAAGAAACGGTAAAGGCTGAACGGCTCATCGATGAAGCCGTACTCAAATTTCAAAAATGGCTGGAGAGCCTTGCCATTGTCCCGACCATCAAGGCATTGAACGATAAAATGACATCCATTGTGGAAATGGAATGCAAAAAAACCCTTGCCGGTATGAAACATCTGACAAAGGAAGATATCGAAGCCATTCAGCGCATGACCCAGGCCATTGCCAGCAGGACCATTCATGATCCCATCCGGTTTTTGCGCAATACCGGAGACCACAGAGATGATTCCCTTTATCTGAACGTCACCCGGCAGTTGTTCAATCTTGGTGATATCGGGGAGGAATAGATGCCTGGGTTTTATATATTTTTGAGGTTTATTATAACCGGGGATGATAAAGGAAAAGCGCAAAAATCATGAGGCCGTATCCGAACTACAACCGGAAGATATAATTTGGACCGTTTATCCCTTAAATCAAAGCTCATTATTAATACACTGGTCATTCTGATCCTGGCCCTGGGATTCAATGCCATTCTGACCCTGAATTCCCTTGAAAAATTCTATGTGGAATCCATTGCCTCCCAGTACAGCGTAGTTGGAAAGGATTTGAAACGCAATATCGAGCGCCCCCTGGGGTTTGGAAAATCCATTGAAAATTTTGTCGGCATGGAAAAAATCCTGGAAGACACAAAAAGCAATTTAATCAAAAAAAATGTCCGGGATGAGACAGCCATTCATTTAAGTACCTCAATCACCGAAGAGGTTTCCGTGTCCATAGCCCTGCCCGATGGCCGGATTCTTTCCAGCACCCGGCCGGATCTCGCCGGCACCCGGCTGGCGGTCTATGACAAGATAGATTATAAAAATGCTTCTGATCCGGTATCTTCTTCGCCTGCCTATATTAAATACAAAGATACCTATGTGACCCATATCTCTATCCGGAATACTAAGGATGAATGGGTGGCCACCGCAATGATCATGTTTAACCAGGACCAGGTGAAATCCGTTCTGAAAAAAGTCAGAAATCAGAGTATCGCCCTCATTTCAGCCATTTTATGCGGTGGCATGGCTGTTCTGGCCTTGATTTTCCATTTTATCCTGCCGGACAGGTTTGGTTCGCCCGGAATGAACGGCAACTCCCCCAAATTTAAGCTTCAGATGATTGTGTTCCTGGTGGTCGGTTTTGCCCAGATTGTTTTTTCAGGCATCAATACCTATTCTTTTAATACCTATTACCTTGAGATCAACCGGCAGAAAGCCGGCAGCCTGATCCATCTTTTGAAGGAGGATATCGAATTCCTTCTGAGCAAGAATATCCAGATCCACAAACTGGTCAGGATTGATGCGGAATTGAATAAGATCATCACCGGTTCTCCGGAACTCGGGGAAATCGCCATCCTGGATGTGGACGGGATGCCCCTGTACATGGCCCTAAACCCGGATGCCGGAGACCTGGACAGCGCGGCAGGGATCAAGGGGGAAGACCCGGCCTATACCATCCGGGTTGAATTAATGAAGGAAGGCCGCATTGAAGGCTATATCTCCACCCAGATTTTAAAAAAAGCCTTATTTAAGAAACTCCTGGAAACCGGCCTGGATTCGGCCACCATCATTGTCATCTCTATCCTGTTTTTCGGGGAACTGCTGCTCCTGGCCTTCCAGTTCATCAATCGGAGAAGGGACGCCTCCCCGGCAAGGAAAATTCATTATAAAGCCATCCGGCCCATAGCCTTTTTGTTTCTGTTTTGTATTGATATATCCATTTCATTTCTTCCCCTGCACATGGAAGCCATTTATGAACCGCTTTTCGGATTTTCCAAGGCCATGGTCATGGGTCTGCCCATCTCCATGGAAATGTTTGCTTCGGGCCTTGCCATCCTATCGGCCGGGGTATGGATGGACCGGAGGGGATGGTATGAACCGTTTTTCTGGGGGCTTGTGCTGGCCTTCCTCGGCTTGCTGTATTCCTGGGCAGCACCCAATGCCCTTCAGTTCATCCTGTCCAGGGGGATTGTGGGTGCGGGATACGGATTTTCCCTCATGGCCGTCCAGGGATTTGTGATTGTCCACAGTGATGAAAAAAACCAGGCCCAGGGCCTGGCCCAGCTTTTTGCCGGTGTCTATGCCGGAAGCATCTGCGGCGGGGCCATGGGGGGCATGCTGGCGGAAAGAATCGGATACAGGACGGTGTTTCTCATTGCCGCCGCTATCCTTGTTCTTGTGATCCTGGGCATTCTGGTTCTCATGGAAACTTCCTTTAAGCGCCGAAAACCCATGACAGGGTCCCAGGCCGGCGAACCCACCGGGATGGAGCAGATCCGGGCGTTTTTCTTCAACCGGAGCATCCTCGGGCTCCTGCTCTTTGGGATTATTCCCAGCGCCACGGCCGTGGTGGGGTTTGTGAATTATTTTTTCCCGGTTTACCTGGACCGGATCGGCACGTCCCAGTCCAATATCGGCAGGGTATATATGGTGTTCGGCCTATGCCTCATCTATATCGCCCCCTTTATAGGCAGGATCATGGATGCCTCGGGCAGCAAAAAAAAATACCTGGTCATCGGCGGGGCTCTGGGAAGCCTTGCCCTTATCCTCTATTATTTTTTCGGCGGGCTTGCCGTTACCGCCGGGGCTATCTTTTTGTTAAGCCTTTCCATGTGTTTTGATGCTTCCCGGCCCTATGCTTTAACCTTCAGGGAAACCAGGAACCTCGGCATTGGAAAATCCTTAAGTATCTTTACCTCGTTTGAGAAAATCGGCCAGATCATCGGGCCCATTCTCTTCGGGGCCCTGTTCATGGCACAGGACCTTCACCTGGCCCTGGCATACTTTGGGATCGGCTACCTGGCCCTGACTCTGGTGTTTTTCCTCACGGCCCGTAAGGATAACCCGCCTTCCCTGGATGCCCCATGACACCCGAAGCCTTATTGAATCTTGCCTGCAAGGGCCTGCCAAAGGTCGGCCGGATAATCGAGCAGTACGAGGACCTTTGCCTGCCAGACTATCTTGAAACCCTTGTCCCGGGTGCAGGAACCCCTTCCTATCAGCCTATGAAGGATTTGCTGGAGGTGGTATATCAGTATATTGAACCGCTGCTGGGGCAGGATGCTGCAAAAATGGCAGTGCAGGACCTGGAGGCCCATCCCGTAGTCCTGACAGCATCCCATTTCGGGGTGGAATATTTTCCCCAGACCTTTCAGGGCCGGCTCATATTTTCTCTTTTGGCCCTGAAAAAGAAGATCTCTGCTTCCACCCTCATAACCTTTGCCTGCGGAAATATTCCCCTTAACAATGCCGTCTTTCCCAGGGGCGCCCTGATTTCTCAGGCCGGGCTGGAGAATATTGATCACCTGTCCGGGCGGCTGCCTATTTTCCCGGACAGGCTTAAAAGGAGCATCGTCAGTGCAGCCCCTGCCTTTGACCGGGAAATGTTGGACCGGGCCGGGGCAAGATTCAGCCGGATGGCAAAAGGGCAAAATATCCCGGCCGGGGTTTGTGATGCCCTGGATTTTATCCTTGAAGAAATATATAAAAATTCATCTGTTCTGGGCCTGTCTTCCTATTCAGACCAGTCTGTTGTTGTGAACCATCTGATCTGGAAGCTGATTTTCAAAGGCATGGACAATGCCCCGGATTCAATCTGCCTGGAGTTTGAAAAAATTGCAGGCCGGCTCCTGGAATTTGATCTTTTTAATCCCCAAAGCCTGGCAGGGCTTATCCTGTTTGACCCTAACCTGAGGTGTGGTGTGCTGGCGGAACTGGACGGCGTCAGCGGATGCTGGAGCCTGAACCCCCATAAACAGCAAAGGGCCGTCTCCTGTAAGGGGGAAAAGCAAGGAGATATGCCCTCAAACTGCGGGACTGTTTTTTTCTGGGGAATTGATGATACGGGCCGGAAGCTGTCCCTGAACCTTGAGGCAAGGGGTTCCGGGATCCCGTCATTTTTCGGCCTGGATGACAAGGGCCGGTCCCGGGAATGGCCCTGCACTCCCGAATCATTGCAAACCGGGATATCTGAAGGCCGTCTCATTCCCTCTATGTTTTTGTGCTTTGCCGTTCTCTTGTTTGCCCGGGGGTTGACCTGTATCGGCGGGTATTTCCAGGGTGAATACCTTCCGGCCATGCAAAAGGGCCTCGCCCGTGCCCTGGGAAAGAGCAGGAAATATGAGACATTGGCCGGTTTTATTGCCCAGGCCCGGACTGATGCCTATCTGGACGGCATGCTGGCGGTCATGGCCAGGGTGGGAGACCATCTGGTGCCTGCCGGGCCCCTTGAACTGGCGGCCGGCAAAGGGATGATTCTGGCCGATATGGACCGGCTTTCCAGGCTCACGGTGCGGGAAGCGCACCTGGCAGATCTCTTTGACACCCTTCAGGATGCACTCCCGGCCAACACCCTTCCCCACGGGTGGAAACGGCAATTGGCCAGGGATACCTTCCGATCTCTGAAAGATAAGGTGGTTATGAAATAGCAGCCGTTTATTTGACTGGTTTTATTTCCGTATAAATTTCATCGGCTGATCCCAAAACATCCACGGGCGGGTCATATTGTATCAATTCGGCAGTCTTGAGGTTGATGGCAATTTTGGGCGGTTCTTCAAACAATTGGTCCAGTTGCCTGGGTTTGGCTCCGTTGAATATTTTGGCCATGGTTTCTGCAAAAAAGTGACCCACATATTTCCAGCCGGCCTGGGAGATGCTCATTAAAAACCCGGCCTTTACTTCATCGGAACTGGCCTGGGCAAATGTGGGAATCTTTGCCGCATTGATAATTTTCACCAGTTCTGGGATGCTGCCCGGATTGACGCCGTTCTGGGCCGTGACATAGATGGCATCCACTTTTTGGCTCAGGTCGCGGAAACATTTTTTCACACTTTCTTCAGCCAATTTCAAATCCGGGATTTCATCCTCTGTATAACAACTGACCATTTCAAACCCGAATTTTTTAGATAATTTCTCAATATCATGAATGGCAGCATAGGCCCTGCCTTCCTTTGTATTGGCATAGGCTACGCCTAATTTTTTAAATCCGATGATGTCATGAAACACCCGGATCTGCCGTTCATACCGAAAGGGGTCAACCTGGGCCGTGACATGATCAAACCCGGAATCCTCCCTGCTTTTTACGATTCCGGCACCAATGGGATCTGAGGAAGAGATCACTATGGTGGGGGTGCTGTGGCGGTTGTTGGCCAGGCCCTGGCCGGCCGTGGTGCCCGCAGCGATCATCAGGTTGATGTCCTTTTTCGTGGTCAGGCGGGAAATGATTTTTTCAACCGTTTCCTTGGTCCGGGCATCATCCCAGTTGGCGCTGTAATGGCCGTCCTCGACAAATTCGATATAATCGCTTTTGATGGTTTTCCCCAGCCATTTCCAGAAGTCGCGGGTCTGCTCTCCCTGTTGATCCGGAATATCCATGGGGTGTATCCAGCCCAGGGCCATTAATTCTTTTACTGTGGCGATAAAAACCTGCTGGTAATCAAGATATTCTCCGCCTTCATAATAGCCGACCCGCCATTTTTTCTGTTGGTTTGTTTTCGGTGTGATGCTGAAATTACCCTTATCTTGTGCCGTTACCGGCCAGACAGAGATACATGCAAACCAGAAAACCATGATCCAGATTTTAAAAACGAATTTCATTGTTTCCCCTTTCCTATTATAGCAGCCCTCTTTTTACACCTGCAGTATCTTCAGTATTGATAAACAATATCCGTAAACGGAGACATAAAGGCCTGGAGCATGCTGATATAGTTCATTTTAAACTCGACAAAATCACCAGGTTTTAGAGATACAGGGCTGTCTGTGTAATCCATAACAGTATAATTGCTGTTGATGCAGACAATGCTGGACCCTTCATCCAAAGGCCTGAGTCCCTGGGGATAGGTATCGGAGATGCCGAAATTCAGGATTGCCCGTTTCCTTTTCCCCGTATTCGGGAACGCAGGCTGAAACCCCAGGGCATCCCTTCCCGGACACCGGGGAAGATCGACACGCTTTTCCTGTGTTTCAAGGACATCCCCTTTAAATACCAAGACATCGTCGTACAGATCTTCATGTTTCTGATAAAGGGTCGGGATATTCCCGAGAAAAACGGCTTCACCCAGTCTGATCTGATTAATTTTATGGGGCAGGCGATGGGATTTAAGCCAGCCGAGAAAAACGGAACCGCCGACGGAAACGGTATCCACCGCAATTCCCAGCCGGGCTTCGATCTCAAGGGCCAGGTCCTGCAAAATTTGGATGTTCTCTTCATCGGGAACCATTCCGGCACAGCATCCCAGGTTTGTCCCGATCCCGGAAAAGCCGAGTTTTCGCTCTTTGATGTCATGGATCTTTCTTACGGTATCCACGACATTCTCCGGCAGCACACCTTCCCGCAGATCACCGGTATCCACCATAAGAATAATGTTGTGGGACCTTTTTTCAGCAATCAGTACCTCATTGATCCGTTGGATGACGGATATCTCTGTATTAAAGCTGGTGCCGAAATAACGGACCAGTTTATGGATTTCGTGAATCGAGGGCAAAGAGATAAAAACCGGTTTTCTGGACAATACCGTGTCATACAGATTTTTTTTCGGCATATTGGAAAAGCCGAAGGTCTCAACCCCGTTTTCCACCAGGGTCCGTATGATAACGGAATCCATCCCGGGTCCTTTTAATACGCCCATCATGTCAAGGCCTGCATCTTTGCAGGAGCGGGCCACGAAGCTGATATTATGGGCCAGCTTTTTTATGTCTATCGTCAGTTGAGCCATGTGTGCCTTTTATACCATTCAATAAAATAAATAAACCGATTTAGGTATTTTCCCTATTGTATTTTATAATTAGCATGGCGATGTCATCGGATTGCGGAGCACCCTGGGCGTGGTCTGCAAGGCTTTCCAGCACCTGTTTGATTATGCCTTCGGGAGCTTTTTCCCTGATCCGGGTAATCCGGGACAGCAGGCTGGAATTTGAAAATTGTTCTCCTTTGGAATTCATGGCTTCATTCACACCATCCGTATAGAGAAAAAAGCTTTCTCCAGGCAACAAGGTCAGGGTCAGATCAGAATAGGTCATTCCCGGCATGGCACCGACCAGAGGTTCGTTCAGCCCTTTTTTAAAGGAAACCTCACCCTCTCTTGGAATCATAATGGGAGGGTTATGCCCGCCGTTGGCATATCGGATTTCTCCGGTCCTGATATCCAAGATACCGATGATCAGGGTGACAAACATGGCCTGGGGGTTGTCAGCGCTTAAGATAGTATTGATACGTGCCATGATCCGGCAGGGGGAATGTTCATTCTCGCTCAGGGTCCGGATCAGGGTCCGGGTGATCACCATCATCAGGGCTGAGTGGATACCTTTGTCCGAAACATCACCCAGGGTAAAGCACAGATGGTCTTTATCCAGCAGGAAAAAATCATAGAGGTCTCCGCCGATTTCCTTTGCCGGTATCAAGGTGGCATAGAGATCGAATTCTTTGTGCTGGGGGAAAGGCGGAAAGGTTTTGGGAATCATTCCGAGCTGTATTTCCCTCGCAATATTGAGTTCACTTTCTATCCGCTGCCTGGACGCCGTAATGCTGATGAGATTCAGAATATTGAGGCTGAGTTGCTGCCGCATGAAAATAAAAGACTGGGCCAGTCCCCCGACCTCATCCCGGTATTTTTGCGGCAGGTCGTCAATGGGGGTCTGATCGGCCAGGGGCTTTGAAAAATCCTGTTCAGGGAGTTTTTCAGCATAGGCGGAGAGGAGCTTCAAGGGTGCGGCAATACGGATCACCAGAACAATCACCACCCCCAGCCCGGCCATGAACAGGGCCGTGATGATCAGGCTCTGCCGGGTCACCAGGATACGGGCCGGGGTGTTGATTTCGTTAAGAGGGACAAAAACGCTGATATACCATTTTAATGGCTTGAAATAACGGCAATATACCATCATGGGAGATTGATCCGGGTCATTGGAGGAGATAATCTGAAGTTCCGGCATTTCCGATTCTGAAGCAGACTTGATATCATCGTAAATCCTGCCCTTTGTCAGGAGGTTGCCGGATAGGTGGATATCGTTGCGGATATGATCCGGTGGCGGAATCAAAATGGCATCATCGGCATCAAACATATACACAAACCCGTTTTTCGTGATGTTTAACTGCCTTGAAAATTCGTTCAGGGAATTTAAAATCTTTTCCAGCCTGGTCTGGGCTTCAGCTTCAATATCACTGATGTCGACGGCTAGGGCAATGGTGTATTCCCACTGGTCCAGCGGCAGAAAATGAGCCAGAATGGATCGGGTTTTCCCGTCTCCTGCCGGAAGCGTGAAGGTGGCATAATCTTCTTTGTGCCTGAGCTTTTCATAACACATGATTTCGCATAAATTTCTGTATTTTGCATCCTTCATGGACTTCCAGGCATCAGTGGTCATGAAGTTCCGGGAAGACGCGAGAATCTGAGAGGTGGAGTCAATGATAAAATAATCGATTCCCTCTAAGGGAGCTGATTCCAGCCATGCCAGGGCCTGTACGGCTGTCTCGGCCCGTGGCCG
>MGTJ01000114.1 GCA_001799395.1 Desulfobacterales bacterium RIFOXYA12_FULL_46_15 | reverse complement strand
TTTTCGTTGGCAATCCGGTTGGCCGCAAAATCCCCCCGGTGCTCCATAAGAATTTTATATCCTTGTTTTTCAAGATATTCCCCCACCAGTTCAGACAATCTTTCGTCATCTTCTACCAGGAGGATTGTTTTTTTCAAATCATTCATTTGGCTGATATCATTGTCCATTTCAAACCTTTTGAACAAAGGTACCACAAGGGACCGCTCTTCACCATCCTAAAAATGTTATAATTTGTAATTCCCCTGCTTTGAGATCAGCAGCGGTTCAGGTCAAAAAATACTGACTTGAAAATCCAGGCATTTATCCTTATATTGGTTTGTTTCGTTAACCGGTAAGCAATGAGGTAAAAAATATGCCGATATATGAATATAAATGTAATGCCTGCGGTAAAAACTTTGAAACCCTTGTGATGGGAAAAACCACTCCTGAATGCCCCTCCTGTGACAGCAAGGATCTGTCTCGGCTGATGTCTGCCTGCGGATTTGTTTCAAAATCATCCGGACCTTCCGGAGAAACGGCATCCCGGTCTGCAGGGTCTTCAAGCTGCGGCAGTTGTTCATCCTCAAGCTGTTCCTCCTGCGGGATGGGTTAGGAATTCATGAAACAGAACCTGATTATCGGCACCCGGGGAAGTCAATTGGCCCTGTGGCAGGCCAATTTTATAAAATCGGAAATCAATGGCCTCTTTCCTGGTCTGGATGTTGAATTAAACATCATCAAGACAACCGGGGATGCTATCACGGACAGGCCCCTGGCCCTTGTAGGCGGCAAGGGCCTGTTTGTCAAAGAGATTGAAAATGCCCTTCTGAACCATGAGATCGACCTGGCGGTTCACAGCATGAAGGACATGCCGGGTGAACTGCCGGAAGGGCTTCAGATCGGCGCCGTTCCTCAAAGGGCAAACCCTTTTGATGTTTTGATTTCAAAAAACGGCATTCTTTTCAAAAATTATAAACAAGGGGCAAGAATTGGAACATCAAGCCTCAGACGGGCTTCCCAGCTAAAGCATATCCGCCCGGACATAAGAATTGAATCCATCCGGGGTAACCTGGATACACGGATCAGAAAACTCAAATCCGGTGATTATGATGCCATTGTGCTGGCCGCAGCAGGACTTTTGCGTCTCGGGCAGGAAAGGGAAATCACTGAATACCTGGATGACACCATCATGATCCCAGCCGTGGGACAGGGCGCCCTCTGCATTGAAACCCGAAAAAATGATCCTGATGTTGAAATAATTACAAATAAACTCGATCATTATGACACACGGGTATGTGTGGCAGGAGAACGGGCTTTTTTAAAACAGATAGAAGGCTCCTGCCATATTCCGGTGGCCTGTTTCGGGAAAATTATCAACCATGAAGTCATGCTGACGGCCGTGGTTGCCTCTGAAGACGGTGGAAAAATTATAAAAAAACAAATTGTTTCCCCCATGGACAGGGTCAAAGACAGCGGCAGGAGTCTGGCTGATCTGATCCTTGAAAAAGGCGGAAGGAAAATATTGGAGAGTCTGAATTCAAATGGCAACTAAGACCGGAAAAGTATTTCTCATCGGTGCCGGCCCGGGTGATCCGGGTCTTTTAACGATTAAGGCCAAAGAATGCATTGAGGCAGCCGATGTCGTGGTCTATGATTATCTTGCATCCCCCATGCTGCTGAAATATGCCGGCAAAAAAGCGGAAGTAATTTATGTGGGGAAAAAAGGCGGGGACCATACCCTTTCCCAGGACAAAATCAATCTTCTGCTCATTGAAAAGGCAAAGCAGGGATATGATGTAGCAAGACTCAAAGGCGGGGACCCTTTTGTTTTTGGCCGTGGCGGTGAAGAAGCCCAGATGCTGCTCAGTAACGGCGTACCCTATGAGGTGATCCCGGGTGTCACATCAGCCATTGCCGCGCCGGCCTATGCCGGAATCCCCGTCACCCACAGGGACCACACCTCATTTGTGTCCTTTATCACCGGTCATGAAGATCCGACCAAAGAAGACACGAGCATGCAATGGGATGTCTATGCCAAATCCAATGCTACCCTGGTTTTTCTGATGGGGGTTAAAAACCTTGAAAATATTGTCAAACACCTGGTTGAAAACGGCAAGCCTTCTGACACTCCGGTAGCCCTGGTCAGGTGGGGAACCACGCCGGAACAGCAAACCGTCACCGGTACCCTTGAAACCATTGTTGAACGTGTGAGAGAGGCAAGACTGAAGTCTCCTTCCATTATCATCATCGGCCATGTGGTGTCTCTGCGGAAAGAACTTGCCTGGTTTGACAACCGTCCCCTTTTCGGAAAAAAGATTGTCATCACGCGGGCCCGTGCCCAGGCCAGCGATCTTGTGTCAAAGCTATCCGGACTGGGCGCTGCCTGTATTGAAATTCCCACCATTGAAATTGCACCGGCCCAAGACATCACCCCTTTAAGGAGTGCGGTAGAAAACCTGAAAAATTATGACTGGATTGTCTTTACCAGTGTCAATGGCGTAAAATTCTTTTTTGACACCTTGAATGACATTGGAAAAGATGTGAGAGCACTAGGGCATCTGAAATTTGCCTGTATCGGGCCTGTGACAAAAGAATGCCTGAAGGGCCACGGCATTGTCAGTGATATCCTGCCCGAGACCTATAGAGCTGAAAGCGTTATCAAGGCTTTTTCAGGTATAGAAATCAAAAATAAAAAAGTTTTGCTACCCCGGGCAAAAATTGCCAGGACCATCCTGCCGGAAGAATTGACAAAAATGGGCGCAGAGGTACATGAAGTCACGGCCTATGAAACCCGTTTGAATACAGAAGGCAAACAGGAGCTGATTGAGCTTCTTAAAAACCGTGAGATTGATGCCGTCACCTTTACCAGTTCTTCAACGGTTTCCAATTTCATGTCTTTTTTTGATTCTGAAGATGAAAAAAAACTATTGAACGGCCTTGTTTTTGCAAGCATCGGGCCCATTACATCGGATACATGCCGTTCCCTTGGCATTGAACCCGATATTGAAGCCGGTGAATTTACTATTCAGGGGCTTATCAATTCATTGCTGTACTATTACGAGAGACAAAACAAATGATTGCCGGCAACCGTACCATCAATTATCTTCGTATCTCCATCACAGACCGGTGTAATTTCAGATGCCGGTATTGTGTTCCATCTACCCCTTTCTCAGTGATTGAGCATGGGAAAATTGCCCGGTATGAAGAAATCCTGAGGATTGCCAGGCTCGCCTGTGATCTTGGTATTACCAAAATTAGGATCACAGGGGGGGAACCCTTTGTCAGAAAAGATATTTTTTCTTTTCTGGAACAATTATGTGCTATTAAAAGCCTCAAAGATGTTTCAATTACAACAAACGGGTCTTTGCTGACCCGTGAAAAAATTGAAAAACTGATTTCTCTTGGTATCAAACGCCTTAATTTCAGCCTTGATACGCTTGACCCTGTCAGATTCGAACAGATTACAGGAAGAGACAGGTTCCAGCAGGTTTGGGAGGCTATTTTCACTTCCCATGAACTGGGCATCAACCCGGTAAAAATTAATGGCGTTATGTTAAGGGGCATTAATGATGATGAAATTGAAGCCATCACCGCCCTGACGCTGAAATTTCCATTTCACATACGGTTTATCGAATATATGCCCATGGGCGATTCTGCCGTGGAAAAACAGCAGCAGATTTTAACACAGGAAATAAAATCAAGAATAGAATCCCGGTTTGGGGAACTTGAGCCTGTCAAAAAAGGATCCAACGACGGGCCTGCCAAAAAATTCAAGATTAAGGGTGCAATGGGCATTGTTGGGTTCATCACCCCCATCAGTTCGCATTTCTGTGCTGAGTGTAACCGCTTACGGCTGACATCAAGGGGGACTTTAAGACCCTGTCTTCTGAACAATTATGAAAAAGATATCATCAACCCGCTTCGAAACGGTGTATCTGATGACGAACTTAAAGACATCATTCTTACTGCTCTGACCAAAAAGCCCTCTTTTCACGGACTGTCCGATTCATCAGGCAAAGACATTCCAATAAGCCACATGACTTCCATCGGCGGATAATTTTTTTTTAAAATTTTTGATTCTTTTTGATTTTTTGGTGTCAATGGATAATAGAAAAGCAATTGTCTTTTTAATTTAATTCTTTTGGTTTAACACGAAGATGGAGAAAAAAATGAATAAATTAATTACCGGCATTACCATTGTTCTGTTTTTGATTTGTTTTTCAACAATACCTGCCAGAGCAGATAGAAAAACCATGGAAGGTTTTATGCTCGGGACCGGCGTTGCCATCCTGGGTGCCGCCATCCTCCATGGTATGAATGATAATGACCGGCCTCACTACTCCCGGCACCATTCACCCCCCCCTGAAGTTCATTTTGAATACAGAGGGGGGCATGATAACAGGCATCCCCGAAGACATCATGATTACCGGCAGGATGGCCGTTGGGAAATTGTAAGAGAATGGATTGAACCTGTTTATGAAAGAAGATGGAATCCTGCACATTATAACGAAAGGGGAGAATGGGTGGAAGGCCGATATGAAGAATTCCGGATAACAGGAGGGTATTATCAGGATCAACACGTCTGGGTTGGCCGCTAAAAGAAAACAAACACGGCATTTGATGTATTGTGGCCGGACTCAAAACAAACCTATGTATAAATCCTGATCAGGATCTGGTTGAAAGGCTGAAAAAAAGACAGAAATTGGCTTTCAACCATCTTGTCTTCTTATACCAGGAACGGCTTTTCAAACTTGCCTATGGTATTACACAGGACCGTGAGGACAGCCGGGAGGTCGTACAGGATGTATTTATCAGCGTATATAAAAATATCCAGACCTTCAGGCAGGACTCAAGCCTTGCCACCTGGATGAGAAAAATTACAATCCGCCACTGCTTGAACTGGAAACGGAAATGGAAAAGAAGATTAAAATGGAATCACCATTCCCTGGAACAGGAAAACGGTGTTGAACCCTTTGAAGACAATATGAATAAGAATAACCCGGAGATATTATTCAGGGAAAAACAACTGGAAAATAATCTTATGAAAGCTGTCCTAACCCTGCCTGAGAAGACCCGGCTTGTTTTTATCTTGAATACTGTTGAGGGACTTTCATATGAAAAAATTGCAGAAACCCTGGATATAAAAAAAGGGACCGTCAGTTCAAGACTTCACCTGGCAAGGAAAACTCTCATTGATTCCCTGGAATTGAATGAGGGAAAAAGGATTTCTTATGAAAAAAAAATGTAACCGTTACACATCTGAAGATATAAGCCGGTTCATTGATCGTGAGCTTCCTTTAGAACAATACCGGTCTTTTAAACATCACCTGCCTCACTGCCGGGATTGCAGCGACCTGCTCAACAGATATCAATCAGTATCCTTTGCTTTTTCCCATTATACCGACAGAATGACCCAGGGGATAAGAGATGCTGATATTGAACAGAAGCTTGAAAAAGAATTCCTGGCTTTTGAAAAAAAATCTTTGAAAGATTTCTCCGGGCTTTTCGGAAAAAATATTTACCTCAAGCTTGCCAGTATTACCGCAATTATAATGATCTGCCTTTTTCCGTTTAACTTGGGCCTGCTAAAGGATCCTTCGGCAGGCCCAAGCGCCATTGTTAACTCTGTTGACACAGAATATACTTCCGTTATGATTATCGAAACTCAAAAACAGAAACACACTATCATCTGGTTTTTAGAAGAAACCTGATTCAAAGGAGGACCTATGACAAAATTCATGAAGATATCAATCCTCCTTTTGGCTATCCTGTCCCTGTCTCTTTCTTTTCAGACAGTATCAGCTGGCAGTCAGGTACTGACGGACGTAAAGGTTATCCATGCATCCACCGGAAGGGGAGGGACAGGGGAGCAATCTGATTCAAGCCTTAAAGGTATCATCAAAGAACTTCAATCCGTCTTTAAATATACTTCCTACCGGTTGTTAGAGGACAAACGGTTTAATTTGGACTTCAATCAGCAGGGCCTGGTCAATCTTCCGGGAAGCAGAACACTCCTTATTGTGCCATCTGATACTGATGGTAATAGAATCCGGTATCAAATCAATATTGAAAAAAACTATCATTCCATTTTTCAAACCCAGGTGATGCTGAAAAATAACTCAAGCTTAACCATTGGGGGGCCTGAGCTTGATAACGGCGTTCTTCTGATTAATATATCAGGCACCTTACAATAATCATCCAATATTAAATTCAATTAATCAAAAAAAATCTGGCAACAATGCTTTCACAGAGCTATAATGCCCTCCGTGTAATTTCTTTTTCCTTCAACCTAAACAAGAGAAAAGAAAAATATGAATGAAAACAAACATTTGAGCATTCCCCAATCACTCCTGGAACGACTGAAGCAGAACGAAATTACAGCCAGAAGATTTCATGAAACTGAGATCAGTATTTTAACCATATTAAATTTCCAGGATTTTATTGAAAAGCTTTTATCGGAAATCAGCTCAAAATTCTCAGTTCCTTATACCTGGATTTCCATTATTGAAGAAAGCAGTATATCCAAGTATTTTCATAATCTTCAAAGCTCAAAACGCCTCCAGACATCAACTGCCTTTTTATTAAAACATGAATTTTCAGAAATCACCCGGAACAGACTCAAACCACTTCTTGCCAATAAAAACATTGAACGTTTCAAAGTCCTGATCCCAGAGGCGTCAGAATATACAATCGGCTCCATAGCCATTGCCCCCATTACCCTTGATGGTGAAATTGTAGGAAGCTTTAATCAGGCAGATCACGATATTTTCCGGTTTGAACCCGGTATTGATACATCCTTGCTTGAACAATTGGCACTAAAGGTTTCCCTGTGTCTTTCAAATGTAACTGCCCATGAACAATTAAAATATCTTGCATTTCATGATCCATTGACAGGACTCCTGAACCGGGGTGTCATGGAAAGGATTCTTGAAAGAGAGTTTCAGCGTTCCAAAAGATATCACATCGACCTGACGGTTCTTTTCCTGGATCTGGATGATTTTAAATCCACTAATGATAATTTCGGACATGATAACGGGGATCTTGCATTGCGTCATACTGCAAACTGTCTGAATATGCTCAAGCGTGATTCAGATATTGTGTCACGATTTGCCGGAGATGAATTTGTAGTCATTCTGCCTTCAACCAATATCAACCAGGCTGAAAGCTATATCAACAGGGTGAAGCAGAAACTCAAAAGCGAACCTTTATATTCAGGCACAACTCCTTTCTATGTCCAGCTAAGCCATGGCATTTCTTCCATATTTGAAAAAGGAATGGACTCCTCGGCAATTCTATTAAAAGATGCGGATAAAAAGCTTTACAAAGCAAAGCAAAGCAAAAAAGACAGAGATTCTTGACAAAAAATGGAAATTCCCTGGTCAGCCTTAATACTGTCAGGGAATTTTTTTTAAATTTATTTTAAAAGTGAGATATCAGTCCAGAACAAGTTCAATCTGAACCATGGGTGCAACATCACCTTTACGGGGCCCGAGTTTTGTAATCCTGGTATACCCTCCCTGTCTTGAATTAAATTTTGCTACAACTTCATTGAAAAGTGTATGAACAACATCTTTTTCACGAATGACGGCAAGGACTTGTCTTCTGGCGTGTAAATCGCCTCTTTTTGCAAGAGTAACCATTTTATCCGCAATTGATCTCAAGCCTTTAGCCTTTGCTTCAGTTGTTTTAATTTTATCATGTTTGAACAGAGAAGTTACCATGTTCCTGAACATTGCCTTTCTGTGGCTTGATGTCCTGTTTAATTTTAATACTGATTTTCTATGCTTCATGGAATGTTATTCTCCTTCCTGATTAAGCTCATCTTCCGGCGGCTCAAAACCTTCCAGATCCATACCGAGTGAAAGATCCATAGAAGAAAGCACTTCCTTTATCTCGTTCAAGGATTTTCGACCGAAATTTTTAGTTTTAAGCATTTCGCTATCTGTTTTTTGAACCAATTGATATATTGTGTGAATCCTGGCATTTTTCAAACAATTGGAACTTCTGACAGATAATTCAAGTTCATTGACAGACCTGTAGATATTTTCATTAATGCCTTTTACGGATTCATCTTTACTGTCTTCAACATGTTCCGGTTCCATATCCTCATCAAAATTGATAAACGGATTCATCTGTTCCTTGAGGATTTTAGCTGCATAAGCAACTGCATTGTCCGGCGTCACGCTTCCATCAGTCCATACTTCAAGTGTTAACTTGTCATAATCTGTTTTTTGTCCGATCCTGGAAGTTCCCACAACATATTTTACGCGCTTGATTGGAGAAAATGCGGCGTCTATGGGAATTGTTCCAATGGGGGCATTGTCATCTTTATTTGAAGATGAAAGAGCATACCCTTTTCCGGTTTTAACAACCATTGCCATATTCAGTACACCCTTTTTGGAAAGAGTGGCAATATGCTGTTCAGGATTCAGAATTTCAACCCTGCCATCAGGGCTCACAATATCCGCACCTGTGACTTCGCATTCACCCTTGGCACTCAATGTCAGGATTTTGTCTTCCGGGTCATCGACTTTGAGCTTCAGTTCCTTAAGATTTAAAATAAGTTCGGAAACATCCTCTCTAACATCAGAAATTACGCTGTATTCGTGAAGAGCGCCATCAATTTTCACGGAAACTATGGCAGCACCATAGATGGATGAAAGGATAATGCGTCTAAGAGAGTTCCCGATGGTAATACCATAACCCCTTTCAAGGGGTTCGCATACAAATTTACCATATGTTGAAGTTGTTGTAACGTCAAGCTTCTCCGGCTTGATCATCTCACGCCAGTTCACATATGCAAGTTTTTCAGATGACATTTATATCTCCTGAATAAATATTTGGAATAACCATATCAATGGCTTGCTTATTTTGAATAAAGCTCAACAATTAACTGTTCCTGGATGGGAAGGGTAATGTCTTCGCGTGCAGGAGTTCCTACAACTTCACCTTTGAAATTTTCTTTTTTGATTTCAAGCCACTGTGGAATTCCACGCCGGACGATTGCATCCAAAGAATCTGAAATCGCTTGGATAGTTCTGCTCTTCTCGCGAAGCTCAATCACATCACCTTTTTTGACCTGGTAAGACGGTATATTCACTTTTTTTCCATTTACAGTAAAATGATTATGTCTTACAAAATGTCTGCCTTGGTTTCTGGAATTGACAAAACCCATTCTGAAAACAGTATTATCAAGGCGGGTTTCCAGGATGCTTAATAAATTAACGCCTGTAATTCCTTTACGGCTGTCCGCTTTTTCAAATGAAAGTCTGAACTGTTTTTCAGAAAGACCGTAAAGCCTTCTGACTTTCTGTTTTTCTCTAAGCTGAATCCCGTAATCCGACAATTTTCCTCTTCTCTGACCGTGCTGGCCTGGCGGATATCCTCTTCTATCAAAACTGCATTTATCTGAGAAACAGCGATCGCCTTTCAGAAAAAGCTTTAAATTTTCACGTCTGCATTGCCGGCAAACCGAACCTCTATATCGTGACAATGTTCTTCTCCTTTATCAAACGAGTATCTTTATACTCTTCTTCTCTTGGGTGGGCGGCATCCATTATGGGCAACCGGGGTAACATCCTTAATCATTGAAATATTAAATCCAATCGCATGCAAGGCTCTTAAAGCCGACTCCCGACCTGGTCCCGGTCCTTTAACAAAAATTCCGACATTTTTCATGCCCTGTTCCAAAGCTTTTGCGCCTGCATCTTCTGCCACCAGCTTTGCTGCAAAAGGCGTACTTTTTCTTGAACCCTTGAATCCCTGCATTCCTGCACTGGACCATGAAACCGTATTGCCGTTCTCATCAGTAATAGTAACGATTGTGTTGTTAAAAGTGGATTGAATGTGCACAACTCCGGAAGAAACATTCTTTCTTACCCGTTTTTTGGCTACAATTTTTTTTGACTTTTTTGCCATAATTAATAGTACCTTTTAGATTATCCTACTTTTTCTTTTTAACTGCAGTCCTCTTGGGACCTTTTCGAGTTCTAGCATTTGTTTTAGTTTTCTGACCCCGGCAGGGAAGGCCTTTACGATGGCGAAGTCCTCTATAACAACCGAGATCCATAAGCCTTTTAATACTCATGGAAACTTCACTTCTAAGTTCGCCTTCAACCTTATACTCAGCGTCAATAACTTTCCTGATCTCGTTGACCTGTTCTTCCGTCAGATCATTTGCTTTTGTAGTAGGGTCAATACCTGTTTTCTGAAGAATCAGCTTTGACCTGCTTCTGCCTATACCATAGATATAGGTTAAAGCGATCCATGCATGCTTATCTTTTGGTAAATCTACTCCTGCGATACGTGCCAAATTTCCTTCCCCCTATCCCT
>MGTJ01000113.1:8632-10352 GCA_001799395.1 Desulfobacterales bacterium RIFOXYA12_FULL_46_15 | reverse complement strand
TGTTCCGCTGGCCCTGGCCCCCCCGAACGGCTGTTGGCCTACCACAGCACCTGTGGGCTTGTCATTGATATAAAAATTGCCGGCCGAATGGGTCAATTTTGCCGTCATATGGCGAACCGCCTGCCTGTCCGAAGCAAATACCGCTCCGGTCAGGGCATATTCCGAGGTGCTGTTCACTATATTCAGCGTCTCATCAAGATGCTCATCTTCATATACATACAGGGTCAGTACCGGTGCAAAAATCTCCTCGGTCATGGATTCGTAACAGGGGTCTTGTGTCACAATAACCGTGGGATCGATAAAATAACCTATTGATTTATCAGTATTTCCCCCAACAAGGACATAGGCCTTATCAGACGCCTTTGCCCGGTCGATAAACCCTTTGGCACGGTCAAAGGCTGTTTCATCTATCACGGCATTCATGAAATGTTTAAATTCCATGACGCTTCCGGTTGTGATCGTTCCTACTGCAGTTTTGATTTTTGGCTCGATCTCATCCCATCGGGACCGGGGCACATAGATCCTGGAACAGGCACTGCATTTTTGCCCCTGGTATTCAAAGGCTCCTCTTACGGCTGCCGTGACCACCGGGTCGATATCGGCAGAGGGATGCATGAAAATATAATCTTTTCCTCCGGTTTCACCTACCATTCGGGGATAGGATTTATAGATATCAATATTTTGGCCCACCTTTTTCCACAGGGTTTTAAACACTTTGGTTGATCCGGTAAAATGGATTCCGGCAAGCTCCCGGTGGTTTAAAACAATTTCTCCGATCCTGGATCCCTTTCCCGGGATAAAATTGATAACCCCGTCCGGAAGCCCTGCCTCCTTTAGGATTTTCATGATGTAATACCCTGACAATACGGCTGTTGAAGCCGGTTTCCATACAATGGTATTTCCCATGAGAGCCGGTGCACAGCAAAGATTGCCTGCAATGGCGGTAAAATTAAAGGGGCTCAGGGCAAAGACAAAGCCTTCAAGGGCCCGGTATTCAGTCCTGTTCCAAACCCCTTTTTCCGATATGGGCTGAAGGGCATAAATTTCTTCCATGAATCCTGCGTTAAACCTGAAAAAATCAACCAGCTCACAGGTGGCATCAATTTCAGCCTGAAATGCATTTTTAGACTGGCCCAGCATCGTGGCTGCATTCAGAAGATAGGTATATTTTTTGGAAATCAGATCTGCAGCCTTTAGAAAAATGGATGCCCGGTCCGGCCACGGCATATTTTCCCAGTCCGGTTTGGCGTTAAGCGCCGCTGCCACAGCCTGTTCAATTTCCGGGGTACCGGCATTGCAAAAATTTGCAATGGTGATGGAATGATCGTGGGGGCAGACCACCTTTTCCAGGTCCGGGGTTCTGATCTCCTGCCCGTTGATGATCAGGGGGATATTTGCCACTTCACCCATCTGGCGGTTCAATTCAGATAGAAGCAATTGTCTCTCAATGCTGCCGGGCATATATTGTTTAACCGGTTCGTTATATGCCCTGGGCAATTTTATAATGCTGTTATTCATTTTTTTTCTCCATTTATATCAAATACAATACCTTGAGCCAGGGGCAGTTCATCCCCCCAGTTAATGGTATTGGTTTGCCGCCGCATATAGATCTTCCAGGCATCACTTCCCGATTCCCGCCCTCCGCCGGTTTCCTTTTCGCCGCCAAACGCCCCTCCGATTTCCGCCCCGCTGGTGCCGGTATTAACATTGGCGATCCCGC
>MGTJ01000113.1:6531-8559 GCA_001799395.1 Desulfobacterales bacterium RIFOXYA12_FULL_46_15 | reverse complement strand
CTGGGGGACATCATTGTGAAGCTGCATGGCTTCTTCAAAGGTGTCATACCCGATAATATACAGGATCGGCGCAAAGGTTTCTTTCTGGACAATGGAATAATGATTTTCTGCTTCAATAATGGCCGGTATCACAAAGCTTCCGTTTTCAAGCCCGGCTATGGTGACTGGCGTTCCCCCGTAAACCAGGGTGCCGCCCTGGGCCAGGGCAGCTTCAATGGCCTGCATCATATTGATTTTTGCCTGGTTGTCGATCAAAGGCCCCATCAATGTACCCTCCTCCATGGGATGGCCGATCCGGATCTGTTTATAAGCGCTGATCAGCATGGCTGTGAAGTTCTCCTTAACCTGCTTTTGAACAATGACGCGCCGGGTTGATGTACAGCGTTGACCTGCCGTTCCCACGGCACCGAAAAGAACAGCCCGGAGCGCCATGTCAAGATCTGCGTCTTCCGTAATAATAACAGCGTTGTTCCCTCCCAGTTCAAGCAGGGAACGGCCGAGACGGGCCGCAACAGAGGCGGCCACCC
The DNA here is from genome assembly GCA_001799395.1 of Desulfobacterales bacterium RIFOXYA12_FULL_46_15. GTDB lineage: Bacteria > Desulfobacterota > Desulfobacteria > Desulfobacterales > Desulfobacteraceae > Desulfobacula. Next base: position 8,032 of record MGTJ01000113.1, on the reverse strand, counting down.
TTATCCCCATGGCCGTGCTGCCGGTGGCACTGATCAAAGGAATCCGTTTATCCTTGAGCATGGAGTCACCGACCTCGTCCCGCCCTCCGATGATCATGTTAAACACACCGTCAATATCGTACCGGTCGACTACAGGTGCAATGATATTCTGAACGGCAATAGCGGACATTGGGGTTTTTGAACTGGGCTTGAACAGGCTGACATCTCCGCAGACCGCAGCAATCAAAGCATTCCATGACCAGACAGCCACAGGAAAATTAAATGCTGTAATAATACCGATAATGCCAAGGGGATGCCATTGCTCATACATCCTGTGAAATGGTCTTTCACTGTGCATGGTGAGTCCGTGAAGCTGGCGGCTCAACCCCACGGCAAAATCGGCAATATCGATCATTTCCTGGACTTCGCCCTGGCCCTCGGATTTTATTTTTCCGGTTTCCAAGGTGACCAGGGCCCCCAGGGCCTCTTTTTTCTCCCGCAGGGCTGATGCAATTTCCCGGATGATTTCCCCCCGTCTGGGCGCAGGCATCATTCTGAATTTGGCAAAGGCCTTTTGGGCTTTGGTGATAACGGTTTCGTAGTCCGCAGCCCCGGCCTGAAAAACTGCGGCCAGGTGTTCTCCGTTAATGGGGGAATAAGAGACCAGCTCTTTTCCCCGTGTGCTGACCCATCCCGTGGATGATCCGGTCGTGGCTCCGGAATTGACGGATTTGATACCTAAATCCTTTAATATTGTTTCAATGACCTGTTTTTCCATATCTGCTCCTCATATTTGCAAAAAAAATGCATTCATTTTGTCTGACCATACCTGGTATTATACAAACGGATTTGCTAAAGTAAAATTCATAATATTTATATTTACCATGAATTATTTTCATTATGGAGCAGTCATGGACCTGTATCACCTTAAGACCTTTTTTACCTTGGGCAAAATTCGGAATTTCACAAAAACTGCCGAGCATCTGTGCCTCACCCAAAGTGCGGTCAGCCATGCTGTTAAAAAACTCGAAGCTTCAATAGATACTCCTCTGATAGACCGAAAGGGCAAACAGCTCATGCTGACCCAGGCCGGGAAAGCCTTGTTCCGGTCCTGCGAAAAAATTTTTTATGAAATTGAAAAGGCTGAACAGGATATGGCGCATTTCAAAGAAAAAATCATTTTCACCATCCGGATCGGAAGTACAGTGGAGTTCGGCACCACCATCCTGATGAACCATATCCGGGATTTTTTGCATACCTATCCCGATATCCATCTGGATTTTTTGTTTTCCCATTATCTCATTGACCCTTTAATCCAGGACCAGGTTGACCTGATCATTGACTGCAAGCCCCATTTGCATCAAAACCTTGAGAAAATCCATCTTTTCAGGGAACAGTATATTACCATTGCATCACCCAAATTCATTGAAACGGAGCACATATCATCCCTGGACGATCTGAAGCGGGTAAAAATCCTTTCCATGGATAAAGACCTGGAATGGTGGCATAATTTTATCACCAC
>MGTJ01000113.1:3785-6495 GCA_001799395.1 Desulfobacterales bacterium RIFOXYA12_FULL_46_15 | reverse complement strand
CATGCAGATCAACCACATCCGGGGGATCATCAACGGGGCCGTGGCAGGTATCGGGATCGGTTTTGTTCCCAGGTATACCGTGATTACGGAGCTTGAAGCCAAAACCCTGGTGGACCCCTTTCCCCATATCAAACCCGCGGCTGACGAATTTCATATCTATATCAAAAAAGAACGCCTGGCCTTTCAAAAGAATCAATTGCTGGTGGATTATCTGACCCGGCTGAAACCCTCGGAATTCGGTGCAGACTAATATCATGCCCTGATCATTTCTTATTCGATTTTATCCTTGACAGCCCAAATCATGAAAGATACCATATAGACCATTGGATCTATATAGAGACCATTTTGTGTGTTTCATACATAGATCAAAGAGATTAAGGAGAACAATATGTCAGTGAATTATAAAACTGTGCCGGCAATTAAAAAATGTTTTTCGATTTTAGCATTGATGGCAGAAGAAAAACGCGCATTTGGGTTTAATGAAATCGTCAGGAAACTGGATCTGAATAAAAGTACGGTATTTAATATTCTTCACACCCTGAACGAACTGAATATCCTTGAAAAAGGGCCTGATGATCTCTTCAGGCTGGGGACAACCCTGTTTGTTCTGGGAAAGGCGGCTGCCGGTAGTGCGGAACTTATACAAACCGTGCATCCTTATCTTGAATCCATTAACAGTGAATTTAAGCTGTCTGCTTTTTTCGGAATCCTTTCAGACCGGAAGGTTATTATTATCGACAAGGCAGATGGAGCACACAGGATCAAAATATCATCGGAAATCGGCATGCAGATTCCGATTTCTGCCGGGGTTGCAGGAAAAGCCATCCTTGCACAACTGAGCGAAGCTAAGATAGATGGAATTCTATCCGAAATTACACCCAAACCCTATACCTCCAAGACCATTATTGACAAGGCCGACTATAAAAAAGAGATTCTGGAGGTTAAAAAAACAGGAATTGCCTATGACAGGGAAGAATACATTGAAGGGCTGATTGCAGTGGCGGTTCCGCTGAAAGCCTATAGAAAGGATTTACAGGCAACCATCTGGGTAGTGGGTCTGAAGCAGGAGTTTCGGGAAGAAGAGGCAATGAAGCGTATCGTGAAATCCCTTTTAAACACAAAGGATGAACTCAATAGCCGATTTTCCCTGTTTGCAAATCCTTCCGGCCGGAAGATTGAATGAAATATGAATTTTCCGGGTCACCCGATTATCAAAGGATAACAATTTAAACAGGAGGTTTGTGAAATGTCCCCTAAAACAAAACAGGTATTCAGCGGTTGTGCGCTTTGTTATCACAGCTGCGGAAAAGAAATCACGGTCCATGACGGCAAGGTTGTGGATGTCAAGGGCCAGGAGTCTCACCCATTGAACAAAGGCTTTCTCTGCCCCAAAGGACGCGCCACCATAGAGCATATTTATCATCCGGACCGGTTGCGCCACCCGTTGAAAAGAGATGGCAAAGGATTTAAACAGATATCCTGGGATCAGGCCCTGGATGAAATCGCAGCCAAACTGAGCTTGCTGAAGGACAAATACGGTCCCTCGGTTCTGGGTTTTTTCTGCGGGTCTGTCGGAGTGGAAAACTTTGAAATGGTCGCCCTGACCCAGCGGTTCAAAGCTGCCATGGGGTCTGCCAATTATTTTTCGGTGGAAAGCATCTGTTACCGCATGCGAATCCGCTGCCGCCAGATCACCTTTGGCAGTTACCCTGTAGAGGAGTTGAATTCCAATCTTTATGTGCTGTGGGGCCATAATCCTTCAGCATCTGATTTCCCTTTGGCCATGGCGATCAAGGAAAACCGCCTGAAAGGCGCAAAGGTGGTTGTGATCGACCCCAAACGCATTGCCATTGCCGATCAGGCCGAGATGTACCTGAAAATCCGGCCGGGTACGGACGGTGCCCTGGCCCTCATCCATGTGATCATTAATGAAAAACTGTATGATAATGATTTTATAAAGCAATGGACGCTTGGGTTTGATGAACTGGTTCCCCATATACAGCCATACACACCGGAATGGGCAGAAAATATCACCTGGATACCGGCCGAAGATACCCGCAGGCTGGCACGTATTTTTGCCACCACCAAAGGCGCTGCCATTTACCAGGGGACCTGCACCCAGGATCAGCAGGCCAACGGCACCCAGACCAACCGCGCCATTGCCATCCTTCAGACTATTGTCGGCGGTATCAATGTACCGGGCGGATGGGTCTTAAGTCCCAGGCTGAAAATGAAAAATATCAGCCTGCCCTTGGAGGACCGGCCCCTGGGTACGGACAAATACCCGTTATTTTATGAACTATGGGGACGGACAAGTCCCTATGGCATTGTATCCATGGTCCCTGAAAGCATTCCTGAAAAACTTAAAGCCTTTATGGTACTGGGAGGCAACCCCCTTGTCACCATGCCGGATTCCAACAGGTTCCGGGAAGCTTTCAAACTTCTGGATCTGCTGGTTGTCTATGAACAATTCCATACGGACACGACCCGGCTCGCCCATTATATACTCCCGGCAACGAGCCATCTGGAAGGCTGGAGCCTGGCCTATAATTACAATGTCTGTCATGGCCTGCCCTATATCATGGTGCGGTCAAAGGCCATTGAGCCTGTCGGGGAATGCCGCAGTGTCCTGGATGTTTATAAAGGCCTGGCCCAGCGCCTTAGAATGGAGAAGGTGTTTTACTGGGAAGACGAACAGGCCCTGGTCAAA
>MGTJ01000113.1:0-3758 GCA_001799395.1 Desulfobacterales bacterium RIFOXYA12_FULL_46_15 | reverse complement strand
TTTGATTATCTTACCAGGGAGAAGCCTGAAGGAGACTATTATCAAGAGAAACAATATGGTATGGAACCGGGCGTATTTAAAACCCCTTCCGGGAAAATTGAAATTTACAGCCAGGCTCTGGCTGATGCAGGGTTTGATCCTCTGCCCACCTATCTTGAGCCTGATAAGACACCTCAAGGCAGTATGTGGGAAGAACTGGGGGAAAAATATCCGCTGATTTTATCCACAGGACAACGGTGGCTCACCAACACGGCCAGCCAGATGCATCACATCCCCTGGCTGAAAAACAATGAACCGTTTCCAAAAGCGGAACTGGGACCGAAAACCGCACAAGAATTCAATATCACGCACGGCCAACCCGTATGGGTAGAAACGGACCGGGGTCAGGCCCGGATGTGGGCATCAGTGGATGACCGCATCGCAGAAGGTGTTGTACTGGTACCCCACGGCGGATCCGGAGAGGAGAACTGCAATCTTCTGACCGATTGCCGGAACCGTGAGCCGATCATGGGGTATCCGACCTGGAAATCAGCCTTGTGTCATATTCGATTGGCCAAAGATCATTAACAGGAAAGACCTGATGTGGTTCAATTGGCCGATTCGCGACTCAATGGCGTTATGTCCGAATGGTTAATGTTTTGGCTTTTTCATGTTAGAGCATCTTTTTGACCTGCCAGATATAGACGGCAGCCGTCAATATAAAGATACCGGCTGTAAATAAAAACGGTTCGGCTTTCAGGTAATATTCGAAAACCCTGTTCCATTTCCGGACTGATAGAGACAGATCAAGAAATTGTGACATGGAAACCGTAACCGGCCTGTGGTTGGCGCCGAAATAATCCGTCACCACCAAACCGTTGAAGAGATGGGAGTCCTTTGAATGGCAGTCTTTGCAGCCGCCTGCGCCCAGGGCCCGGCCTGCCGGGGACACATTGTGGCTGATGGAATAATAGGGAAGCCCCTGCACCCAGGTGGTGTCCTCTTCAGAAACCAGGGTCCCGGCAGGGGAAAGGGAATAGATCCGGCCGCCGGTATGAAACTGCGGGGTAACTGTGCTAAACCGTTTGTTATCTGTAAGGGTCAGGGTAAGGGTAAGGGTTTTGAGCATGAGGATCATGTCCTCGGGCCTGTGAAAATCATAGGCCGGTTTTCTGTCGCTCATCTTGTCCCTGCATTTCTCATAGGCTTTTTCCACCTCTGAAAGAAAGAGCGGGACATAGACGCCGGTTTCTTCCCTATTGGTGAACAGGGTGCTCAGCACTGGGTTGACCGGCGTGATGCGGGCGATCCCGTCCTTATCTTTTTTCCGGATCACATAGGCAGGCTTCCAGGCCTTGGTATCCCCAAAAGCCTTGGTATCGGCCTGGCCGTGTTTGCCGAAGACGCCGGTATTCAAAAACATAGCGCCGACGGCACTGCGCTTCAGTTCCGGGATATGGCAGGCTTCACAGGAAAGCTTATTGAGATGGTCCTGCCTGATCCCCTGGTGTTTCATCCGGGTGGCCCCTTTATAGCCCTCTGTATGGCAATCCCGGCACGAGCGCATGGTATTGTCCAGATCTCCGGCCACCTTGCCGTCCATGGCATTTCCCTTGGCAAAATTGTGGCTGATGTCTCCTGGATGGCAGTCAATGCAGGTGAGCCCGGCCAGATGATGCACATCCGGATTAGCCGGATCATCCCAGGAATTACCCCGCTTGCCCAGTTCAATGGAGGCATGGCACAGGAGACAGTTTTCAGCCTCAGGTTTAAAGACCATGTCCGGCATATAAAAGGTGCCGTCCTCATTGAAAAGGCGTTTGTTGTATACCACTTTGGGAACCCCGCCCTCACTGACTCTGCCGTAAACTTTACCCATGCCTGATGCGGCTGTCCCGATCCATTTAAAATTCAAATTCTTTGTCTGCTCGATCCTTGTCTGCATCTGATACCGGTTTCCATGACAGAGAAAACAGTCCGGCTCAATGACCCCGGTCTTGTCCCAGCGGCTTTTATAATAGTCGCCATCCAGGGTGCCTGCCAGTTCCGGGTTTTCCGCCAGACGGATATCATAGCGCTGCCCGTCCCGGTCAAATTCCATCATGCCGCCGCCGGCATGGCAACCGGCGCAGCCGGGTTTCTGATAGCCCCTGGATGCTTCCGGCACCCTGGCAATAAATTCAAAGGCGGTCAGATCAATTTCATCCGGGTGGGAAACCTTTTTTTTGGCCATCTGGAAATATCCATAGGTAATGAGGCCTCCGGTCAACCCGGTCGAAACCAGCCAGGGCGTTTGGGTGTTCTTGAAACGGTCGTCACTTGCCTTGTCCCAGTCCATCATAAAATGATAGCCTTTGGATATCTTATCCACGTCATGGCAGGTGCCGCAGGTCTTGCGTGATGAATAGGGCTGGTCCGCATTTTCCCCGGTCATGGGGTTGATGATCTCTCCTTTTTCCGTTTTTAAGAAAAACGGCGGACAAGGGTCTGAAACACCGAAGGAAGAGACAGGCAGGATCAAACAGGCTAAGGGGATAATAAAAAAAAGGATAGTCCTTTTCAGGCTTCCGCGATATGGCATCCGGTTTAACATATCCTGCATTTCATAATGCCTTTTCCTTTGTGATAAATATCCAGAACCCGGTATCCGATTGGGTCATCCGGTATTTTCCGCCAAGGGTTTCATCCAGGGCATCTTTGATGCGTTTCATGGCTTTTGGGCCACCCCTTTTTTTACTCCTGTCTTCAAACCCGTCATTTTTTTTGGCCATTTCCGCAAAAATAAATTTTTTCAATTCAGGTGTGCCGAACCCCCCGCCGATATGGGTTTCCCCACCAGGTTTCAACACCCGGTAAATCTCATTAAACGCCCCGGCCAGATCCTGCCAGAAAAAAATAGACCCCCTTGAAATCATGAGATCGGCAAAATCATCTTCAAAGGGCATGGCTGCGATATCCGATTTCACTGGGGTAATCCTGTCTTCAAGACCTACATCTTTGATATTTTTTGTTGCAATGTCAAAACTGTGGGAAGATTTGTCCACAGCATAAAGGTGCAGGTCCGTGATCCTTGCAAGGCCAATGGAAAGGGCTCCCGGACCTGCACCCAGATCAATACAATTGCCGGTGACAATGCCGTGCATGGATTTGATCTGCTCTGCAATCACGGGATAAATGGGAGCAAACAGGGTCTTAACGATTGCATCCATGTCCATGGCTGCTTTTTTATCTTCTTCATCATCTAAATACGGATTATCAACCGGCATTTTAATTCTCCTCGGCTATTTTGTTTTTTTCTCTTGCCCGGAACCGCAGGTGCACCCATGCTCCCCTGTTTTTCCATGGCATTCTTCAACCTGCTCCGAGGTGCAGTTTTCAGGTTTGTCTTTTAGTTTTTCCGGATGTTGGCATTTGCAGTCACACATGATTTTCTCCTTTGTTTGAGTTGTTTTAGTTTTCATTTATTTTTTTCCCTGTTTTTTGCAAAACTGCGGCTGGAAAAATGAAACAGGTCCATGGCGATCTGCCGGAGTTCCTGGGAGCAATCTGCAGGCCGGAATTCCCGATCCGCGGCAAATTCTTTCCAGAACGGCGGCAGATTGTCCAGGCGGGTGACCATACCGCCTTCTTTATCCTCCACCACATAAAGAACGGTTTTGATCCCCGCATTGATGATACGGGTCAGGCACATGGGACAGGGTTCCACCGAGGTCACCAGAATCAGGTTTTTGCATTCCCGGGTTTTGTTAAAATTTTCCGGATCATTCATCTTCTGTGCC